>QHMR01000023.1 GCA_003217875.1 Verrucomicrobiota bacterium
TCCAGAGATCGCGGCAGTGAAAAAATGCGGATAGATCTCGCGAATGCGATCGATGTCCGGCGTCACGCTGGCATGACTGAAGCCTGCGCGCCAAAAAGCGCGGCGCCACTGCTCCGCAGTTAGAAAGCCAGGATTAGGGCGAATTTCTGGATCTGTCTGGACATCTGTAAAACTATTCAGAATTTGAAACATCAACTCCGGATAGATGGGTTGGTTATCGTAAGGCCGCACGCATTCACCGATCACAAGCCAGCTATCGGGTACCAAAGCCATGCGCGCTTCACGCAAGCTAAACAAGAGATCCTTGGAGATATGCATCACGTTAACCGCATATACGATATCGAATTCTCCGGAAGGAATTCCTTGACTGTTCCACGGCGAATCGACATCCAGAGGCGCCCATTCCAGCGGCAGATTAGGATACTGCGCCGTCAGTTTACGTTGACTGCAGCGCCGGAAGTATGCGTTCGGCTCTGTGATGAGGTAGCGCTCCAGCCGTGGCAATAGGCCGCGTTCGCTCATTAACTGCAGCAAGATTTCGCTCGCGCTGCCGGTGCCGGCACCGACTTCTAAAATTCGGAGTGTGCGCGGAGTGGAAAGATGATCAGCAGCCAGAACGGCGCCCACCCAATTGTTTACTGCGTAAGTTAAATTATCGTTGTGGAAATAATTCAGCCACAGAGGCACGCCTTGTGGTCCTAACAGATTGTGATCACCACTTTGCTGGCCATTGGCAACGGGCGCATACAGAATTGCGGCGTGATCTAACAAGTCCAGGGTCGCAGCGTTAGCAGGATCGATGCTGAGACCTATCGCGCGCAAGGCTTTGAGGTCAGGCTGCCATAGCGCGTGTCGCAGATGATAACAACGAGCCTCTTCGTTGTTTCGTGCCTCTGCGCAGCCACTTTCGACCAGGCGCTCCAAAATCCAGCGTAAGGCGAACTTGAAACGCGGCTGAAAAGAGAGCATGCGACAAAGTTCATCAGCTGATCGCCATTCGCCGAGCTGATCGACGAGATTCAACTGACGCGATAAATCAACGGCCAGTTCGATGCTGTAGCGCTCCATCAATTCAATGCTTTGATATAGGCGTTCGCTGAACACTGCCGGTGGGAATCGCTGGAGCCACTCCGCCAGACGCGGATCGCTTGGCCGGGTTTCAAACTTATGCGCGTCAAGTACGAGCGCGTTCACGAACTCACTTTGTCTCCCAACAAACTTCAAGTCGACCTTCAACTATTATTCGCTTTTTGATACGGCAGTAAAAATCGACTTCGCCCGCCCGTTGATCATCCGCGGAAAAACTGATCGTGAATGGCTGCTCAGGTTTGAGTGGCGCAAGAAACTTGACGCTCCGTATGCCGGTAAGCTCACATTCTTCGCGCCACTCGAGCAACGCTGCCAGTATTTCGTCGAGGATCACCACCCCCGGTACAAGTGGGGCACCGGGAAAATGTCCGGGTAAGCTGGGATGATCAGCACCAATTGCACGGTTGAATTTAACGTTCATTCGCGAAGTTTCCGTCCTCTACCACAATCAGACAATCTGGCGAATCATGGACTGTCGCTTGGCAGCATACCACGAGAGCGTTTGGTCCAGGCGCGTTACCCGGCAACTTCACCATTATTTCTAGTAAGCGAGACGAAGCCAGAACGTCTTTGTACTTGCGAGAGAGAAGAATTTCGAGGTGCTGACGAATCTTTCTCACCATCGAACGAGACCAAGCCAAATCGCGTACAATAGGCCTCGAACGCCCCGAGGACTTCCTCAGCAGAAGAACCAAAGTCCGAAAGATGATAGCGATGGTTTCCAGGTTGTCGCTGGGCGTGGCTTGTAACCAGGACACGCATGCGCTGCTCTGCCTCTCTCGACAACGACCAGCCAAAACGGTCGTAGATTCGCCTGACGGCTGCGATGGGGTCGCGAGAAATCTCGTGATAGTCTACGTCGCAAATACGGTTCTTGGGCAGTTGATCGCGTTCATGTAAAAATTTCTGCAATGTTTCGGACCAATAATGGATGGCTTCGCGGCAGGCTATGAACGGATCGACGGCATTGCTAAAGGCGCTGCGAAGGATGGTCACAAGACTCGAGACCGAAGCCATCGCATCGACCGGCGTCCGGTGAGTCTGCACGAACAGCGCATCCGGGTAGACAGACAGCAACGCTGGGATGGCAAACATGTGAGTAGGCGCCTTTAATATCCAGCGGTGGGCAGCCCGCCGAAACTGCAGGTGTTGAAGAAACCGGTAATGATATTGATATGCGGGCCGCAAATCCTGCCGAAAAAACCAGGCGCGATATGATGGCACATAATACATCGTATCGAACTGATCACTCAGAAAGGTGGGAGTCATAAGGCCGATGCACTCCTGCGGAAGTTCTGCGCCGACGGCATGCACGTAACGGAATGTGGGCGCAAGCCAATTGAAGAAGTTACAACTTTGCCTCGCGCGGTGAATTCGGCGTTTCTCACCGGTGCGAGTGGGTGGAGATGGCATCATTACTTCCCACATGAGAGGAGATCGGTGGTTCTGGTCCACAGTGAGCAGCGTCTGCAACAGCGTCGTACCACTCCGGGGCAACCCGACAATAAAGAGCGGCTCCTGAATTTTTTGTTGCGCGATATTGGGATAAAGCTGCCGGTCTCGCTCCATCCGCAAACGCGAGCACAACGTCTGTAAAATGTTCGTCCGAAGGGCGACCTTTCCGATCAGGTTGAGCCGTGCCTCGCTATGGCAGGACTCAAGCAAACGCGAAAGTGCGTCAAAAAACTCACCTTCACCAAAATCGTCGAGACGGCAGCGTCGCTTTGCGGTCTCGATCAAATCAGTCGCATGCGCACGGGCGGATGGAATTCGCGTTTCCCCCAGCAATGCGCCACATCCATTCAAAAGCCGAACAGGCAGCAATGGTCGTATCTGCCGGAGAGTAGTGACAGAGGTGTTCATTTGGTTAAGGCATCCAATGGTCGCAGCCGTGGCGTTGGATCGCTATTGGACTTAAGGCTTATGGAAACGAAACCGAGGATGGCAAGTCAAGCAGCGAATGGCA
The DNA here is from genome assembly GCA_003217875.1 of Verrucomicrobiota bacterium. Taxonomy (GTDB): domain Bacteria; phylum Verrucomicrobiota; class Verrucomicrobiia; order Chthoniobacterales; family UBA10450; genus Udaeobacter. The sequence goes on from QHMR01000023.1 coordinate 3,056, forward strand.
CCGAGCGCCTGGTTGCGCAGCGCGAGTAATCGCAGCATCATTTCGTATGCAAACAGAAAAAGCCACATTTGGTGCAGGTTGTTTCTGGGGAGTGGAAGAAACGTTCCGCAATTTGAAGGGCGTTTTATCCACTGCGGTCGGGTATGCCGGCGGGACAAAGGAGAACCCGACATACAAGGATGTTTGCACCGACAAGACCGGGCACGCCGAGGTGGTGGAAGTGGAATTCGATCCGTCGCACGTCAGTTACGACGAGCTACTGGATGTTTTTTGGTCGAACCACAATCCCACTACTTTGAACCGGCAGGGTCCCGATGTTGGGACGCAATATCGCTCGGTGATTTTTTATCATTCGACCGCACAAGAGGCGGCGGCCAAAGCTTCAAAAGATAGAATCGATACGAGCGGCCGCTTCAATCGGCCGGTGGTAACGCAAATCGAACCCGCTCCGAAGTTCTGGCGCGCTGAAGAATATCATCAGTGCTATTTGCAAAAGCGTGGCCAGTCACATTGCGCGGTCTGATGCTTATCGTTTTCCGCAGTCTGCACGACTCCGCCTCTCCCCTTGCGAAGGGGAGAGGATTGAGGTGAGGGGGACTCCAGTTCGTAATGCCGAGCGCTCACCGAACCCTCTCCCTTCGAAAAGGAGAGGTGAATGAATCAACTGAGTATCCCTAGCGCTATCGCGACTGAAGAGCCTGTTTTGCCTATGGAAGCTAAGCCTCACGTAATTCGAACGAAGAATTTCGCGGGTGACGCCGCGGACTTCATTCTTCAACAAGCGCATAAGGCTATTGGCGAACGCAACGAGTTCCGTATTGCGCTTTCGGGAGGGAACACTCCGCGTCCGGTTTATTCGCGGCTTGCGGCGATCGCGCACAATCTGCCGTGGGACTTGGCTCGCATTACGTTTGGAGACGAACGCTGCGTTCCACCCGACAATCAAGAGAGCAACTTCAGAATGGCCTGGGAAACTCTTCTGGCGCCCGCTGCCGTTCCAGAAAAATCGATTCTCCGCATGCGTGGCGAAATTGATCCGCAAATCGCGGCGCGGGAGTACGAAGAGCAGCTCGATCTCATGGCCAGCCAACGTGGTGAACCCATTTACACACACGACCTGATTCTCCTCGGCTTGGGTGATGATGGGCACACGGCATCGCTTTTTCCTGGAACCGCCGCATTGGAAGAAACGATACGGCGGGTTGTGGCAAATTTTGTTCCGCGGTTGAATGCCTGGCGATTGACCTTCACATTTCCACTCATCAATTGCGCACGGCACATATTATTCGTGGTAGGCGCGGCGAAAAATCCTGGCTTAATCCAGCGCGTCTTAAACGGTGACCGCCAGTTGCCCGCCGCGCGAGTAGATCCCTCGGCAGGAGAAGTGACATGGATGATTGGGGAGTAACCGCCCACGCTGTTACGATTTGATGCGCACGATCATTGTTACAGGCTCGGCCGGACTAATCGGCTCGGAAACGGTCAAACGTTTCGCCGGCGAGGGCGCGCGTGTGATCGGAATCGATAACGATATGCGCGCGGACTTCTTCGGCGCCGAGGCTTCTACAAAAAAAACGCGCGACGACTTGATTGCGAATGTTTCCGGTTACGAGCATCACGACTTGGACATTCGCGACGTTGCTGCTTTAACGGAGCTGTTCAAACGGCATCGCGGCTCGATCGAAGCGATTGTGCATACCGCGTCGCAACCGTCACACGACTGGGCAGCTCGCGATCCGCAAACCGATTTTACCGTCAACGCGAACGGCACGCTGAATCTTTTGGAAGCCGCCAGAAAGTTTTCTCCGGAGGCGCCGTTCATTTTCACTTCGACCAATAAGGTCTATGGCGACACGCCAAATCGTTTGCCGTTGCGCGAATTAGAGAAGCGCTGGGAAATCGAGCCCGGCCACGAATACGAACCGGGGATTTCCGAGACAATGAGCATCGATTACACGAAGCATTCTCTCTTTGGCGCCTCCAAGGCCGCCGCGGACATTGTCGTTCAGGAATACGGGCGCTATTTCGGAATGCCAACGGTATCTTTCCGTGGCGGTTGTCTCACTGGGCCTGCGCACGCAGGAACGGAGCTACATGGTTTTCTTTCCTACTTGATGATCTGCGTCGTGACGGGCAGGCCTTATCGCGTTTTTGGTTACAAAGGCAAACAAGTGCGCGATAACATCCATAGCTTCGACCTCGTTGAAGCATTTGCGCAATTCATTCGGGCGCCGCGCGCCGGAGAAGTTTATAATCTCGGCGGCAGTCGGCATAGCAACTGTTCCATGCTGGAAGCAATCGAGATGTGCGAAGAAATCAGCGGCCGAAAATTAAAGTGGACCTACGAAGAAAACCACCGCATCGGCGACCATATCTGGTGGATCAGCGACGTGCGAAAGTTCCAGTCGCATTATCCAGACTGGAAATTTCGCTACGGGATGCGCGAAATTCTCGAAGAGATTCATCGCGCCGTGGCGGGATAATCCGCTCTACTTGCGCTCAATATTCTTCGCCTTCGTCTTCTTTCGGCGATGCGACACGATCGTCCACTGCGTAGGCATGAAGCATTACAGCGCCGAGGTAAAAGAAAAACAGGCCGAGGCCCCACCCGGCAGACGCAAACGCAGCGAGCAACACGAAAATCCCGACCGGGATCGCACCGAACATCCACAGAAAACCCGCAAGTTTGTGCCCTTTGTAGATGTGTCCCAAACCCGGAATGATGCTTAGGATAACCGCTACTGCGTCGCTAGCTTTACCTTCCGCAGTTTCGGTCGCGCCGCGGGTCCAATCGCAGCGATCACAGCTTTGCGCGTCCTTTGGCAGCAGATGTCCGCAGAATGGACATGCCATTTTAGCTCCCGTGCTTTGTTCGGGTCGGATTGCTGGCGCGTCCGTATATTCCACGCTCATTTCAGTCCTTGATGGTCACAAGGGGCGCGGAATTCGTCAAGCAAACTTGCAGTTGGCCGCAATGCGCTCGCTTTATAGATTGGGCCGTTAAACGCTTGAAACGCGCGTTCCTTCTTTTCCTCTGCTTCACCGCCCAGGCCTTTGGCGCAGGACTCGGCTCCTACGCCGACCTGGTAGTGAGTGATTCTCCTGCAAATCCGCCGCGCAACGGAGTGCGCGTGCTCGCGTCGCTTTGAGCATGTGCCTAAAACGTATCTTTAAAATGCCGGTCGATGTTAGAATAAGTCTTTGAAGTATTAAGGGACTATCAAACAACACGAGAAACTAGATCATCATCATGGCGACGCTTTCTGAGATCGTCAGTTGTACCGACGAATTTCTGCGCATCAGCGAGGTGGGCGATTGGGACAACGCCCTTAATGGTCTGCAGATTGAAAACTCAGGACGAGTCACGCGATTGGGCGCCGCAGTTGATGTTTCGACGCGCGTTCTGACCGAGGCTGCCAACAAAAATGTGGATCTTTTGATCGTGCATCACGGATTGTTCTGGCCGGGCTTGCAACCGGTGACAAGCGCACTGCGCCGGCAATTGCAGCTCGCCTTTGAAAATGACATCGCGCTCTACAGCGCCCACCTTCCTCTGGATGTACATCCAAAAGTCGGCAACAACGCACAACTCGTCGCCGCGCTCGGATTAAAATCCGCGCAACCATTTCTGGAAGACAAAGGGCAACCGGTCGGGCTGAAAGCGCGCGCGTCGATGACGCGTGGTGAACTCGTTCGTAGATTGCAAAGAGCACTCAGTGGTCCGGTAAATATTTTCGATTTCGGTCCGAAGCAAATTCGCATGATTGGCGTTGTGACTGGAGGCGCCGGTTCGGAAATCTATCGGGTCGTGCAGGAAAACATCGACACGTTTATCACCGGCGAAGCTCCGCACTGGGCCGCTGTTGCCGCCGAAGAACTCGGCATGAATCTTCTGCTCGGCGGACATTACGCCACGGAAGTCTTCGGCGTGAAAGCGCTCGCTGCGCACTTATCAAAGCGGTTCAAGCTCCGATGGGAATTCATCGATTGCCCAACCGGGTTGTGAGCGGTGCTGCGCTGAGGACAGCGCACGCTACAGCGCAGAGCGGAAGGGTTGTAGTGTCCGCTATCCTCAGCGGGGATGGGACTCAACGGGAAATGACGAATTACGAGTGACGAATGACGAAGGAAGTCCGAATGGCAAAATGATAAAAGTGATGCGAAGACGCATCGCACTCCAAAGCACTTCGTGCGAAATCGCTCGAAACGGCTTGCTTCGTTTCGCGCTAGCTTTCGGAATGCGCACGCGTCCGCGCGTCGCTTTAACGCGCTGCCGCAAAAGCGGGCTAATATTAATATGTGCTCTTCTCACGATCGCGCCGATCTCGATTTTTGGCGCAGCGGAAAGCAGTCGCCTGCCGCAGCTAGCCGGATACAAAGCGGTGCAGGTCCGTTACGGACCTCTGAACAAGATGATCATGTCTGTGCGCATCAATGGCCAACCTGCGAATCTGCTCGTCGATACCGGTGCAAGCCAGACAATTCTGGATACAGATGCAGCCGAGTCATTCGGCGTAAGACCATCGCAGCGCGGTTTGCGTTACATTCGATTCACACAAATTAATGGCCAGTTTTTGCCGGTTGGTTTTGCGCAAAATCTCACTGCCGGCAATATGAATTTTGGCAGCAGCCTGGTCGCCCTGCGCAATTCAATCCACTCCCAGAGGGAAACCGGTCGCGTGGATGGCGTTCTTGGCTTGGACATTCTACTCCGTTACAAAGCGGTGATTAATTGCCGAACCAAACTCGTTTTCTTCAAGGTTGATCGAGCGCGCCAAATGAATCTCAGCTCTGTCGCGTCATCACAAAAATTCACCAGGGTCCCCTTGCATCGTGAAGAAAACGGCGCGCTCATCGCGCCGTGCTCGATTCACGGGCAATCTGCTCATCTGCTCGTAGATACGGGTGCATTTGTTACCACTTTTCAAGAAGCTCTCTTGAAATCGCTGAGGATTGCGTCCGAACCCACTCGTGTGTCTGCCCATTTTGCCAGCGGAGCAGCCCAGCGAATTAGTGCCGGACGAATTAACGATCTGAAGATTGGCGATTTCAAAGTGCCGCCAGAGAAATTCG
>QHMR01000024.1 GCA_003217875.1 Verrucomicrobiota bacterium
AACGCTCACGATCGGGGAGCACGCGCGCATACGCGGTGAGATCAGGACGAAATCGGTGAATGTGCGAGGGACGGTGGAGGGCAATATTTTCGTGACTGAAGGCTGCGAGCTCCAGGCGGGTTGCACACTGCATGGTGACATCGAAGCGCCCCGGCTGATGGTTGATGAGAATGTGACATTTCGGGGCAACGCAAAGGTCGGGACGGGAAAGTCGCTCCCGGTCTGACGTTTGCTTTGGGGCTTGTGTTTTTCTCCCGCTCACAGGACGCCGTGATCCGGGTTTACGATGAGGCTGGCAACGTGATCGAGACGCACGAGTACACTGGCGATTTCCGCGATGACCGGGGGTTTCGCAAAGGTCTTTTGGGCGCGCGAGAGCAAGCCGAACTGTCGGCGTTTGGGGAGCGGGATAGCGCCAGGAAAGAGGATTGTTTAGCGTTGTCCGGAGGCAACCGATTTGTCAGGCCGCTTTTAACGGCGAGTTCGGTAATAGCCGTGATGCCAGCGTGCATGCTGACGGCGCCAAATCCAAGTTCCCGAAGCGAGTGGCCCGCGCATTGCGACGGAGGAATTCATTACGTGTGGCCACGCAAATTGGGGGCGGAGCTTGTCTTTGTTTTCGTTTTCGCGATTGCGGCCCACATTCCGCGCAAACAGAAAACGGAGATTGGATTCCAGGAAGAGCGCTCCTACTGATCAATTTCTTTGATATAGCGGCAGGCTTAGTAGCCGTCTCATACGCCGATAAATTGCGAGGGCTTTGTTCCATGCGAGTCTCCTAAATGCTGCTTTATCGGAAATCAACTCTGGCTGTCTTGCTGGCGCTGATTTTCTTTTCGTTTTTCGGAACGCTCACTGCGAGCGCGTGGATGTTCCCCAAAAATTACGACTGGCGATACCGCGTCATCTCCAACTTGCTTTCGCCGCGCGATAATCCCAGTCATTATTGGATGGCTGCCAGCGGCCTGGCGTTGACAGGATTGTTGATGCTGCCGTTCGCCGGATATTTGCGGCGGCATTTGGGAGTGATCGCGCCTCGCACCGCAAATATTGGCGCTGGAACTTTTACGGCGGGAATTATCGCGCTGATTTGCGCCTGCTTCGTCGTTCCGCAGCACACTCATGATGTCTTGGGTGTTCGCCGACTCCATGAGCTTCTTGGCCGCTCCGCCGCAGGTTTTCTGGCAATGGGAATGTTATGCAGCTGTTGGTGTGCGTGGAAAGGCCGCGGACGCAACCGGTTTGCAGCGCAGTTGTTTTGGATCTGGTCGTTAGTGACGCTGTTGCCGTTGGTTGGAATTTTCTTTAGCGAATCTTTGTTGCTCCTTACGCGACTGGAACCCTCTTGGGCCACGCCGATCCACAGTGCGCTACGACATTCCGTGTTCTGGCACTTGGGCTTTTGGGAATGGACGGGTGCGGTGGCAGTGTTCCTATTCCTCTGCGCGGCGGTTTTCCTAACGCCGCGGCGAGCAACTTTGCCATATGTCGATCCGTTCGACTGCGCTGTGACTAGCCTTTACGATAACCTGGCAACGTGATCGAGACGCACAAGCACAGAGGCGATTTTAAGGAGTAGTGAGATTTAGCTTGCGTCTCAATGGACATCTTGTCGGGCAACTATTTCCCAGTATTTCACGTGGCGGATTCTGCCTCTTTTGCTCTCTACACGGCAACGACAAAATGATATGAACAGGGCGCAATGACGCGGACTACAACACTCATCATTGCCGCGATTGCGTTCCTTTGCGGTACGGCAGCGGCAACTTCGCCTGCCCGTCACATTTGAATCGCCGTGTTCATGCTTTTCGAGAATCCGGTGAATAGTTTCCTCGTCATCTTGGCATTTTCCGTGCCACGCTGCATTCTACGTCCTCCGGTATTGACATAGGCAATCAGTTTGTTGTTGAAAGTGCTATGACCATTCCCCAAACAACGGGTCGATACATTTTCTTTGTTTCTGTTTTCATGTTGATGTTACAAGTGGCTGTTGTAACAGGGCAAAACAGAAAAGGCGGTGTAACAGTTTCGTACGAGAGTTCGGGCAGCTCCCGAGTCGCGCGCTTCACAAACTCAAATTCATTTCCAGTCCGAGTGGAGTTCTCATATAACGGCACAAGGCTGCGCGGTTCAGGTGAGGCGTCTGGTGAGGATGCAGTTTTTGTAGCAGCCAATTATTCCGCCACGTATGGTGGCCATGGGATTTCTATCATGTCGGTCCGAATCACTGGGGTTATGCGGTCGGACTGACGCCACCAACACAATTCCGGTAGCATTCTTCTCCGAGATTCGCCGGGCGAAGTTCTCGAAAAAATTTGACGAGCATTGAAATCTGGATGTGACGCAAATGGCGTCGCTTTTAGACGCTTGCCTAGCAAACGTCGAGTTATTTATGTGTAGGACATCCCCTAAATTATCATGTAGGACACTGGCCTACGCACCGCCATCGGCTCCTCGATTTCCTTAATGAAACTGGCCGCGAGCACGAATCGCAGATTCTAGTTCCAGAAACGCAGTCAACTTTTCATCGGCGTGCACAACGAAGCGCTTTCCGTCACCGCGATGCGCGTCAACAGGTTCGGTTCATTCGTGTTCAAGCTACGAAAAATGCTTTGCTTGACTGATCACCGTTCACTAATCACTTATCACCTGCCTTGAAACGGGCTTGCCACGCCGTAGCCTTGGCGGAGGCGGGCGGTTAGCTCAGTGGTAGAGCATCTCGTTTACACCGAGAGGGTCGGGGGTTCGAAACCCTCACCGCCCATGTTCATTTTCGGTCCGTTCGACCTCGCTCAGGACAAGTTTCTAGATTTGCGATGTTCGACTGGTGCGCGTGCGGGCGTCAGCATCGCGAATTTTTCAGCTTGTACCCCTCGCTTGTGCAACTCGGAAGAAAATCAAAACGTGAGATGCGATAATTAGCGGCACCAGGAACATAGGTAAAAGACTGAGCGGAAGTTCCCGCAACGCATGCATCGACTGCCAGTCTCTTAATCCGAATCGCAGCGCGCTGAAGACAACAAAAACGATGTCGATCAGTCCGATCGTGTTCCAAACAACCAGAAGGGTCTTCGCTAATGGAGTGCGCATCGCGGCGACCAGAGGCAATGCCAGGACGGCCACGATGATGTCGCCCCAGGCCGCGGGAAATGCGAATGCGCAGGACAATTCGCCGCGATGGCAGAGCATCAGAAAGTAAAGGCCGGCAAACAATCGTGTCAGATGAAATAACACCAGCCAGCGAACATCGACATTCAGTGCCCATGCTCTGATGGGGCCGATCTTCCAGCACGCGATCAACGCGAGCGCGGTCAAGGTCCACACTGTTGCTGCTACCGCTGGAGCGCTGGTACTGTGGAACGAACCAGTCAACGCGACCGCAAAGCATACCCAGCCAAGAAGAACCAGGGTCACCAACCTGTTCGAATTACCAGTCATCTTCAGTTCATGCACTAAAGCCGCCACTCATGAGAGCATTTCAGTCACGGCCGCTTCGACATGAATCTTGGTCGTGTTGAGAAACGGAATCCGGTTGTGGGCAGGGTCGCGTAGGATCAGCGGCAATTCTGTTCCGGCCAGAATCACGCCCTCGATGTCGCTCTTTGCTTTCATGCGATCGACAATGGCAAGCAAACCGGAACGGGTCTCGGCCAGAAATTTCCCGGGAACCAATTCGTTCATGTATTTATCATGAATGTAGTCCTGATCGTTCGGTTCCGGCACGAGAAGCTCGATGCCTTCGCGCGAGAAAACTTTCGCATAAAAGGTTCCCTGCATCGTGTAGCCTGTCCCAAACAAGGCAAGCCGCTTCAGGTTCCGCGTTTTGGCAGCAGCACAGGTTGCTTCGACGATACTGATCAAAGGAATCGGCGACTTGGAAGCGACGTCGTCGAAGACGATATGCGGCGTATTTGCTGAGATCAGCCCAAAATCTGCACCAGCGCGCGCAAGTTTGCTGATTCCCTGGAGCAAATAATCGGCCATCCCAGCAAGGTCATTCGCGTCCATGAAATCGAGTCCCTTCCTCAAGTTGACACTCGCGACGATAAATTCCGGATAACTCCCGTTGCGCGTTCGCTCTCGGTAAAGCGCGATGATCTTTTGATAATAATCGATCGTGCTCTCGGGGCCGAGGCCACCGATGATTCCAAGAGTCTTCATTTGGTAACCACGAATTAGACACCGATTAACCAAATGACGAATACGAATAGCGAATGGCTTTGCCACGTTTTGTCGTTGAAGCGGCTGCGCGCACGGAGTGACGCGCCCTGCCTATTCGTGTTAATTCGTGTCGATTCGTGGTTAAATGAAAAGCAGATCGGCGCTTCAGTTTGTTGTCATTATCGGCATCGCGAACTTCTTCGCCGATTTCACCTATGAAGGTGCGCGGGGAATCGTTGGTCCCTTTCTCGGCTCGTTAGGCGCGAGCGCTGCAATCGTCGGGTTTGTCGCAGGTCTCGGCGAGCTCATGGGTTATGGGTTGCGTTCGGTCTCGGGATATTTCGCGGACAAATCGCATCGGCATTGGGCGTTCGCGTTCGCGGGGTATGCCGTTAACATGCTCGCCGTGCCCACGCTCGCGCTTGCCGGCCAATGGCCGGTTGCAGCGGGTCTCGTCGTGGCGGAACGCGTCGGTCGCGGTATCCGCAAACCGACGATTGAGGCAATGCTTTCGTATGCTGGCAAATCGATCGGCGCTGGCTGGGTTTTCGGATTGAACGAAGCGCTCGATCAGGCGGGCGCGACGATCGGACCGCTGGTCGTGGCGCTGATTCTTTATTTGCTGCATCCACGACCACACGAGTTGGAGGAAGGCACCGGGCACACATTCGCGACAACGAATCTGACGTGCCCCTATTGGATTTATCTCGCAGCCGGCTCGCTAATCGCCGCTGGTTTCGCAGACTTCGCGCTGATCGGTTTTCACTTTCACAAGGCCAACACGGTGCCCGCAAACATGATTCCCGTCTTTTATGCAGTTGCAATGGCGAGCAGCGCGCTCGCTTCAATCCCGTTGGGGCGATTGTTTGACAGGTTCGGTCCAAATATTTCCCTGTTCGCATTTCTAATTTCCGCCGCGGCTGCGCCTTTTGTTTTTCTAGGCACATCCATCGCCGCATTGATCGGGATGATTTTTTGGGGAATAGGAATGGCCGCGCAGGGTTCTCTGCTTCAAGCGATGCTCACCGGAGTGATTCCGCCACAAAAACGGAGTACGGCATTTGGACTGTTTGATACCGGATATGGAATCGCGTGGTTTGTCGGCAGCGCGGTAATGGGATTGCTTTACGACAAATCGATTCTCGCGGTCGCGATAATTTCAGTCAGCTTTCAACTTGCCGCACTTCCGGTCTTTTTTATCGCGAACAAAAGGCGGTAAAATTTCTAATGGACCCGTACGCAAAACCAAAAGAGCGAAAAGTGGGCGCACATCGGCCAAAGATCAGACACCTGCCGCAGGCCACTGAGCCACGAACACGGCGACAGCGCCAGGCGGAGAAGGAAGCGGTAGCAGCACAGCGACGCGCAATTAAGAAGGCAGCGCGCCGCCATCTAGGACAGCAATTGCTCAAGGACCTGCAAGAAGACAAGTGAGGAAACCAAAGGCGGCGGAGCAGCGCGGCACTCCAAAACGCAAGCGAGAAATTTGCGATTACAACCGCGGCCATGTTTTAGAGTGCGGCAATACTTCGCGGCTTTCACATTCTGCGGAACGCAATAGAATCAGCACGGTGAAATCGATTAATTCTTTCGTTGTCCATTTTGTCTTGTTCGCCCTTGTTACAAGTAGCATGGTGGCGCAGTCGCCTGCGCCGCGGAATCCCGATGTGTCGAACAAGGCGCTGATCACGAAGTCAACGCCCAGCATAGACGCGAATGTCTTCAAGAGTCAGAGTGCAGCCGCGGCAGCGGCCGCTCTGCGCAAAATGGCAGATGATTACTATGCGTGGCGGAATGAAAATTACCCTGTCCGCAGCAGCGACACCGGACTACACACCTGGGACGACCGGCTGACAGACTATTCGTCGGCAAAAATCGCCGAGCGCGCACACCATGTGCGGTCGCTGTTAGAGAAGGTACGCGCGATGAAGACCGATAGCTGGCCGAAGGACGCGCGCATCGATTGGATCCTTTTCCGCGCACAATTGGAAGATGTCGATTTCAGTAATCGCATCCTGAAATTCGAGCACACGAATCCGCAAGTTTATACCGGTGAATGCACGAACGCGATCTTTTCGCTGTTGAAGAAGGAATACGATACCCCGAGAAAACGCGCGCTGGCTGCCACCGCGCGTCTGAAGAAGATGCCGAGCCTGTTAAAGCAAGGGCCGAGCAACTTGCAAAGCCCGGTAAAGCTTTACGCTCAGCTCGCAATCCAGTCGGCGCGCTCTATCGACCCGCTTTTGAATAAGAGCTTGATGGCTCTCGACGTGGATCTTGCGCCTAACGAGCACGAAGACTTGATCAAAGCGCGCGATGCGGCGTTGGCTTCTTTGCACAGCTACGCCGACGAACTGGAGAAACGTCTGCCGCAGATGGTCGACTTCTCGCCAATGGGCGAAGCGAATTACAATTATTATCTCAAGCACGTTCTGCTTTTGCCGCTCAATGGCTCGGAGGTGGAGACGATTGGACGCGCCGAGCTCGCGCGTTACCGCGCGCTCGAGGCTCTTCTCCCCGATCCAAAATTGGCCGACCCCGATCCAAAACGCGCCGCGCACATCCCGCCCGACCAGGAATTATTCCTGAAAGCGTACGAAAGTCGCGAGGCAGAAATGATCAGCTTCTTGAAGGAGCACAATCTTATAACCTTGCCGGGTTATCTTGGGCCGTTTCAAATTCGACAGTTGCCGGATGCGTTCAAGCCTACCAGCCCGGGCGGCTTCATGAATCCTCCCGGTGTTTACGACAAAGATCCAACTGGTTTCTTTTTCATTCCCACCTACAACCCAGAGTCGAAGAATTTTTACATTCGCGCGGCGATTGAAGATCCCCGGCCAATCCTCGGGCACGAGGGTATCCCCGGGCATTTTCTCCAGCTCTCAATCGCAAATCATTTGAGCGACGAAATCCGGCGTCAGCACGAGGACAGCGTTTTTGTGGAAGGCTGGGCGCTTTACGGCGAAGAGATGTTGATGCGAACCGGCCTTTACCCGAATAACTCGCCCGCACAGGGACAAATCCTGCGCCTGTCGCGGTATCGTGCCGCGCGGATCGGCGTGGACGTAAATCTGCACACCGGCCGATGGAGTTTCGAGCAAGCCGTCAAATATTTCATGGACGCGGGCGGACTCGATCGTGAAGCAGCCGAAGGCGAAGCAGCCGGGGCAGCTTCAAGTCCCACGCAAAAAATCAGCTACCTCACCGGCAAATGGCAGATCATGAATCTGCTTGGTCGTTACAAAGATCGGCAGGGTGAAAATTTTCGGCTCGGTCAGTTCCACGATGATTTAGTTAAGAACGGCAGCCTGCCAATTTCGGTCATCGAATGGCTTTTGCTCGACGATCCGGCTGCGATACAGCAAGCCACAAAATAACATCTTAGGTACCGGCCTCGTTGCATGCCGCACCGAAGCCGCGCGAAAGGTGGAGGGATACTAATACGATCGCAGGATAACCGGTGTTATCCGCAAATCCGTAACATGAATCAGCACGCGGACAGCGCACTGCATTACCTTATCTTTTCTGAAATTGGCCGTTGCCTTCGTCAAGATAAAGAGTTGCGCCGACGCGCGAGCTTTTGAGCGACTGCCGCCACATTCCTGTCGGGAAATCTTTGGTGGCTTCCACTGCTTTTGTTTGAGCTTTCAGGTCTGCAGTCGGCGGATTGCCATTTACCATCGCTTCGGACAAAACCCTGCCATTTAGTTGCTGCGGCGGTTTGATTCCCAGGATGTGCAAGATCGTCGGACCAAGATCGACATTACCTGTCGGCAAACCGTCCACCTCGCCGTGGCGAAAGTCCGGTCCGGTTCCGATCAACATATTGTGCATGTCGAACTGGCTCAGCGTGGCGTGAGTCCCCTTTCCTGCTGCTCTTTGCCAATCGGCATCGATCGTTCCCGGAACACCGAATTGATTTTTTGAGTCGTTCCAGCGGAACGCCATGACTACATCCGGAACACGATCACTTTGAATTGTTGCTTCCGAAAAACCAAACGTCCCTTCCATTGGTTCGTTGGTAAAAATCACACCAGCAAAATCTGATTGCTGCAAGAATTCCACCAGACGGCGGACAAGCTTCTCATAATGTCCGATGACATAAAAAAGAACGCTACCGCCGTTTCCCGCCAACATAATCTCGCCGGGTTTGGGGTCAGCGTTGAATTCGGTCTTCGCGGTGAAACCGGCGTCCCTAAGAATTTTTCGCAAATCAACCGACCGCTCTATCGTGGAGAAACCATGATCGGAAACGACAAAGACATCTGTCGTTTCACGCGCTTTTCGTTGATCTAGCTCCGAAAGAACAGCCGCGAGATTTTCATCGGCGGATTTGATCGCAGCGAGCGCCGCTGGCGCGCCCGGCGCGGATTCATGTTGGGTAAGGTCCGGTTCCCCCAGCCAAAGAATCGAAAGAGTCGGCACACCGTCTTTCCACAAACAATCGGTCAATGCTTTCGTTGTCCAGGAGTCCTGTTGTAAATGACCAAGTGGAAGGGGACCAAGCGCGGCAGTGATGGGAGCAAGCGCGCCGCTCGGCAACGCGTTGCCTGCAAAAAGTGTCACGCTACGCGATCCCCTAACCTTCATCCTCTCCCCTTCGGCAACGGGAGAGGCGGACGCATTCACGGCGGTAGAGCTGCCGCCAATCTGTCGATCTAGCAAGAGTCCGACGGTCTTAGCAGTCGCAATTATCGTGCGTCCTCCCGCGCGCTGAACGAGCTCGGCAAGCGTGGGAACGGAAATGTATTTTCCACCGGAGACTTCATCCCCTTTCTTCACCACTGGTGGGAGCTCGACATCAACGATGTGATGAAGATCAATGTCCGGACGATAGACATGGTTTGCGACAAGTCCGTTCTTCCCGGGATAAACACTGGTGACTAGCGCCGTGCCATTCACCATGGTCGCACTGGGATAAACGGCGTGGTGATTACGAAAAGTGACTCCATCGCGCGAAAGCTTCCAAAGCGCCGGCGTATTGTGTTCGCTGACAAAATCCGGCCGCATCCCGTCCCAAACGACGACAACCACGCGGCGCGGTTGATTTGCGGGTTGCGCCCCGCACACAAGAGCGCAAAACCAGCACACACTTGCGACTGCTATTGAGAATTGAAGAAGTAGACGGACGCAGCGGCGCGTTAGTGAAGCGCAGGACGGTTGAACGAAAGTTTCCATGTCGTGTCAGAATGCGTGTCAGGTGGAGACCACGCTAACGCTGCGAGAATTTTCGGATTTTCCCAAGCGCAAAATGAGACTCGCGACCCTAATACTCACGGCACTGCCGCTCGCTGTCGTCTATGGCGGCGAACTGATTCCGACTGCCGATGGAACCAGTTGGCGATACAACATGACAGAAGAGATCGGCAAGGGCCTCGATATTCGCAACACAAAGACAGATGCCGATGGCAAGATTCGTCTGCCGGTTTTGTATCGCATCGATGGGACGGAGAACGTTGACGGAAAAGATCTCCTGAAGTTCGAAATGCACCGCGCCGGCGTCGTCACGAACACGGACCTTCTTACTATTGATCAACAGGGAATTATTTGCTCGGCGCGGATTAATCTGGATGGCCAACTGGTCAAGTTTAATCCGCCACAAACGATGATCGCCAGCCCGCTCCGTAAGGGTGCCCGCTGGGATTTCAACGGACAGGCGGGCGAACTAACAGTGCATCAGCGCTACGACGTAGGTGGGGAGGAAGATATCGAGGTGCCGGCGGGCAAATTTCACGCGGTCCATATCCATGGAGAGCAAACGTCGCCGAGCCGGATGGTAATAGACCGCTGGTTCGCAAGCGGCGTTGGCATCGTGAAGGATGTGACAACGATGCGCGCCGCGAATGGCGAGTTGCTGGAGAGCATTTCGCTGGAGCTGGCGGAACGACCAAAAATTGTCGAGCGACCTGAAGTGAAATCTGACGCGATCCCCAAGCAGCTTTCAGTGAGCCTTGCAAAGGGGCGGTTCGGAAAACCGGTGACGACTTTCTCGTCGAGCACAGCAGAGATCTACGCCCGTTGGCAGGGGCAGCGGTTAAGGCAAGGCGCAAAGGTGAGAGCTGTGTGGATTGAAGAGAATATCGGCGAAGACTTTCCTCGAGATTACAAGGTAGACGAAGCCTCAGCTGTCGCTGAGAGTCCCAGGGCGCACGGCGCGTTTACGATGGCGCGACCCGAAGTTGGCTGGGCGCCTGGTGATTACCGCGTGGAATTCTACCTCGATGGCGTCCTAGTGGAAGCGGTGAAGCTAAAGATTGTGGATTGATGTTGCCTTGTCGCTCCACCCGTTCAATGAAACCTCAAGATGCGACAGAACATTTTCCTGAATCCAAAACAACCCACCGCCGCATCGTAACTGGAGAAACGAACTTTCCATGAAGAAGATTACGATTGTTTTTCTGGCGGCGTGCGTCGTGTCGACTACTGGCTGCCACTGGGTCGGAATTCACGGCAACGGCCATATCAAGACGGATGAACGCCCAGTTAGCGCGTTCGCGAACATCGACATAAGAGGCGCTTTCACAGCCAACTGGCAAAGCGGAGCGCCCAGCCTGAGTATCACCACGGACGAAAATTTGCTTCCTTACGTCGACAGCAATGTGTCCGGTGACACCCTTCATTTGCGCACGCGCGAGCAGATCCGGCCAACGCATGGAATCCGGGTGGTCATCTCAAGTCCAACGCGAGCAGGGGCCAGGATCAGTGGCGCGGTCAAGCTTGCTGCGAAGCAGCTAAGCGGGTCAAAATTTGCATTGGAATCGCGCGGCGCGGCGCGCGTGTCACTCGAAGGAAAAGTTGAGGAACTTCTGGCAGACATGACCGGCGCAAGCGAGCTAGCGGCGAATGAATTGCAAACCAAGACTGCTGAAATCTCTACTACCGGCGCGGGAGATGCGGAGGTGGCAGTCGCTGAGACGCTGAAAGTGGCCATCACTGGGGCGGGCACAGTTAAGTACTCCGGCAACCCTCCAACGATTGAAAAACACATCACCGGCGCCGGTTCGATTCGCCACAAAGACTAGGCTCGTTGTAGTCGCGTTCGCCTGAAAAACGCGAAGCCACAACTCAGATTGCTTTGATCAGCACTTCTCGATAATGTCGCGTTTGTTCGTGCAAGATTTCGAGTGCGACATGATGGGAACGGTAGGAGGAATGGCAAAGTGATCCGGACGACTTATTTCATAATTGCTTTTCTATTTTTAATTCACGCAGCCACGGCCGGGGACGAGAGATCGATTAAAGACTTGGCCAAAGCTTTGACTGCGCTTGCGACCGACGTCGATCCGGCTGAAGCGCAAGCGTTGTCGGTGACGGCACACACGAAGGCGCGCAGTCTCAAAAAAGAATACCGGGTGGTTCTTAACCCGGAGTTTACGGTGTTCCTATACAACATCGGTATGAGAAAACGCGGCTGGTGCGGGCATTGGGCACAAGATATCGGTGCAGAGTTGAAAGAGCTCAAGCTCAAGACGCTCGTGCTCCACTGGGGTGAAGCTTATCCTAATACAACGAGCGAGAACAATGCCCTGGTAGTGACTGCGCAGAACCAGCGCTTCGAAGACGGAATCATCCTCGACGGCTGGCGCAGGGCTGGCCGGTTATTCTGGTGTCAGGTCAAAAAAGACGACGAATATGAAGCCGAACAGCACTACGGCCACTCTGGAATCACAATGTGGAGAGAGAACATGAAATGGAGCGCGTGGCTGCAGGAATATCAGTCGACCGAAGAGAAGCCGAAAACAGCCACCGCATCACGTTGAGCAACAAGCCGCGCTCACAAGCGGGAACTTTGCGCTAGTTGGCTGGCCTGCGGATAAGCGCTAGGGATTCTTGTGTTCGAGCGCCACAGCGAAGGGATGCAACTCTGCAGTCATTAATCCGGCCGAGACGGCGGGATCGGCTTCCATGAACGCTCGCGCGGCCGCTTCATCAGACGCCCTGAAAATCGCAATACCAAATGTCTTGTCACCCGGCTCTTTTGTGCGTCCAGCCAGGATTAACTGACCGGATTTTATCGCTTCCTGAAATCGAGCGAAATGTCGCTCAAGCACTCCGTTGTCTTCTTTCGTCCAGTTCTTGTCGTCGTACAAACGCGGCACGAGTCTTAGCACATAGATAAACTCTTTCGGCTTGCCAGGTTGCTGAGCCTGCGCGTCGACCGGATGGCTCATCGCGCAAATGCAAACGAGCAACACGAATAGTTGGTAGAATCGGTGCTTCATATCGTGGTGAGTTACGTTGCGTCCTTGGCAGACTTTATGCGAGATTTGTTCACTTGAATTCTAAATTTGTTTTGGTCGGCAGCGGACTGGCGGGCGGGTTGCTCGCAGCGTACCTGGGCCGGCGAGGATATGATGTTGACCTTTACGAGCGACGCGCTGATCCACGCGAAGGCAACATAGTCGGCGGGCGTTCGATCAATCTGGCGATTTCGACCCGGGGAATTCATGCGCTCGAACGCATCGGCATCGCTGATGAAGCGTTGCAACACGCCATCCCG
>QHMR01000015.1 GCA_003217875.1 Verrucomicrobiota bacterium
CGCTCTCCCAAATCCAATCCTATCGTGACCTCACTGTCCTGATGTTGTTGCTTCATAGACGTCAAGCTTACCCAAGCACACTACGCTCAGGCGCTCTCCGCCTTCTCATCTAATCTGGTTAGGCCTTTGGGGGATCATGCCTATCTCTTTTAGCCAAGTTTCGGCCAACTCCGGCCAGTGCGTTATCGGCGCGTCCGTGCGCCGCACGAGAAGATTCAAATTCTTCGTGCGTTTCATTCGCGTAATCAGCAGTTTAATCTCAACGAATGATTCCGCGCTCGCTTTGTTCGATGAACTGAATGATTTCGGTGATTTCTTCCGTCTGGGGTAATTCTTTCTGCATCACTTCGATTGCCTGGCGTCTGTTGTATTTCGAGCGGTAAATCAGGCGGAATGCTTCTTTGATTAGCTTCACACTTTCCGGCGGAAAATTTTTGCGTTCCAAGCCGACCAGATTAATCCCGCGAATTTCGGCCGGATTGCCGTCGGCGATCATGAATGGCGGAACATCCTGCACAATTTTCGAGCAGCCGCCGGTAATCGCGAACCGTCCGATTCGACAAAATTGATGCACGGCGGTTAGTCCGCCGATGATCGCATGATCTCCGACCTGCACGTGCCCGCCCAAGGTGCCATTGTTGGAGAAAATAACGTGATCGCCGACGGTGCAATCGTGTCCGATATGACTGTAAGCGAGAAAATTTCCGCAATTGCCGATGCGCGTTTTGCCTTCGCTCGTGGTGCTGCGGCTTGCCGTGACGAATTCGCGAAACGTGTTTTCATCGCCGATCTCCAGATACGTCGGTTCGCCGCGATATTTTAGATCCTGGGTTTGCTGGCCGATCGAGCAATAGGCATAAAATTTGTTTTTCGCTCCGGCCTTCATCGGCCCGCAGAGCGTGACGTGATGTTGCAGCCAGCAGTTTGGACCGAGCACCACGTCACATCCGATGACGCAATAGGGCCCCACGATCGTCCCCGCACCGATCTCCGCGCCCGGATCGATGATTGCGGTCGGATGGATCTGCACGTCAGACATAATGACGAATGACCAATGACGAATGACGAATGAATGAAGAAACTCGAAGCTCGAATGTGTGCTGCGACAAATCTTTGCGATTCGTCATTCGGAATTCCTTCGTTCTTTTTCCTTCGTGCTTCGTCATTCTGTTCACTTATCGAGAAACGTGAACATCAGTTCGGCTTCGGAGACAATTGCGTCGTTTACCACGCAGTGACATTTCGCCTTTGCCAGACGTTCGCCGCGCGATTTCGTCAGCTCGGCGTGGATGAACATGGTGTCGCCCGGTAGGACTGGTTTGCGAAATTTTACTTCGTCCGCGCTCATGAAATACCCAATGCGGCTGGTGGTCTTCGCCAGTTTGAACAACAGAATGCTGGCCACCTGCGCCATTGCTTCCACCTGCATCACGCCGGGCATCACCGGGTGACCGGGGAAATGTCCTTGAAAGAATGGCTCGTTAATGGTGACGGTTTTCACGCCGACGCATTTGGTTTCGGTTTCGAAGCTAATAATGCGATCGACCATGAGAAATGGGAAACGATGCGGCAAAATCTGCATCACTTCATCGGTATCGAGTCCTCCGTCGCCGCTCGGGATTGTTCGCGGCGTGGCGACGGCACTTCTGCGCGTCTGCTCGCGAGTGATTGAGCGTGCCAGCTCCGCATTGCTCGCGTGACCAGGTTTCACCGCGACCACATGACCGCGAATGCGTCGTCCGACCAGCGCGAGGTCACCGATAATATCCAGGATTTTATGTCTGACGAATTCGTCAGCGAAGCGCAGCGGCTCCTTACTCAGAACTGCATCTCCGCGCACGACGATCGCGTTCTCCAAGCTACCGCCTTTGATGAGATTTTTGTCCATCAGCGGCTTAACATCTTCGTAATAAACAAATGTGCGGGCTGGAGCGATCTCTCGTTCGAATAGTGGCGGCGTGACCTCCATCGAGTAAAATTGTGAGAACTGATTGTTTGGTCCGGCTTGGGTGCACGAGATGCGAAACTTGTCGTCCGGCAATAAAACTAGCAACGCGCCCGTTTTCGATTCCACGTGCATCGTTTCGCGCACGTCGAAAAATTTGCGCGGCTCCTCCTGGGCCGTCACACCCGCTTTCCTGATCAGATCGACATACGCCTGCGCACTGCCGTCGCCGATCGGCGGTTCGTTTGCGTCCATTTCCACAACGGCGTTGTCCACGCCCATAGCCCAAAGCGCGGCAAGCACGTGCTCGACTGTGTGCACGCGGACGGAACCTTCGCCGATCGTCGTGGCGCGCTCGACGGTCTTCAAATTTTCGATCTTTGCGTCGATCGTCGGCTCCTCCTGCAAATCCTTGCGTTTGAACTTAATTCCGTGATCGACTGGCGCTGGCTGAAGCTTCAGGGTGACTTTTTCGCCTGTGTGCAGTGCGGTGCCACTAAAGCTGGCGGCTTTGCCAAGCGTGTGCTGAAATTCGGGCGTCGATGGCATCTGTAATTACCAATCGCTTGCGTTGTAGCGGTGCTTGTGTCAAGCACCGTTCTCGTATTTGGCGGTCATAGACCGCCGCTACAGTTCATTTCAATTCAATCTCGCCGCAATCAAACGCCATCATCTTGTCAACATTTGAGATGCGGAATCGATGGGAACCTGTGCCATCCTCCTGCCAAATCTGGATAGACTTCTCGCCAGCCGTGGCAGCCAGCGCGCGAGTCACATTCGGCGACTCATTTACGGTGAACAACGGCAGGCCGTCTGCTGTTTTTAAGTAGCTTCCGTCGTTCTCAAACCCGGCCGCAATCTCGATTGTTGGCCGTTTATTGTTAGCCAGTGGATTTGGCATAAGCTTCAGTTTCACACTGGCATCCGGGCGGCCTTGAGGCGGAGAGTCTGCGACCTGGCCCAGATCTTCCACTTTAAGAGCACTAACCAGATAACCGCGAGCTCGATATTTTCCGGCGGGCAAATCTTCACCATCGTCGTTTTTTCCGTCCCACTGTGTTACCAGCGCGTCCGCGCCGATTGTAAATTCGTTCAGTTGCGCTTCCTGATGTAGAACGCGCACCAGTTTGCCGGTCGTGTCGTAAATGCCGAGACTGATCGTTCCTTCCAATGGCGGAGGAACGAAGCTGACGCGGACGCTTCTCGCGGGTGAGGCTGATGGTGTTTGTACTGGAGCAGGCGGAGCCGTGATGGATTCTTCGGGCGAGATTGACAGAGCAGGCGATTCTTCTGGTGTTGCCGACGCTATTGGACTTGGTGATTCCTGTGCAGCGGCGATTCCAATGGCGAGCCATGCCGCTGCAATCCGCAATCCGCAATCCACAATCCGCGATTCAAACATAGTAGCGCCAGTCCACGTTTGGAAAAATATTATCGCGCCATTCGCAGTCGCGCAGGAGTTCTTCATCGAGCCCGTTTGTGACAAACTGGTCGTGCAACCGGTTGAATCGAACAAGGTGGTCCATCGTGCGTTTGGTGGCGTATTCACACGCGGTTCCGGTTTTCATCAAAAACGCCCAATCACTGGATTGCGCCAACAAAAGTTCGCGGGCGAGTTGTTTAAGCACACGATCCGCGAGTGGGCTGCAGTTTTCTGCGTGCGTGCGCACAGCTTCAGTCATCCGCTGGGCCGCAGTGTGCAGATGTGGATAGATCCAAACGTTACTCGGATCGAGCCAGACGCCAAGATGGCCGTTCTCGCCCCACGTTGAAGCTGCGGGTTCAACGATCTGCTGTGTGGGGTGCGTCCCAAGATATTCACTCGGGGTGGTGAGCCGAAAATTCTGATCGTTTGCCGCTTCGCGAATGAATTGTTCTAGGAAAATGGGTCCTTCGAACCACCAGTGCCCAAACAATTCCGCATCAAATGGAGCGACAACTATTGGGTCGAAACCAAATTCGCTGATTTCCCGAAGTTGCTGCTGGCGCTGTTCCAGAAAGTGACTCGCGTGTTTTACCGCCGCATTTTCCGCTGCCGCGCGATTATACAACCCTTTCTCGTTACCACATCCGGTGATCCGGTGATACTTCACGCCTGAGAATTTTCTGCTCCCGCGGGCGATCGGCCCCAAATGTTCCATGGCAAGATCGAAACCAATGTCACGGTAGAACTCCCGGTAGACTGGATCTCCTGGGTAACCTTCATGCGCGCTCCATACTTGCCGGCTTGAATCGCCATCGCGTGCAAACGCGGCCGGACCCGCAGGCGTATAACACGGCGCATAAATCGACCGGCACGGGCGCGGCGTTCCAAACAGTAAGCCGTGACCGTCCAGAACGAACCAACGGATATTTGCTCCCTGCAAAATTGGATCCAGTCCCCGCACGTAAGCGCATTCGGGCAGCCAGAATCCTGTAGGCTCTGCATCGAAAACATCGATATATACATCCCGGCCGATCAAAACCTGCACACGCGCCGCTTGAACGGACTGCTGCTGAATAATCGGGAGCAAGCCGTGCGTGGCGGCACTGGCGATGATTTCGAGTGCGCCGGTGTCTCGCAACTCGCGAACAATCGAGAGCAAATCGCATTTCCATTCGTCGACAAAGAAATGGCGGTTCTCTGAGAATAGCTCGAAATAGAAGTCTGCGAGCTCGCGAAGCTGCGGATGATTACAATTTCGCTTTTGTTCTCGCCCAGTGAGATCAATTAGAAGATCAAGGTGCCGCATGTAACGCTCGCGCAAAAGCTGATCTTGAAGCATTGCGCAGAGCGTTGGCGTGAGAGACATCGTGAGTTTGAACGGCACAGAGTCGTTCACTAACCGGCGCATCATGCGTAACAGCGGAATGTAACTCTCCGTGACCGCCTCGAAGAACCAGTCTTCTTCCAAGAAGTCTTCATGCTCCGGATGCCGAACGAACGGCAGATGCGCGTGGAGAATAATCGCGAAGTGACCGGGCATTGCAGAAGACTAGAAGGCTGGCAAACAACAGCGCAAGGTGGATCGGCTTCTCCGAAGATGTTGATCAGCCGCCCAAGGCGCAATTATTTTAGCAACGCGTTCAGGAGAACGCGTTCCAGCTTAGAGCGTGCGGCAAAAGTCTTGGAAGCGATCCAGACCTTTTTTGATCACGTCGAGGCTGGTGGCATAGCTGAGCCGGACCGTGCGATCGTCGCCAAAGGCAGCGCCCGGAACGACGGCGACGCTGGCTTTGCTCAACAAACGGTCGGCAAAATTTTGGGAAGTCAGCCCAAGCTGGCTGATGTTAACCAGCACGTAAAATGCGCCCTCAGGTTTCACCGCTGTCACGTTGGAAATCTTCGATACGCGGTCGAACATGTAATTGCGACGCATATCAAATTCCTCGCGCATATCGGCCAGCGGTTGTTGATCACCTCGCAAAGCGGCAAGCCCGCCGTACTGCGAAAATGAAGACGGATTGGTGGTGGTATGGCTCTGGATCGAATCCACCGCTTTTGCCACCGCCTCCGGCGCCGCCAGATAACCGAGGCGCCAACCTGTCATCGCGTAGGACTTACTGAATCCGTTGACCGTGATCGTGAGATCGTACGCTTCTTTCGAGAGCGACGCGATGCTCACATGCTTGACGTCGTCATAAACGAGTTTCTCATAAATCTCGTCGGACAAAATGTAGATATCTTCCTCGGCAGCGACGTCGACGATCGCCTTCAATTCTTCCCGCGTATAAACAGAGCCAGTCGGATTGCCAGGGCTGTTCATGATCAACATCTTAGTGCGAGGGGTCATTGCGTTTTCGAAGTCTTCGGCGCGCATTTTCCATGAATTGCGCTCACTGGTGGGCACGATCACTGGTTCGGCGCCGACCAGTCTGACCATGTCCGGATAACTGACCCAATAGGGTGCCGGGATAACAACTTCGTCGCCGGGCTGGCATGTTGCGAGGATCGCGTTGTAGCAAGAATGCTTTGCGCCATTGCTGACGATGACCTGCGCGGCGCGATAATTCAGTCCGTTATCGGCGGCCAATTTTTCCGCGATTGCCTGACGCAGCTCCGGAATGCCAGCGCTGGGCGTGTACTTGGTAAATCCGGCCTCCAGAGCGTTGATCGCCGCCTTTTTTATGTGTTCGGGCGTATCGAAATCCGGTTCGCCTGCACCGAAGCCGCACACATCAATGCCTTCAGCCTTCATGGCTTTGGCCTTACTGTCGATCGACAGGGTGAGTGAAGGAGTCAGTTGAGCGGCGCGTTCGGAAATTTCCATGGTGGTGAGCTTATTCAAAATGGGAGCGCAAACTATTGGTGACGATAGAAGTTTTCAATCAGAGGTTTGAAATTATTTTCATCAATTTGGACGATCGCCATTTCGCGTTTCGCGTTCTCAGGAGAATCCGATGCGTGCGCGGCGTTGATCATGATTGTTTGGCCGAATTCCCGGCGAATTGATCCCGGCGGGGCTTTGGCTGGATCAGTTGGGCCAAGCACGTCGCGGATCTTGCGCACCGCATCCACGCCTTGATAAACAATGGCGATCGATTTTTCAGTGCCGGGAGCGTCGCGTTCCGCCGGTGGACATTCACTCGGTTTTCGGCCCGCCATAAATTCAATGATGCTTTCCCAGTTTTCACGACCGCTTTTTGGGCCAAGTTTTTCCTCAAGCACTAGCAGGACAGGCCCGTAGAACTCCTCCGCTTGCGCGACGCTCATGCAATGGACCTTAAATCCAATGATGGTGAGTCCTGAACGTGAAAAGACTTCAATGACACCGCCTGGCCGCAGATTTGGAAACTTGAAATTATCTGGCTTGATGAGGACGAGTGTCTTTTCGGCTTGCGCGTTCGGCAGATAAGAAACGGCACGGTCCAGGATGCCGCCGTCGGAGTCGGAAAAGTCCGCCCAGAGTTTCAAATCGCGCCCGACTGCTTTTGGATCGAAAGCGGCCAGCACGCCGGGCTCAAAGTAAGTTACGTTGCCTGAATCATCGGTGATGTAATCGCCGTAGGTATCGCGAATCGTTTCACCGCTGGTGCGTTCATGTACGATGTGGCCGACAGTGCGATGAATCTTTTCCACTGCGTCAGGTCCGCGAAAAATGAGGAACAAGACCCGCGGACGTTGGCCGTTCTTTTCACCGGTAAAATTTTTCAAGATGTACTGGCGAATTAACTCCTGCGTCGCCCGATGACGCGGATCGGTTTCCGTCACGATGCTGTCTGCGTAGCGCTTTGCCAGTTCAGCGCCTGGCGCAAACATGCGTCCCGCTACCAGATCAAGTCCAGTGCGAGAAATCAACCGGCCCACGATGCCGCCGGTACGCGATTTGCGCATCGAGTACGGCGTGACGATGGCGTAGGCAAGCTCTTCAGTTTGCATTTCGATTACCTTAGCGGCGTCTACCAAGGCCGCAAAATTCTTCTCCCGGACAGTACGGCCTGGGAGGTCTGCGATCGAGCCCGCAGAACGCTAACTCGCGGGGCCATTTGCGCGCTCCGGTAATAGATCAGCAGGCTGGCCCGCCAACCATAGCTTGGTGGGTTTGGCGGTACACCTTCGCTAAAGCCCAACTTTCGCTTAGCACTACGCTCCAAGCGAAGGCTGGAGCGGGTGACGAGGCTCGAACTCGCGACGTCCACCTTGGCAAGGTGGTGCTCTACCAACTGAGCTACACCCGCATTTTTAAGAGCGAATAATAATGTCGAGCCACCCGCGAAACGCAACCTTTTAATTGTTCGCGCAGGTCGAAAATCGTTGAATCTAAATTGCCCGGTGAATGCATCCTATAACCAAAGCACTAATATGAAAAAATTAATCCTCCTTTGCATTTGCTCCGTGGCACTGCCGATAACCTTATTTGGGCAGACTCCCACGACTTCGCCGGTCGCCAGTCCGCCAGCAGGAGCAGCAACAGCAACACCAACGGCAACCGCCAGCACGTCTCCATCCGATCTCGCCGACAAGATTCACCAGAAGCTGGAGAAAAAGTTACGCGGCAAGCATGGAATCATCATTGATGGAGGTGGTAAAGATGAAGATGCCGATCTTCAAAAGATGCGCGACTTCGTGGCAATTCCCATTGTCGCGATCGTATTCTTATCAATATTCGGCGCGCCTGTGCTGATCGTGATCATGGTAGGCATATTCGCGCTTCTGGGAAGCCGCATGCGGCAGCGCACCATCAGGATGATGGTGGAGAAAGGTCAGCCAGTTCCCGCCGAACTGCTGGCACCCGAGCTGCGGCACGTACGGCGGCGCTCCGATGTGCGGCGTGGTGTTGTATGGACCATGGTAGGCCTCGGCCTGATGATATGGCTGGCGGCGGTCAATGACTGGGAAGGCGGCGCCTGGTCGTTCGGGCTGATTCCATTTCTGATCGGTCTCGGCTATCTCATCGTATGGAAGTTGGAAAACAAAAAGGACGTTCCTCCTCCTCCGCCGGCACCGTAGTATCGAAACCGTGGAGCTTACTGATGCGGACCTTGTCGCGCGAGTTCTTGTCGATGACGATCAGCACGCGTTCGGAGAGCTCGTGCGACGGCATCAATCAGCCGTGCGTGGTCTGCTTCGGCAACTCACCCGGACAGATATCGCCCTGGCCGATGATCTGGCGCAGGAAACTTTTATTCGCGCTTACAAGAACATCCGCAGCTTTCGCGGTGAAGCGCGATTTTCAACCTGGCTTTACCGCATCGCGTACAATTGTTTTCGCGAGGATGCGCGCCGCCGCAAAGAGGTTGTCGGCGTTGATGAGGAACAGTGGCAAGCGGAGCATGATCCGCAGACTGTCGATCCTGGTTTGAGACATGATCTTATGCACGCACTGAGTTTGCTTCCGCTGCACGAGCGCACGGCTATTGTGCTTTGCTGCCAAAACGGATTGTCGCATGACGAGGCCTCGCGCGTCCTTGATATTCCGCTTGGCACCGTAAAGACAAACGTGCTCAGAGGGCGCGAAAAACTAAAACGCACACTGGCCGCATGGGGACCAAATTGATATAATGAACGCAATGATTGACGACGAAACGCTGGACCGACAATTGCGTGAAGCTGCCCCGTACGTTGACGACGAAGGTTTCACCGCGCGCGTCATGGCGAAATTGCCCGCAGCGCCACGCGAACCGCAATGGCTTCGTGCAGTGATTCTAGTAGGCCTGGCATTACTAGGAAGCGGGGTTGCCTACTTGCTGTCGGGCGGCGGCCGTTTCGTTCGCGAAGGCGTGATCCAGTTGGCTGGCTTCCCGATCTGGCTGTTGCTCGTGTTCGCGTTCGGTTGCGGCCTTGTGGTTGGCGCCTTTGCCGTCATCGTCGCCATTCGCAAAACGCCGGAGGTGCGCGATGTTGCCCGGCTGCGGTTTTGAAATGCTACCCGGTTAAGCCAGAGATAATTTGCGCGCCTGCTTAACGTCGAGACCGATCTGGCGAACAAGCGCCTCGACACTTTCGAATTTTGTCTCCGGCCTGAGATAGCGGATGAATCGCACTTCGAGATCTTTTCCGTAAATATCGTGGTCGAAATCAAAAAGGTGGATCTCCAGAATCCGCTCAGATTTCCTGGTGTCCACGGTCGGTCGATAACCGAGGTTCACCACGCCGGGATAAATAACTCCCTCCAGCTTCGCTTCAGCGAAATAGACGCCGTTTGGCGGGAACTGTTCGTTGTGGGCACTAAGGTTTGCCGTTGGAAATCCAATCTTTTTGCCTCGATTATCGCCGCTAACAACGGTTCCCAGAACCGTGTATTCGCGGCCAAGCATCTGCGCCGCCTTTGCGAGATCGCCTGTTTCGACGGCTTTACGAATCGTCGTGCTGCTTACCAATTCGCCATTGACAGTCACTGGTGGAATTCCCACGACCCCGAAATCGAAGCGTGCGCCGAATTGATTAAGCAGTTTGAGATTGCCGCGCCGATTTTTTCCAAACGACCATTCGTGTCCCACGCAAATTTCGCGCAGCGACTTCGAATGCTCCACTAGTTCGTGCACGAACTCTTCGGGTTCGGTTGCAGCAAATTGTTTATCAAACGTGATGATTAGAAGATGCGCCATGCCCAGGTCGCGAATCAAAGCGATCTTGTGGGGGGTAGCAGTGAGCAAATGAGGCGCGGTTTTTGGCCGCAACACCTTTTCCGGATGTGGATCGAATGTGACCACGACAGGTGTTCCGTTCGCCGCCCGGGCGTGTTGGGCGGAGGTCGAGATGACTGCCTGATGGCCGAGATGCACGCCGTCGAAGACGCCGATGGCCAGGAAGAGCGGACCACGTAATTTCGACAGCTCGGAAATCGATCGGAAGGTTTCCATCACCAAAATGACGAATGACGAACGACGAATGACGAACGAAATCCGAATGACAAATGACGAAAATGTTCGTGGACACGTTTTCGTACTTCGATCTTGCTCATTAATTCGTCGTTCGTCATTCGGATTTCCTTAGGCCCCGCGCATCTTCGAGACTTCCGGAAGGCTGAGCATGTGATCGAGAATTTCCTCCCGCGTCGCCGCCTTGATTTCTTCAACCGTAATCGCGTTCGCCACGTCAAACCTGCCGGATTTCAACCGGCGCAGTGATTTCAAGTGGGCGCCGCAGCCGAGGGTATCGCCGATGTCGTGCACGTAGGTGCGGACATAGAATCCTTTGCTGCATAACACGGTGAAGTTGATTTCGGGCAACGCGATCCGGTCAATGCCGTAGCGATAGACGTGCACCAACCGCGGCTCGCGCTCGATCACTTTTCCTTGGCGCGCGAGCTTGTAGAGCGGCACGCCGCCGTGCTTCTTGGCAGAAACCATCGGCGGCAGCTGATAAAAATCGCCACGGAACTTTTCAAATGCCGATCGAATTTGATTTTCATCCAGCGGGGGGACCGGCCGCTGCTGAATCACTTCCCCTTGTCGATCCTGCGTGTCGGTCGTCACGCCGAGCACAAACGTGCCGGCGTATTCCTTATCTTCGCTCATCAGCAAATCTTGGACTTTCGTGCCACGCCCAACAGTGAGCAGCAGTAATCCGGTGGCGATCGGGTCGAGTGTCCCGCAATGACCGATTTTCTTCGTCCCAAGTTTTTGCCGGCTCAGCGCAACAACATCGTGCGAAGTCATCCCTTCCGCTTTATCCACCAACAGAATGCCGTCAGGGTCCGCGCTTAACGACTTCACGAATTTCCTCCAGAACCTTTTCTTCGACTTCGGCAAGACTTCCGCGAATGCGCGCGCCGGCAGCAAGACTATGGCCGCCACCACCGAACTTCTGGCAAATCGCGCAGACGTCGACGGCTTCGTCTTTCGAACGCATACTCACCCGCACTTTGCCCTCGGTAAGTTCTTCGAAAAAGACGGCGACGATCACGCCGCGAACTGCGCGAAGATGATCGATCAAACCTTCGTTGTCTTCAGGAAGAACACCCAGCTTTGCGGCGGTTTTTAGGCTGAGGCTAAAAGTTGCCACTCGATCGCCAGCAGTAAAACGCATCGTTCGCAGAAGTTCGCGCAACAGTTCCAAGCGGCGGCGGGGATAGTTCTCGTACAATTGCTGACTTATTTTTCCAACGTCCAGATCGCCATCGCGCACGAGTTCCGCGGCGATCTCAAACGTGCGCCCGCTGGTCTTTGGATATTGAAACGACCCTGTGTCAGTGGAGATCGCGGCATAAAGATTTTCTGCAATGTCATGATTCAACGGAAGGCCCTGGCTCTTGATGAGGTCGAAAATGATTTCTCCAGTGGCCGGGGCGCTTGGATCGAGGATCACCAAATCGCCATAGCCCGGATTGCTGAGATGATGATCGATGTTGATCCAGATTTTTGCCGACCGAACCGCAGCAACCGTAGTTCCCAGCCGGTTCTGAATTGCTGTGTCGAGCGCAATGGCGACATCGAAGTCTTCTGCCGTCGCGGGCGGTTTCGTGAGCAAATCCGCGTGCGGCAGGAAGGAATACTTTTCGAGCATGCCGTCTTCGTTCCACACGCGAACCTGCTTGCCTAGTTGCTCAAGCGACAATGCGAGCGCAAGCTGACTGCCCAGCGCATCCCCGTCCGGTCGAACATGACTCAAAATCGCGAAATGCTGATGCTCGCGCAGGACCTGGCCGATTTGCTCGAACGTGGTGTTGCTCACTCGTCCTCGCTGCTACCTTTTTCAAGGTCCTGCAAAATCTCGAGGACGCGTGCGCCGCGTTCGATGGAATCGTCGAGATGAAAAATGAGGTGTGGTGTGTATTTCAAGACAACGTGGCGAGAAAGCTCGACTTGCAGCGCGGGACGATAAGCTTCCAATTTACCAATCACGCTTTCACCGTTTGCCGTGCCGAGAGTGCTTACGAACACATGCGCGCTCTTCAGGTCGGGCGCAACATCAACAGCGTTAACGCTGACGAGTGCGCCTTCGAAGTTTAACTCGCGCGCAATAATTGCGCTTAGCTCGCGCTTTACGAGTTCGTTTACCCGGAGTTGTCGATGTTTCATGGTCGTTATAGGGCGTTTCTGTGAAACGCCGGCGTCCGCCGCGGCGGACGCCCTACAATTTCTGCGCAATCTGCTCGAGTTGGTAACACTCGATTATATCGCCCACTTGGTACTCGCTGAAATCGCCCAGCTTGATTCCGCATTCCAGACCGGAACGCACTTCTTTGACGTCATCTTGGAAGCGCCGCAGCGTGGAAATGCCGCCGTCATAAACCGGCTGGCGCTTTCGTAGGACGCGAGCGCGCGCGGCGCGGGCGATGCGGCCATTAGTGATTAGACAACCAGCAACAATGCCGCGGCTTAGCTGGAATATCTGTTTCACCTCCGCGTGCCCGATCACTGTTTCGCGAAGCTCCGGTTCAAGCAGCCCGGCCATGGCATCCTTGATCTGGTCGAGTAGTTCGTAAATGATGCTGTAAAGCTTGATCTGCACGCCTTCGCGTTTCGCAGTAGGCACAGCCATCGCTTCGACTTTTACGTTAAACCCGATCACAACCGCGTCCGACGCGCTTGCCAGCAAAATATCCGATTCGGAAATCGGTCCGACGGCTGAGTGGATAATTTCGAGGGTAACCTTTTTGGTTTCGATCTGTTTCAACGCGCTGGCGAGCGCTTCAAGCGAGCCTTGCGTGTCGCATTTTAAAACGATCCGGAGAACCTTTTGGCCCCCGGCTGTTTCAAGCAGGCTTTCCAGCGTAGCCCGTTGCGGAACGAACAACTTGCTGGCCCGTTTTGTCTCCAGCCGTTCATCACTTAGTTGTTTCGCCTCGCGCTCCGATTCCATCACAAGAAATTCATCACCGGCATTCGGCAGACCGGTGAACCCAAGCACTCTCACGGGCGTGGAAGGCCCGGCACGCTTGATCGCTTGGCCTCGATCGTCCATCAGCGATTTTACCTTGCCGTTGTAATCGCCGCAGATGAACGGATCGCCGACTTTTAACGTGCCCATCTGCACGATCACGGTGGCAGTGGGTCCGCGTCCCGCTTCTACTTGCGCTTCAATCACGGTGGCGCGTGGTCTGGCCGTGGGCGACGCCTTGAGCTCCAGCACCTCCGCCTGCAACGTGATCATCTCGAGCAAGTGATCAATTCCGGTGCCTTTCGTCGCTGAGACGGGACAAACAATCGTTTCGCCTCCCCAATCTTCCGGAGTCAGTCCGTATTCCTGAAGTTGTTTCTTCACCCGGTCAATGTTCGCTGAAGGAAGATCAATTTTGTTGATTGCGACCATGATCTTTACGTGCGGCGCCGCCTTGGCGTGATTGATGGCTTCAACCGTTTGCGGCATGATGCCGTCATCCGCCGCGACAACGAGCACGACGATGTCCGTCACATTGGCCCCCCGCGCGCGCATCGCGGTAAAGGCGGCGTGACCGGGTGTATCGATGAACGTAAGTGTCGACCCATTATGATTCACGGTGTAGGCGCCGATGTGCTGGGTAATTCCGCCCGCTTCACCTGCCGCGACACGCGTCTTGCGGATCGCATCCATCAGCGTTGTTTTGCCATGATCAACGTGTCCCATGAACGTGATGATGGGACCGCGCGGTTTGAGTTCCTCTTCCTTTTCGATAACCGGCGGAGGCGGCGCGACAACTACCTGTTCTACCTTGTGAACGCCGGCTCCTTTTTCACGGCGTTCTTTTTCGAGAACGAACCCGTGATTCTCCGCGATTTTCGACGCGATGTCGGGTTCGATTGTCTGATTGATGTTGGCGAAGATATTGTAAGTCATCAACTCGGCGATGAGTTGATGCGGTTTTAGGCCGAGCTCAGCTGCCAACTGCTTAACAATTATCGGAGGCTTAATCAGGATGACCTTCTGCGACACGGCTTCCGCTTCAGCAGAAGGGGGCGCCTCCTCGGCCGGCGCTTGAGTTAGAGGCGGCTGCGCAGGTTCAGCTTCGACGGGCGCAGCAGGTTTTGGCGGAGCAGCAGTTGCCTCCAGCGAGGCGCGAATGCGCGAAATCGGAGGTAAAACGGCCCGTCTCGTTTTTGGCTCGCCCTCTTCTATCTTCCTGCGCGGCCTTTTTCTATCGATGAGCGAGACGCTCTCTACTTCGTGCCCAGGTGGTGGAGCCGATCGCGGCTCGGATTGCTTCGGCGAGATTACACGCGATTTACCCGCTGAAGTCGCGTGTGCGCTTGCTGGCGCGACATCCCTCTTTGATTCTTTCTTCGGGACTCTTGATTTCCCTGCGGCGACTGGCTTGTCAGCGGCAGTAGTCTTGCGCGCCGCGGCGTGCGCGGCTGGCTTGCGGCTTGCAGTTTTACTGCCCGTCTTCGTTGCCATAAAACTTCCTTCAAAATTTCGCTCATGGCTCAAGCTCCCTAAACGAGAGCCATGTTATTGCACGAGTTCCTGCCGATGCACTGCCTCGTAAATCTCGCGCGCCTTTGTTTCGTCGACTGTGAGAATATCCACCAAATCCTGCACGTCTGCATCGCGCAATCCTTCCAGGTTGGTAAACCCGGATTTTACAAGTGTAAGCGCCTGCTCTTGAGTCACTGGCAGGGCGCCGGCCAGCGTCTGTGCAGCTTGCGCTACCTTCTGTTCCACCACCGTTGTCGCCGATGTGTCCTTGCCGATATTGATTTCCCAGCCGGTCAAGCGTGAAGTCAATCGCGCGTTTTGTCCTTTTTTTCCTATCGCGAGCGAAAGCTGGTCTTCGTCAACAGAAATCTGCACGCTCTTTTTCTCAGTATCGAAAGTCAGATTCTTCACTTTCGCGGGCTTCAGCGCTTCCAGGACGTATTCTTTTGGGTCCGAACTCCAACGGATGATATCGACCTTCTCATTGTTGAGCTCACGCACGATGTTTTTGACGCGCGAGCCGCGCATGCCGACACATGCACCCACCGGGTCGACTTTTTCGTTTGCGCTCCACACCGCGATCTTGGTGCGATAACCAGCTTCTCGCGCGATGCCGCGGATCTCCACGGTACCATCGGCGATTTCGCTCACCTCGAGCTCGAAAAGCCGGCGCACGAAATTGGGATGACTGCGCGAGACAATAATTTCGGGGCCGCGGACACCGTTTTCGACCGCGACCACATAAGCGCGAAGGCGATCCCCTACGTTGTAGTCTTCGACGACCACCCGCTCCCGCTGCGGCATGATGGCTTCAAATTTTCCAAGATCCAAAATGACATCGGAACGGTCGAAACGCCGCACAGTTCCAC
The DNA here is from genome assembly GCA_003217875.1 of Verrucomicrobiota bacterium. GTDB lineage: Bacteria > Verrucomicrobiota > Verrucomicrobiia > Chthoniobacterales > UBA10450 > Udaeobacter. The sequence continues at coordinate 15,575 of QHMR01000015.1, forward strand.
TGACAATCTCGCCCGCACGGTCCTTAAACTCCTCATAAATCATTTCCTTCTCGGCCTGACGAATCCGCTGCATCATGGCTTGTTTCGCCGTCTGGGCCGCGATTCGCCCGAAATTTTTCGGTGTGACTTCCACTTCCACAGTGTCACCGATGTTCACGTCCGGTTTGATTTTGCGCGCTTTCGAGAGGTCAATCTCATCTTGCGAATTGGTGACTTGATCGACCACCACCAGGTTGGCCAATGCCCGGATTTCACCGCTCTTCGGATTAATATCGATCCGCAGATCGCGCGACGCGCCGACGCTCTTCTTGGAGGCAGAGAGCAGGGCATTCGACACAGCCTCGAGCAGGATTTCGCGTTTAATTCCGCGCTCCCGCTCCAGGTAATCGAGCATGGCAATAAATTCCGCGTTCATAAAACATGCAGCCCGCAGACTAAAAAGAGTGGGACGCCAGTTCCCACTCCGATCAGCGCGCGGACTAAGCACCAAAGATAGCTACCCGCCGTCTTCCCGTCAAGGTGCGGTCTACTTTGATTTGACGTTGAAAGCTCAACGTCCAACATCCAGCATTCAATGAATTCCCGCTTCCGAGCCGTCGGTGTTGTTCTTCTGGTCTGGGCCCTGATTTATTTACCAGCGCTTGGTTCTATCGCCATCAAAGGCGAAGAAGGTCGACGAATCTTGCCGGCAGTTCGGATGCTCGAGACCGGTAACTACATCGTCCCGCGAATAGGAAGTAATCCGTATTTCCGCAAGCCTCCTTTGGTGAACTGGCTGGTGGCCGCCTCCTTCGCAGTTTCTAGTGTGCGCAACGAATGGACGGCGCGTTTGCCTTCTGCGCTTGCCGTGCTTGCTGTCGCGATTGCATTCGTGACGGTGGCACGCGCCAGTCTTGGCCCGACGGGTTCATTAATCGCCGCTCTCATCTGGATGACCAACATCGGAATGATAGAAAAAGGCCGGCTAATTGAAATCGAAGCGCTCTATGTCTCGCTTTGTGGTCTAGCGACTATTTTTTGGCTGAGCTGTTGGGTTCAAAAGAAATCGCCATGGCTCATTTGGATTCCGCCATCGATTTTTCTCGGGCTTGGTCTGCTGGCAAAGGGCCCAACGCACCTGGTATTTTTCTACGCGGTAGTGGTGGCGGTCCTTTGGCGTGCGAAAGACTGGAGGCTTCTGTTGCATCCTGCGCATTTTGCTGCTCTGGCCATCATTCTGGTGATCCCGGCAGCGTGGGCCATTCCATTTCTGCACAGCATAACGACGCAAGTCGCGATGGATAAATGGTCAAGCCAATATACCGGGCGATTAAAAGCTATTGATTTCAAATTCTTCAGTTGGATTCAGAACATCCCAAGGGGTCTCATGTATTTTCTGCCGTGGCTTTTGCTGTTTCCGTTCGCGCGGTTTTCAAAATTTCACGATGAATCGCATCGGCAGCTCGCGCGTGCGTTGGCTTGGGGAATTGCGGTGCCATTTGTAGCTGTCAATCTGGTACCCGGCTCGGTCGCTCGATATAGCATGCCGGAAATCGTTCCAGCCTCCTGGTTGCTGGGAATGATATACGCGGGGAATGCATTGCAGTGGCCGCGAACCTGGACAAAGAATGATCGAGGCTGGTCGAAGGTGGTGGCGACTTTCGTCGGCATCGGTCTTGCGATTGGTGTCATTGGGTATCCGATCACTGCAGTCGTTTTGAAGAACCGGCAGCAGGTGAAAAAGGCCGCCGCGGAAATCAATGCGCACGTCTCCGCCAATGAGACGCTGTATGCGGTGAATCCGGATTATCAGCCAGTATTTTTCTACGTAAAAGCGCCCGTGAAATACGTTAGCTCCGTCAAAAATCTGCCGGTTGATGCGCGATACTTTCTCGTCCGAACTGCCAATGAAGCCGAGGCATCAACCACGCAAAAATGGGCGCCACTTCGGGCCCAGCCGCTGGCTAGGGTGCGAGATTACAGCAAGCGTGAGTTAGTTCTCTTCAAAGTCGCGCCCTAAACTAAAATTGACAGACTGGCAGTTTGGAATTGGTTAGCATACTAACCAATTTAATCCGGCGTTATGTCTGATGGCGAGACATTTGGTCATTTGCTTCATGGTACAGCCCGTACCTGGCGACAAAAACTGGATGAGCGTCTCAAACCGATGGGACTCAGCCAGGCAAAGTGGCGGACCCTAATGCATCTGTCTCTTTCTGAGGACGCACTTACCCAAGCGGAAATTGCAGGCCGCCTAGGCGTCGAGGAGCCTACTGTCGTAAACTTGTTGCACCGCCTGGAAAAAGAAGGCTGGATTACGCGGAATAGTTCGCCACACGATCGCCGCTGCAACATGGTACTGCTCGGCCGGCGCGCCCAGCGGGTGATCGCGCAGATTAATGCAACGGCCGACAAACTTCGGCATGAACTGTTGGATGATATACCGCAGGCCGATCTCCACACTTGCATGAAAGTGTTAGCGCGCGTGCGGGAGCGGGCGGAGAAAAACGATCGACGCCAGAGGATCACCCGCCAGTCCGTAGCTCACGGTCTGGCCAAGCACAACGGCCAGATCAAACAGCGACGTTCGATTCTAAGAAAAAGGCACTCTCGCAGTGCCGGCGGAGGTCCTAAATGAACGTTAACGCGCCGGTGAGCACTCCAAACAGAACAGAGCAGAGCGCTTCCGAGCGCCCGCAAGTTCGAATGAAACGCATCCCTGCTAGCAGCCACAGGATTCCCAAATGGGCGTACTTGCTCTTTATTATCCTGGCGGCGTTTGTTTGTTACCGGATCCTTCAACGCACGGCAAGTGAGGTGAAACCTGCTCAGCCGCCAGCGCGACCGGCTCTCGTTGCTAAGGTGGTGACAAAAGATGTGCCTGTGTATCTCGACGAAATCGGCACGTGCGCGGCGTACGAGACCGTGCAGGTGCAGGCACAGGTGAGCGGGCAAATTATCGCACGCCATTTTCAGGACGGCTCCGACGTGAAGCAGGGCGACCCGCTTTTCACAATCGACCCCCGTCCCTATCAGGCCACTCTTGATCAGGCAAAGGCGCAAGCGGCGTTAGACCAGGCGACGCTGAAGCGACAGGAGGATTTGCGCGCGAGAAAAGTCATATCGCAGCAAGACTACGATACTGCTGTGGCGAACGCGCAGAAGTCTCAGGCGGCGGCAGAGGCCGCCCAGGTGAACGTTGATTATTGCTACATCAAATCACCCATCAACGGACGGGTAGGCTTGCGCAACGTAGACGTCGGCAACCTGGTTGGACCGTCGACTCCGCCGCTGGTCACCATTCAAGGCCTGGACCCGATTTACACCGATTTCACTGTGGCTGAAAACGATCTTCCGACTGTCCGGAAATATCTCGGCGGGCCAAACGTGAAAGTGCAAACGTATCTTCCCGATGGCTCAATCACACCGCGTACGGGAGATCTTTACTTCATAGATAATGCAGTGCAGCCCGGCTCCGGAACCGTGAAGGCCCGCGCAGTGACTCCGAATCCCGATCGCGCGCTGTGGCCGTCCGAGTTTGTGCGGGTCCGTTTTATTCTGGACATGTTGACGAACGCCACGCTTGTGCCATCGCAGGCCGTACAAGTTAGCCAGAGTGGGCCGTTCGTTTTTGTAGTGAAGCCCGACAACACTGTTGACCTTCGCCCCGTCAAGCCGGGGCAACGCCAGGAGGGCGATCTCACAGTAATCGAAAGCGGTGTGACAGCTGGCGAGACGGTTGTTGTCACTGGTCAGCTTGCGCTTTCGCCAGGAGCGAAAGTAGCACCCCAACCGTACGTTCCTCAAAATCCCAGCAAGCCTCAGCAGTCTGCCGCCTCAAAAAGCACAATGTGATATGAATGACGTGGAGCAACACGACGGTGACGGCGAAGGGGAAGTCAAAGATAAGGATCGCCTGCGATCGAGATCCTTTGCCAAGGAACGGCCAGAGCCAACGGCAAAGTTAGTTCAAGTTGAAGGCTCGGGGCTTTCCGGCCCCTTCATTCGCCGGCCAGTGATGACCGTGTTGTTGACCTTGTCGGTGATAGTCGCTGGCCTCGCAACTTACGGAAGGCTCGCCGTGAATGATCTGCCTGCGGTCGACTACCCCGTCATTCAAGTCTCTTGTTCCTACCCGGGTGCGGATCCTACGACGATGGCGAACAACATCGCAACGCCGCTGGAGAAACAATTTTTACAAATTCCCGGCCTCGACATCATCACCAGTACTAGCACGCAAAGTAATACGCAGTTTACTTTGCAGTTTGTCCTGAGCAAAAGCATCACCGACGCCGCGACCGATGTGCAGGCTGCCATCCAGCGGGCCACGGGCAAGTTGCCACTCGATCTGCCGAGTCCGCCCACGTTTACCAAAACGAACCCGAACGATCAGGCCGTTTACTTGTTGGGTCTGATGTCGGATACGCTCACGGACTGGGACCTGTATAAGTACGCGTCCACCGCTGTTGCGCAGCGCATCAACATCCTGCCCGGTGTTTCGCAGGTGAACATCTATGGCGTGCAAGGCGCGATTCGGATCAAGGCTGACCCGTCGGCGCTAGCTGCTCGCGGCCTGACCATGGACGATCTAGCCAGCGGGATTAAATCGGGCACGGTCTATTCTGGCGCGGGGCAATTCGACGGTGCGCATCGTACCTTTGTGCTGCAACCCAATGGGCAGATCGATAAGGCCGAGGGCTATCGCGAATTGATCGTGGCACGGAACCCGAACGGCTCGCCGGTTTACTTGCGCGATGTGGCGGATGTTAAGCAGAGTGTACAGGACGAGCGGATCTCGCGCTTTTTCTGGATGCGCGGTTTCAAGCCGCCCGGCTCTGTAGTCGTGCTTGCCGTTTCTCGACAGGCGGGCGCAAATGCCGTCGAAGTGGCCAATTCTGTAAAAGCGCTGTTTCCGGAGCTACGCGCGAGCCTGCCGGGCTCGATCAAATTCACGCCCGTATTCGACCGATCGCAGACCATCGTCAATTCCGCTAACGAGGTGAAATGGACGTTGATCATCGCGTTCGTGCTGGTAGTGGGCGTCATTTACGTTTTTCTCGGCCGCGCGACGGACACGCTAATTCCTGCTGTGGCGTTGCCGATGTCGCTGCTCCTCACCGTGGCCGTGATGTACATGCTCAATTTCTCCATTAACAATCTCACGTTGATGGCGCTTACGCTGGCTATTGGTTTCCTTGTGGATGACGCGATCGTGTTTTTGGAAAACGTCGTGCGCCGGGCCGAGCACGGCGAGTCAATCCTGAAGGCCACATTCAACAGTGCCGGCGAAATTTCCTTTACCATCCTGTCGATGACGCTTTCACTCGCAGCGGTTTTCATTCCGCTGGTGTTCATCCCCGGATTGCTAGGCCGCATTTTCCGCGAATTCTCCGTCACAATTATCGTGGCCATTCTCGCGTCGGGGCTTGTCTCGTTGACGCTCACGCCATTGATGTGCGCGCGCATTTTGGGCGAGCGCAAAGCCGGTCACAAACGCGCCTGGATGGAACGGCACACCAGCAATTTCATCCAGCGCGTGATCGCTGCTTACGGCCGGGCGCTCGACTGGTTTCTCGATCGTGCGTGGCTCACTGTGCCGATTGTGCTCGTCTGTATTCTTGGTCTGTGGTTTTTCTTTACCCATTTGCCGTTCACGTTGTTGCCACCAGGCGACAGTGGTTTCATTCGCGGCGTATTCATCGCGAAGGAAGGCTCGTCACCCGAGCAGATGCGGGCGTATCAGGCGGAGGTCAATAAGAAATTCCAAGAGGATCCAGCCGTCGGGCAATTTTTCACACTCGCTGGTTTTTCCTCGCGCACCCCATTGTCGCAGGGCCTGTTGTTTCTTTTTCTGAAGCCGCGTAGCGAGCGTCCGCCTGTCGATCAAATCATTTTGCGACTGCAAAAATCGCTTGGTTCTATTCCCGGCATCGTTGCGGTGCTAACGCCAAGTCCCGTGCTGCAAATCAGCGTTGGGGCCACGAGCCAGACCCAGGGGCAGTACGCCTACACGATTAGCGGCATCGTCCCCGAGGACGTTTATGCCGTGGCCGACCAGTTGATGGCAAAACTTCAGCAGTTCAAAGGCTTCGCCAGCGTCCGCTCCGATTATTACCACGACACGCCAAACCTTAAGATCGACATCAACCGGGATCGCGCCGCAACCTACGGCGTTTCTACTTCGGCAATCCAAAGCCTCCTGCGTAACGCTTACTCGCAAAACTACGTCTATCTTATCAAGGAACCAGATGATCAATATCAGGTCATTCTCGAAGTCAAAGACAAGGAGCGCGCGCACCCTGACGATCTGGACGATCTCTACGTCCGCAGTAACACTGGCGGCAATTTCAGTGCAAGCGGCGCGGGCGGGGGAGTCATTGCCACGACCACAGGTAACATGTCGAATCTCGTGCCGATGCGTGTTGTAACATCAACAAAGGAAGTTATCGGCCCTCAAGCTGTGAACCATCTAAACCAATTCACTAGCGTCACGTTTAACTTCAATTTGTTACCAGACGTCGCCATCGGCGACGCCACCAAGTTCATCGAGGACGCCTTCGCACAAATCCATCCGCAACACCCCACCGTGCAGGGCATTTTCCAGGGAGAAACGCTCGTGTTCCAGCAGCTGTTCCGTTCTCTGCCCCTGCTGCTGCTCGCCGCGGTCTTTGTTATGTACGTGATTCTGGGAATTCTTTACGAAAGCTACGTGCATCCATTCACGGTTTTGTTCCCGGCGATCGTGCCCGCATTAGTGGGCGGATTGGCTACATTGTATCTCTTTCACTCGACTTTGCCTTGCAACGAATCGACGAAGGCTGGGACCTGCGCTCGGCGATTCACGAAGCCAGCATGGAACGGTTTCGTCCCATCATGATGACGACGCTGGCCGCGCTCATGGGCGCAGTGCCGATTGCGCTCGGATTCGGGCAAGACGCTGCATCGCGCCGTCCACTGGGGCTGGTGATCGTAGGCGGTCTGATTTTCTCCCAGTTGATCACATTGTTTGTGACGCCGGTCATCTACCTGTGGCTCGAATGGTTTCAAGAGCACGTGCTCGACAAAGTGCCGTTCTTGCGGAGCGCGCACACGCACCACGAGGGCGAACCTGCGCGAGGCGATGGGGAGATTCAGCCCGCGCCAGCCACAGTCCACTGATGCTCTTAGTACGCTTGTTCTTACTCCTGTTCGTGCTCTTGCTCTTATTCTGACAAGGTTCTAAAGAGCACGAATAAGAGCGGGAGCAAGAGGACTATGACTGGCAGCATGCGCGCGATGGTTCTGGATAAGCCGAAACAATCCCTACAGCTGCGCGATATGCCAAAGCCAAAGCCGGGACGAGGGCAATTGCTCGTGCGCGTGGGTGCCTGCGCTGTTTGCCGCACTGACCTTCACGTAGTCGATGGCGAATTGCCGAACCCGAAGCTGCCGCTGATTCCGGGCCATCAAATTGTTGGCCGCGTGGAAGAAATCAGTGAAGGAGCAAATTCGAAATTCCATGTCGGAGATCGCGTTGGCATTCCATGGCTTGGTTGGACCGATGGCGAATGTGCTTATTGCCGATCCAATCGGGAAAACCTCTGCGATCGCGCGCGTTTTACCGGCTACACCATCGACGGCGGTTACGCCGAATTCACCATCGCTGATGCACGATTCTGTTTTCATCTGCCCGAGCGTTATAACGATGTCGAAGTTGCGCCACTGCTTTGCGCGGGACTGATCGGTTATCGTTCGTATCGCAAAACAGGAGACACGCGCCGGCTCGGCATTTATGGCTTCGGCAACGCCGCGCACTTAATCGCACAGATTGCTCTTTACGAAGGGCGCGACCTCTTCGTGTTTACGCGGCCGGGCGACATCACAACGCAGCAAGCCGCAAAAAAACTCGGCGCGGTCTGGGCTGGCGGTTCAGACGAGATGCCGCCGGAAAAACTCGATGCTGCAATTATTTTTGCCTTCATTTCCCTACGCCGATCTTTGGGAAGAACGCGTGATCACCTCAGTCGCAAACCTGACCCGGCGCGATGGCAAAGAATTTTTCGATCTCGCGCCGCGCGTTCCGGTGCAAACAAAGACAGAAACATTCCCCTTGGAACAAGCCAATACCGCGCTGGATCGATTTCGCGCAGGCGGATTAAGCGGGACCGCTGTTCTTCTAATATCCATCAGCGGTCATCTCGGAGGGAGCGATCAATCTCATAGCAGATCTCAACAGAATAGTTTCCGCTAGCCTCGCAAGAAAGAAGTGCTGGCTTCGTTAATTTGTAATACCTCGCCTCTGGGTTGTGCTCGCCGAATGGCGGCTTCAGCCAGGGTGTGATTGCTGAGCGTCAGTTTTTCAGCGTGTTCCCGCTCGCGCGCGGGTGGCGAATGCTTTGACAAAATTGCCCGGAAGCCGCTTTTCATCGTCCGGCACGGAACCCGCCGCGTTGGCGAGCGCTTCTTCCTCTGGTGATAGCAGCGGCTTGAAGCGGTTTTTGTCGATGGCTTTCATGAACGCTTCATGCGGGGAGACAATGTTTTTTTCGAGCAGCGCCCAAATTGCGTCATCCATGAATTGCATGCCTTGCGCTCTTCCGGAAACCATCACGTCCTGGAGCTTTTGTGTTGCGCCTTCGCGAATGATGGCGGCAACGGCTGCGTTGGCGACCAGAATTTCATTGACTGCAATGCGACCTGGGCGATCCGACCTTTTCAAGAGCAGTTGCGCGACAACGCCGCGAAGTGAGTTTGCAAGCATAGCGCGCGCCTGCGCCTGCTTTTCGGCGGGGAAAGCGTCTATCATACGATCGACTGTCTTGCGGGCATTGTTCGTGTGCAGCGTGGCGATCGCGAGAAGGCCGGTCTCGGCAGCGGTCAGGGCGAGGGAAATCGTTTCCAAGTCGCGCATCTCGCCAATGAGCACAATATCGGTATCCTCGCGCAGTGCTGCCTTGAGGCCGGCGGGAAACGAGATCGAGTCGCCCGGCACTTCCCGCTGCGTGATGATGCTGCGCCTGTTATTGTGCACGAACTCGATCGGCTCCTCGATTGTTACGACGTGCTTCGAAAAATTTTGATTAATGAAATCGATGAGCGCTGCCTGCGTTGTTGTTTTGCCGGAACCCGTTGGACCAGTCACCAGAACAAGCCCGCCGCGCAAATAAGCAAATTCCTTGATCACCACCGGGACACCCAGCTCTTCGAGGCTTGAAATCTTCGTGGGAATCAATCGAAAAGCCGCACCATAACCGTCTGACTGCTTAAAGTAGTTCGCGCGGAACCGAGAATCCCCATCCATCTGGTAAGCAAAATCGAGATCGCCGCGTTGCTGGAAAATTTCCCAGTTCTCCGTGCCACATACTTCGCTCAACATGCGGGTGGCTTCCTCATGCGAAACCGGTTCATCCCGGATGGGCATGATATCGCCGTGCGTCCGTATTTTTGGCGGTTGCCCCTCTCCGATATGCAAATCGGACGCACCCTGCCGGACGACGATCTGAAGAAATTGGTCGACGTAGGCCATTTCAGAACCGCGGTTACATTTTCAAGTGTGGTCGGACAACGTATTTTTGGTCGGCGCGCTCATAGGCCTCCTCGCTGCTGATCAGGCCGCGGTCATAAAGATCGATCAGCGCGTCGTCCATCAAACGCATGCCTTGTTTTTTGCCGGTCTGAATAATGCCTGGTAACATGTACGTTTTAGCTTCACGAATTACATTGGACACAGCCGGCGTATTGGTGAGAATTTCCAGCGCAAGCACGCGACCGGTTCCGTCTTTTTTTGGTATCAACTGGTGGCTGATTACGCCGCGCAAGGATTCCGCTACCATTACCCGGACGTGTTCCTGTTGTTCCGGCGGAAACGCATCCAACAATCGATCCAACGTACGAGAAGCGTTGCTCGTGTGGAGCGTTGCCAGAACAAGATGCCCGGTTTCGGCCGCTGTGATCGCGAGTGAGATTGTTTCTAAGTCGCGCATTTCGCCGACCATGATCACGTCAGGATCTTCCCGGAGAGCGGCGCGCAAGGCCGTGGCGAACGACTCAGTGTGCGTGAACACTTCGCGTTGGCTAACGTGGCAGTTTCTCGATTGGATGATGTATTCAATCGGGTCCTCGAGGGTTATGATGTGATCGCGTCGCTCCGTGTTGATCTGCTCGATCATCGCTGCGAGCGTCGTGGACTTACCGGTGCCGACTGAACCTGTGGCGAGAATCAGGCCATTCTGATAGCGAGTGAGCAGCTTGAGATACTCAGGTAATCCGAGTTCGTCCATGGTTCGGACATGCGTGTTGATCACTCGAAAAACAATCTCAACCCCGAGGCGTTGCCGAACGACGCTCGTCCGGTAGCGAGCGAACTCGTTTTGGTAAGCGAAGTCGGAATCGCCGCGGCTGTTGAGCTCTTCCTTATAGACTTCCGGCACGAAGGCTTCTGTCAAAGCTAGCGTCTGCTCTCCGGTCAGCGCTGGCGCATCCGGCCACATTGGCTCAAGGGCGCCATCTACTCGCCAAATGGGCGGCGCGGCCACGCCCAGATGAACGTCTGAGGCGCCGGCCTTTTGGCCGATCTCTAGATAATCATCGACGCTCGGCAGCGGATGTGATGCGACGGGAGGAGCTGAAATCTTTGGGATCATTGCAAACTGCCGGAATGATTACCCGGCCCAGCTGCGCGCGTAAATGCTAAAACGAGCCGCACCCCTTGCAAGACGTTAGACGCATAGGACTCATGTTTTACGGCGCGACTGCCCTGCAAAACCCGTGAGGCGATTTTTCAGGAACTCGACAATCACTGGTCGAACCATGTTTGCAACGATTTTGAGCACTGCCAGCGCAAACCCGGTTTCGACCAGCTTCTTCTGTGATTTACGGGCGCCTTTTGCGTCGACATAAATCTTTTTCTTCCGCATCGGCGCCAAGGCCACCAGCACGCCAACAGCGGCTGCGGCAGACATCCACGAAACAGTTTGTTTTCGAAATGACCTGCGGAATTTCGCGGGGAAATCCAATTCGTACTGCAGGCCGCGTAAATCGCGTCTTACACGTTCACGGGACTCTGCGATTTCCGTCGTCAGCTCGTCGATTGATTTGTTACGTCCAGATTTTTCAGCCATTCGCGATCCTTCTTGAATTCAGCCAGCGTCGTGCGAAAAACCGGTTTGGTGATGCGGCTGCGCGCGACCAGAAGCAAAACCATCGCAATAATGAAATGCACTGCGGCAGCGGCCAGCGCTATCCAAGCCCATGAAATTCCAAGCAAGTGGGCCAGCCCCACAACCACTCCCGTGATGAGAAAAACGTAACCCAACGCGCACAAGAGCAGCGCAAGAATCAGGCAACCGGCCAATATGAGTAGTTGCACCGCGGCCGCTTTCGATTCCTGGGCAAAAAGAGCAAAGCGGCTCTCAAAAAACTCCGCAAGCGCGGTAACGAGCGCCAGGAGATTCTCGAGTAAACCGGCATGCCCCGCGGGATTGCGCGACCGAGGGCTCTCGCTGATCATCTCCGAGGTGTTTCGGAGTTAGCGCCGGAAGATCAAACCCAAGACGAACCCAATTCCGAGCGCCGTGAAAATTGCCTTTGTAGGATTTTCGCGCACGTATTGCTCTGCATCTTCTTGGAACGTCCGGACGCGATCCCTCGCGTCACCCCATGCTTGTTCTGCCTTGCCACGTGCCTCGTCCCAAGCCTGCTCTGCCTTGCCGCGGTATTCTCCGGCCAAAGCGCCCGCGGCTGATTTCAAATCTTCCGCTGCTCTGCGCGCATGGTCCCTGCTGCTTTGCAATTTATCCTGCGCGCCAGCAGTGGCTGACGGTTTCTGTTCTGCTTTGTTTTCTTCTGCCATTTGTAATCTCCAGTTGATTTTCGCCTTAACTATCCCTGTGCTTCGCTAAATCAGCAAACACCGAGTTATCGCTCCAGGGGGCCACTTCGCGTCTATTGTTCGCGAAAAATGATTCGAGCTTTCGTCAAATCGTACGGCGAAAGCTCGACGCCGACTTTATCGCCGGGCACAATGCGGATGAAATGCTTCCGCATTTTACCAGAGATATGGGCAAGCACGTTGCGTTGACCGGGAAGATCGACGCGAAACATCGTGCCAGGCAGCACTTGGGTCACCGTGCCTTCGGTTACGATCGGTCCTTCCTTCGCCATCGCGGCGAATTATACTGTGCGACACCCATTTCTCAAGGCTGGCGCAGTTGATCCAGGGAGACCGTCGGCAGAT
>QHMR01000025.1 GCA_003217875.1 Verrucomicrobiota bacterium
AAATCCTGCAAAACAATGCGGGCAACGACGAATGGAATTTCCTCGTTCGCCGGTGATTTTGCGCTCCAGTTCGCCAGCGCCTCGACATCTTTGCGCCGCACTTTTTTGCCGTCGCAATTGCGCAGCACCGATTCGAGAACAATGCGAATGCTTACCGGCAAGCGCGAGATTTTGCCGACGCCTTGCTCTTCCAAGGCCGGAAGTGAATAGAGAAATCCCTCGCGGTCTCTACCAGCGTCGAATTTTCTTAGTGTTTTGAATTCGTCGTTCATTCCGTGGTTGTCATGTCGAGCAAAGTCGAGACATCTCTAGCTGCAGTCTCCAGAGAATATCCAGAGATTCCTCGACTCCGCTCGGAATGACAAAGGTTCACTTCAGTTCTTCGAGCTTCGCTTTGATCGTATCGAAATTGGGCAGCTGTCTCGCATCATCGTTGCTCTCCGCATATCGAATTACGCCATTCTTATCGATGATGAACGCAGAGCGTTTTGGCACGCCGCCCATTCCGAGATTCATTTGCGGCAGGAACGAGTCGTACATCACGCCATACGCTTTCGCGACCTTGTGTTCGTAATCGCTCAATAACGGCACCGCGATCTTCTCCTTCTGCGCCCACGCCTCCTGCGCAAACGGATTGTCGCCGCTGATCCCATAAACGGCGGCGTTCAAATCCGTGTAAGCATTTAACCCCTGGCTAACTTCGCACATTTCCGTAGTACACGTCCCCGTGAACGCCATCGGAAAGAAGAGCAGCAATGTGTTTATTTGTCTGAAATTTTCGCTGAGTGTGATTTGCTTTGGCCCATCAGCGGTCTTTGTAGATAAAGTGAAATCTGGCGCTTTGGTTCCAACAGCGAGTGGCATAAGTAAGTCCTCCGGTTTGAGTTTAAGCGGGGGAAACTCAGTATAAGATCGACATCTGCCGGGTCAAAAATTTTGCTGTCCCCACGCGCATGGAAATTTTTTGGTGGGTTATTACGATTGTGCTATTTGCAGTCGGTCTCATTGGCACGGTCGCGCCGGTCCTGCCCGGTACCACCATTATTCTCGCCGCCGCGGTGATTCACCGGATCGTGCTCGGGCCGCACAAAAGCATCAGCTGGCCCGTCATCGGTGTGCTCGTGCTGCTGACGCTCGTGACGTACGCTGTCGACGTTCTTGCCGGCTATTTCGGCGCAAAATATTTCGGTGCGACCAAATGGGGAACGGTCGGCGCGATTGTCGGCGCAGGGCTGGGCCTGTTCTTTGGCATCGTCGGCCTGTTCATTGGTCCGATTGTCGGCGCGGTTGCTGGTGAATTCATCGCCGGCAAACGAATGGTGGAGGCTGGCCGGGCAGGCTGGGGAAGTTTACTCGGAAATATTGGCGGCATGCTGGCCAAACTCATCATCGCGCTGGCGATGATTACGATCTTCCTCGTAACAGTGCCGTCGCCATTCTGATCAGGAAAGCAAGAATAAGGAATGGAATCTGGAAACTAGAAAATCAGGAAAAGAACGATATGGCGCGACCGCCAGGCGCGCCGTTCTCTTGGCTTCGTGGCTTCCGGATTTCGGTTTTTGTGGTAGCGTATCCCCGGATGGCAGATGATCGCTGGTGAACCGCTTGCGGTTCGCTGGAGGAAAGTCCGAACACCATACGGCAGCATGCCGCGTAAAATACGCGGGCGACGTTCGCGAAAGCAGACGTTGACGGAAAGTGTCACAGAAAAAGACACCGCCGGTTCTTTGAAAGAAGTGCAGGCAAGGGTGAAAAGGCGAGGTAAGAGCTCACCGCTCGCGGAGCAATTCGCGAGGCACGAAAAACCCCATGTGGTGCAAGACAGAACAGAGGAAGGGCAGCCGGCCCGCCAAAGATCCTCGGGTATCGTCGCACTACGGCGAATGAAAATTCGCCGGGCTTTCGGAGAAATCCGTGAGAGATGAATGATCATCGCGGTCGCCAAGGCGACTGGACAGAATTCGGCTTACCGCCATCGAAATCATGAAGGGCGCTTTCGGAACCGAAGGCGCCCTTCGCTTTTCGTCAGGCTACCGATGGCCTGACACGCGATTTTTTGTGCAGAAGCGGCAGCACTTTTTCCACGAGCGCGTCGGCAGTGATGCCGTGCTTCTTGCGCAAAATCGGAACGGCGCCGTGCTCGATGAATTGATCGGGCCAACCGATCCGCACCACTGGCGTGTTGATCATTTGTGAGTGCAAATGTTCCATCACCGCGCATCCAAAGCCGTTGTGCAGAACGTGATCTTCGATCGTGCACACGATCTCTACGCTGCGCGCGAAAAATTCCAGCGTGCCCGTGTCCATGGGCTTGATCCAGCGCGGATTGATGAGCGCAACGGAAATTCCCTTCTCTTCAAGTTTGCGCGCGGCTTCTTCGGCGACTTCAAACATATTGCCCAAGCCGAAAATCGCCACGTCGCGTCCGTGCTGTACAACTTCGGCCTTGCCAATCTCGAGAAGCTTGGCTTCGGGTTTGATTTGTACACCGGGTCCTGATCCCCGCGGATAACGTATGGCGATCGGACCGGAGTTGTAGTGCGACATCGTCCAAAGCATGTCGACAAATTCGTCCTCGTCCTTCGGTTGCATGTGCACCCAATTCGGCACGTGCCGCAGGTAACCGATGTCAAACAAGCCATGGTGCGTGGGCCCGTCATCGCCGCTTAAGCCGGCGCGGTCCATGCACAGCTTCACGTTCAGGTTTTGGATGGCGATGTCATGGATCGCCATGTCGTAGGCGCGTTGGAAAAACGTGGAGTAAATCGCCAGAAAAGGCTGAAGTCCCTGAGTAGCGAGGCCGCACGCGAAAAGCGTGGCGTGTTCTTCCGCAATGCCGACATCGAAATAGCGCGTCGGATGTGCTTTCTGAAAATGCGATAGTCCGGTGCCGCTTGGCATCGCTGCGGTGATTGCAACGATTTTTTGGTTTGTCTCCGCTAATTTCGCCAGTGTTTTACCGATAATTTCCGAATATGTCGGCGTGGGCGTCGGCGCAGTCTCGCCGCTCTCGATCTTGTATTTGCCAAGCCCATGAAACTTATCGGGCTGCTTGAGCGCCGGCGCATATCCTTTGCCTTTTTGAGTAAGGATATGCAGCAGGACCGGTTCTTCCTGCGTTTTCAAAAACTCAAACGTTCGAATAAGCAAGGGAATATCGTGTCCGTCGATCGGCCCATAGTAACGCAACCCAAGCTCCTCGAAGATGACGCTCGGCACGATCAGGCCCTTGACGCTTTCCTCGACTTTATGCGCAAATTCCGCCACGGATTTTCCGGCAACACTTTCCACAAAGTGGCGCGCTTTCTCATGCAGGTGAGTAAACGTCGGGCTGGTGACAATGGTGTTCAGGTAGCTGGCGATCGCGCCTACATTTTTGGCGATCGACCATTCATTATCGTTCAGCACGACGATGAAGCGCTTCGTATGCGCTTTCACGTTGTTGAGCGCTTCATAGCTGATTCCGCAGGTGAATGCGGCATCGCCTGCGACCACCACGATATTTTCGTCCCCGCCGCGCAAGTCGCGTCCGACCGCCATTCCGAGCGCCGCGGAAAGCGCGGTGCCCGCGTGCCCCGCACCATAGCAATCGTGTTCGCTTTCTGTTCGCAAAAGAAAACCATTGAGCCCGCCGAATTGGCGCATCGTGCCAAAACGATCGAGCCGGCCGGTGAACATTTTGTGCACATAACCCTGATGACTTACATCCATCACGAAGCGGTCGCTCGGTGTGTCGAACACGCGATGCAACGCAATGGTCAGCTCGACCACGCCGAGGTTCGGCCCGAGGTGTCCCCCGGTTTGGGAAAGGACCTTGATCAGTTCATCGCGGACTTCCTGCGCAAGCTGCGGCAGATCCTGTTCGCGCAGCGCTTTGATGTCGGCGGGAGAACCGATGCCGTCGAGGAGCCGCTTGGGCGCGGCTGGTACCTCGGTTGGCTGAGACTTCTCAGAAGAGCTTGATTTCGTCATTGGTGCTTGGGGACTCGTCGGCCATGCTGGCCGGTTTCTCCGGCGCCTGCGTTGGCTCGAACTCTTTAACTTCGGGTTTGCCTGCGCTATTGCGGGCAATGATTTCGATCTTTTGCTCGGCCTTGGCAAGCCGTTCCTGGCAAACTTTTACAAGGCTCATCCCTTCTTCGTAGCGCACGATCAGATCTTCGAGCGGCAATTTGCCGGACTCCATCTGCTCTACAATTTTTTCGAGCCGATCCATCGCACCTTCGAAGTTAAGCTCTGCCTCACGCGCCTTCGGTTTGCTGCTCATGGGGAAAACGGAGGAATTAAGCACAGCTTAGCTGGGAAAAAAGGGCGACTTGCAGGAGCGAACGCTTCCAGCGTGCATTTCCCAGAGAGAGATTTGGATTGCGGTTTAATACCTTAATGGAAAAGGGAAATTAACATTCGCGCCAGTTAAAAGCGCAGCGATTGTTCCCACTTATTACAATGCGCGTATTTCAGCGGCAAGCGCAGGCGCCACCGGACGACCCAGCTCGGATTCAGACGAGGTCGACGCCTTTTTACGCGATGTGGGATAGTGTGGTGCGTTTCGCACAGGAAATTCGAGCGAGTGATTTCATGGTGGAAATGATCCGGCGCCGCGACGCGTACGGCAGCGAAGGCGTCATGGGAGCGCTGGATTGCGCGACGCTTTATGGATTGACGCGCTGGCTTCGACCGGCGGCGTCGGTCGAGTCGGGCGGATTCATTGGGATGTCCTCGGCATTCATTCTGAAAGCGCTCGCAGATGAAAAGCTCACAACGGCCAAACTTTACAGCATTGAGTGGAGCGAAGAATGCGAGCAGGGCGCTTTGATCCCAAACGAATTGCGATCTGCCTTGGGCGGATTCGTCCCGATGCGCGGCAAGGTCGAGGATTTTCTCAAGCGCGATCAACTGCCTCGTTCGATCGACATGTTCTTGCACGACAGCTCCCACAGCTACCGCCACATGCTTTGGGAGTTCCGCCAATTCTGGCCGCGCCTGAGCCACGGCGGATTACTTGTATCGCATGACGTGCAGATGAACGCCGCGTTTCCAGAATTCGTAACCAAGACCTATGCGCACGACAAAAAAACCGGCCGCCGCGATGAGCAGCGCACCTCGCATTACGAATGGGGTCGCTGGGGTTACATCGGTTTCGCTGTCAAGAAAAACAGATCTGCTTCGTGACACGGCCGCGGATTGGCGCGCGCGCGCTGACGGATGCGGATGGCTACGCGATCTGCTTCTTATATCCCTCCGCATCTTTCAATTGCTTGAGATCGTCGGCATTATCGATCTTGAGAACGAAAATCCAACCCTGCCCATACGGTTCGCGGTTGATTAGACCCGGGTCGGCTTCGAGCGCTTTGTTCACGTCGACAATTGTGCCCTGCACCGGCGCGTAGATGTCACTGGCGGCTTTGACCGATTCGATAACCGCAATCGCTTCTTTTGCGTTCGCTTGCCGATCCATTTTCGGCAGTTCCACATAAACCACATCGGTCAATTCAGATTGCGCGTGGTCGGTGATGCCGACGCGTATCTTGTCCCCTTCGCGCTTAATCCATTCGTGACTCTCGGTGTAAAGCAAATCGTCTGGGATGTTCATGGTTATTTCTTGTAGAGCGGTTTCTTTTCGATGATAGCCGGGAATTTTTTGCCCCGAATCTCGATATCGATTTGTGCGCCAATTTTGACGTGCGCGGCATCGATGTAAGCCATTCCGATTCCGTAATTCAAGCTCGGAGAAAGCGTGCCGCTCGTTGCTTCGCCGATGCGCTCGCCATTTTGAAAAACCGCGTAGTGCGGTCGCGGCGGCGGTCCTTTCTCTTTCATCCGGAATGCGACGAGCTTTTCGGGCGCTCCGTTTTCTTTTGTCTTCAACAAGGCGTCGCGGCCGATGAAGTTTCGCTTCGTCAGATCGACAAAGAATCCGAGTCCTGCCCCGATTGGATTTCGTTTCGGCGACAGATCAGAACCATTGAGCGGATAGCACATTTCGAGCCTCAAGGTGTCGCGCGCGCCCAGGCCGCACGGTTTGATTCCAAACGGTTTGCCTTTTTCGAGCGCCGAACTCCAAAGCTCTACTGCATCCGTCGCGCGAAAGAAAATTTCGATGCCGTCTTCGCCGGTGTAGCCGGTGCGCGCGACGGAAACAGTCGTCCCGTCGAATGGAAGATCGGCAATCGAATTTCGTGATGGAAGATCGGCATCGATGCCAAACAGAGCATGAAATAGCTCTGCAGTGCGTGGACCTTGAATCGCGACACCGCCAAATTTTGCACTGCGATCCGTGAGACGGATTTCCTTCGCGGTTGACACAGCCGGTTCTACAGCTGGAACATGATTTTGCAGCCAGGCAAAATCCTCTTCTGTGCGAGCCGCATTTACGACGAGCAGAAACTTTTGGTCGCCGATCCGATACACAATTAAGTCATCGATGATGCCGCCGCGCTCGTTCAGCAGAAAGCTGTATTGACCCATGCTAATATCGAGCTTGTTGGTGTTGTTTGTAAGCATGGTATTCAGCCATTCGCGCGCGCCCGCGCCATCGACGATAAATTGTCCCATGTGCGAAATGTCGAAGATGCCGAGGGCGTTTCGTACGGCCTGATGTTCATCAACGATGCTGGTGTACTGAACCGGCATCAGCCAGCCGGCGAATGGAACCATTTTTGCGCCGAGCCACACGTGTTCGTCATAAAGCGGCGTTTTTCTCGGAGAGTCTTCAATCACGAGCGAAACTAGGCTCGGGCGAGTGTTGCGCAAGGACCCGAGGCAGTCGTTCACCTTCCGAGCTTCGACTCTTCACCTTCATCCTCCAGTCAATCGAGGAGAAGAGGAAAACTGCCTCCCTCCCATTCTGAGGTGTATGAGTGCAGGTTTGTCTCTCCATTTTTGAAGGAGAGAGGATTGAGGTGAGGGATTGTTGCGCTACTTTCGGCGAGCAATGACGTGGCTGGATAAACTCGAACGCCGTTTTGGTTTTCTTGGCATTCCTGGATTGATCCGAATCGTGATTGGCTTCACTGCGCTGGTGTGGGCGCTGATGTGGCTCAACCCCAATTTCCGGTCCGCCCTCGATCTCGATCCGGCGCGCATTCGTCACGGCGAGGTCTGGCGACTGATCACTTACATCTTTGTTCCGCAAACGCTCAGCTTCTGGGTCGTGCTGGCCCTCTGGTTTCTGTGGTTTATCGGCGAAGGCCTCGAACGGGCGTGGGGTCCCTTCCGGCTAACGCTCTATTTCTTTGTGGGTATGATCGGCACAACGATCGCCGCATTTTTTTTCGGCTCTAACTTTTCGAACGGCATGCTGATTGCGTCGTTGTTCTTTGCCTTTGCGCGATTCTATCCCGACGAGATTATTTATGTGCTATTCATTTTACCGATAAAAATCAAGTGGCTCGCCTGGGTTTTCGCCGCGTTTTTGCTACTTGGATTTGTCCTGAACTCGAATTCGTACCGTGCTGCACTCATTGCCGCTTTCGCGAATTATTTCATCTTCTTCGGGCCGGAAATTATTCGCCAGGCGACGCATCGCCGCGAAGTTTCAACGCGTCGAAGACGTTTTGAAGAGCATTCACGCAGCGCCGATGACGCCCTGCATCGCTGTGCGGTCTGTGGTGCAACGGAGTTGAGCGATCCAAGCTTGGATTTTCGCGTCGCGCGCGATGGGGAAGAATACTGCATGGCGCATCTGCCGAAAGCGCAAATGCCTGGGTAGGGCGCATCTCAAGGAGCGATGGCTCGGGCAGCCGTTAATTCTAAACCTGACGGCTGCGCAGCCGTCCTTCCTTGAGATGCGCTAACCTTGACCGGAAATTATCGCGTCCGAGACTAGCACGATGACCGACAAGAACACTGCGCTGGTTCCAGAGGATGGCTGGCATTGTCTGCATCTCTTTTACCGAGTGGAGTACGGGCAATGGCAATTGCTCAGCCGGGAAGAACAAAATGCTGCTAAGACGAATCTGTCGTCGCTTGTGCAGGAGGTGCGCGCGATGCAATCGACGCAATTGCTCACGCTAGCCGTGGTGACACCGAAAGCTGACCTCGGTTTCATGTTGATCACGCCAGATCTGCACAACGCTAACAGCATCGAGAAGCGGCTCTCACTCGCGTTAGGCGCGGATGTGCTGACACCGGTTTACAGTTACTTGTCGCTCACGGAGGAGAGCGAATACATCACGAGAGAGGAAGAATTCGCGCAAACACTCGAGCCGAATGTCCGCAATGATGCCGCAAAACTCGCCGAAGCGGTGAATTCGTTTCATGAGC
>QHMR01000026.1 GCA_003217875.1 Verrucomicrobiota bacterium
TTCAAATTGTTGACGAGCTCGAGCGCGCGCGCTTTTGCCTCAGGTGGGAAATAAAAACCAACATACAATTTGCCGAGCGCTTCGCCGATCGCGTCATCCTCCGACGCGATGACCCGTTTCCAACGCGGCTTGATCTGCTGCGTGCCGCGCAGTGTCCGCTCGTTGAAATCGAATTCTTCGTCGACGAAATCTTTCGAAAGATATGGCGCGGTCGCATTGATCAGGTTCCAGCGCAGATACGCCTTCCAATCGTCAATCGGTGTCGATTTGAATGAATTCGCAGCCGCTTTAAAAAACTCCGGCTGACGCACGTTGATGTCACCCGGCTCGACGAGGTCAATTTTCTTGAAGTAATCGCTCCAGTTCCAGTCGGGCGTGAGGTCCTGCAGCTGGCGCACACCCATCTTGTTGTAATTTTTGATGGGATCGCGCAATTGCACCCGCGTGCGCGACGCTTCGGCCAGTTTTGTTTCCAGCGCCATGATCTTTTTCGCATCTTCGGCCGCTTTCCCAGCGGGCTCGCCTAACAAGGTCAGCATCTTCGTCACATGCGCGATGTACTTTTCGCGCTTTCCTTTCATGTCGGGGTCTTGCTTGGTGTAGTAGTCGCGGTCCGGCATGCCGAGCCCCCCCTGCACTGCCTGCGCGATATCTCGCGTACTGTCCTTTGCGTCCTGGCCGGCGCCAAAGTTGAAAAACGCATTCACGCCGATGCTGTGCAGGTGCGCGATCTCCGCCAGCACGTCTTGCCGATCTTTGATCATGTCGATCCGATTCAACTTCTCTTGCAACGGCTTGGTGCGCATCGCTTCGATCGCTTGTTCGTCCATTCCGCTGGCGTAATAATCGCCCACCTTTTGTGTTTCAGGCGCGAGCTTTGGGTCGACCTGCGTTTGCGATGCCTTCTCGGCAATCGTGTGCAGCGCGTCGTTGTTGCGCTCAATCAGCTCGTTGAACGCGCCCCATCGGGAATATTCAGGCGGGATTTCTGTCTGTTTGATCCAGTTGCCATCGGCGTACAGAAAAAAATCGTCGCCCGGCTTCACCGATGTATCCATGTTCTTGGGATCGAGTGGCGGGCTTTGCCGAATCTGCGGCTGCGGCTGGGCAAGCGAGGCAAGGGCAGTGGTTAGCGAAATGGTGACGGCGACGAATGACTTCATACTTTTTAAAAATAAAGTGAGTGGCTCCGGGTTGCTTTGATGCGAATTAGACCTTTTAGCTGCAGTTCCGTTGAACCGCCACCCGTAGGGAGAGCACTCTCCTTATAACGGGATTTGCAACACCCGCTACTACAATTGCTCGATTTGGTAGCCGCGTTGTTGCAACAGCGCAATGACGCTGCGCGGTCCGGAAAAATGAAGCGCGCCTGCGACGATCGCTGTCGGCTTGCCGGTTTTCAGTTCCGCCTCGATTCGTGGAATCCATTTCACATTGCGGTCATCCACAAAGCGGGCCGCGATCCGAGGCGCCTGGTTGCGCAGTCGCGCATCGCCTGCCCAAAGCGCGTTAGTATCGCCTCTGCGCCATGCCTTGTACATTTTGCTGAATTCCTTTGCGCCATCCTGCGGCTGACTGAGCGCATCCCGCAACATGAATTCACCGTCGCGATCTGATAATCCGCCAAGAACCGCCACGTGTTCATCGACCGATTCGAGTCCTGCTATCTCTTTTCGTGTGAGTTTCGCGTGGTCCACGAAGTAATTGTCCAAGCCGTGCGAAGCGGAACTCTTGCTGTAGCTAGCCGGGGCGGCAAGGTGTTGCGCAATCCACCATGGTTTGTAACAAAGCTCACTGTCGAAGCCTGCAACTCGTGGCCGTTTACCTTCGCGAGGATCAGTTTTTAGTGTGAAAATATTTTGGCGAAGCCATCTCAGAAGCGCCGGGTCGATCTTCGAACGGATATCCTGTCCCGGCGGATATTTGGCGGCTGCTTCAAATTTCCTTTCGAATTCAGGAGCGCGGTTTGGATCGAATTCGAAAACAAATCGCGTGCTGTTCCTCAGCGCGACTTCGTACGGCGAAGGGAGTGGATAATCATTCTTGTCCAGCGCATGAATCGAGCCCACGAGATAAAATGGCGCTTCCGCATTGATTACGCGCCAGACGCAACATTTTGGAAATTTTTTGACGGGGGAAACTGCGATTGCGGACAACGGCGTCAAAGCCACCAGTACTAACGCAACCCAAGCGCCACGAACACGTGGAAAAGGCAAAAACATTTCCGGTCTTTAGCAGAATTATATGCCGAGTCAAACTAAGACTGAACGCGCTCGTCAATTCATTGGGCTTTGCGTCGGCACACACGCGCGTCCATGTCCGTTCGATTTGAGATTGAAGCAGTTTTTTGATACGCTAGCGCACAGATGACCGGAACGGCGAGATGTTGGTTCAACATGGCATTGTTCGCCGCCGGCATCGCGCTGGCGCAGCGATCAACATTCGCTGCCAGCGATTGGGAGATCATTAAAGTAAGCGGCCACGATTACTTGAGCGTCGATAATATTTCCCGGTTTTATGGATTTCCCGCCGGCGTCGCCGCTGCAGGTGAGAAAAGCCAGCTCGATGCCGTCAAGAACCCCCTGGAATTTGTAAGCGGCAGCCGGGAGGCAATGATCAATGGCGCGCGAAGTTGGTTGTGCTTCCCATTGATTGAGCAGGACGGAAAATATCTGGTCTCGCGGACTGATGTGGCAAAAACGATCGAGCCACTGGTGCGCCCGCATCGTGTTCCAAACGTTGGCAAGGTTGACACGGTAGTTCTCGATCCCGGACATGGTGGCCACGATAAGGGTCAGGTAAGTCGGTACGGAGCCGAAAAAGAATTTGCGCTCGATGTCGCGCGAAAGCTACGTCCGCTTTTGCAGGCGAAAGGCCTGCGCGTAATCATGACCCGCGAAGGTGATTATTTTGTGCCGTTGGAAGTGCGCGCAAAGATCGCGAATGCCGCACGCAATTCGATTTTCGTGAGCATTCATTTCAACGCGACGAATGATAATCCGAACGCCACCGGTTTCGAAATTTTTTCATTTACGCCGCGTGGAGCGCCATCGACGTCCGACAGTGCCGTGGCATTGAGCTCATTTAACATGCAACCCGGCAGCGAGGTGGATGCGCAAAGTATGGCGCTGTCGGCTTGTATTTATCATTCGCTCCTCGGACACATCACGGAGTATGACCGAGGTATCAAACGCGCCCGATTCGCTGTCCTGCGCCTGACGAAAGTGCCGGCTGTACTGATCGAAGGAGGATTCCTGACAGAGCGCGGCGAAAGCAGATTGATTTCAAACAAAGATTGGCGCGGCAAACTGGCGGCCGCGATCGGAGTCGGCATCGAGAGTTATCGCTCGCTTGAAGTCAAGAAACAACCGCCGATGCTGGTCGCGGATTATCGCAGGCAAACCAAATCGTCGCCGCCTGAACCCGCTATTCAGGAAGGGCAGTTGAAGGAAGCAGATACAAGCTTGATGGACCTCGTTGGCAAATCCGTGTTTCTCGCGCCGCAGCAGACGTCAACTCCTTCACAAAGAATATCCCTCGAATCGGACGTGATTGTTCCCTGATGTCGCAACTTCGATCCGGTTGACCGTGCCGCATTCAGAATGTCGCGTGCATTTCGACGAACATGGCCCGCCTTGACCGTCTGCTTGAATACAGCAAGCTGATTTCAGCACTCAACCGCAATGAAAGGACATAATGAAAAAATGTATCACGCACACAATGGTCGCCCTATTTGCGACCATCGCCGTTTCCATCGCCGCAACGCCGGACAAGGCCGCGATGGAAGCCAAGGAAAAATCAGCATGGCAGGCATTCAAGGACAAGAACTCGGACGCCTTCAAGAAGGTCGTCGATAAAGACATTCGCTGTGTTTACGCGGATCGGCTCTCCAACATGCAGAACGAACTGGCCGATATGCAAAAGTGGGACATGAAATCGTTTGAGATCAGCGATTTCGACATGTTCTCCGATGAAAAGGACGTCATCGTTACGACCTATAAGGTGAAGGTCGATGGCACGCTGGATGGAAAGGATGCCTCTGGCACCTACAACGCCGGGTCCGTCTGGAAACTGGAGAACGGTCAATGGCTCGCCATTTTCCACACCAATATAAAGGAAGAAACAACCGCGAAACCCGCGGGATAAAATTCTCGCCTGCATTTTTCCGCGCTTGTAGGGCGTTTCGTGAAACACCAAGTATGGCGCCTGACACAGGCGCGCTACAAATCCTCACATTATTGACTTCGCTCGGGCGAGTCTTATTCTGACCGAGAAAGAAAATGCGGGGGAGCCGCTTGGCTGAGAGTCCGGTGTGATACTGGAGACCCCTTGAACCTGATGCGGGTGATGCCGCCGAAGGAAGCGAGGTAGCCATGCGTTCTCAACGCATGGCTTTTTCATTTCAGACAGAATTAACAGAATGAACAAAATGAATGCAGAGAGCGAGGCGAGCGACATAGAAGGTAAGGCCACGCCGGGGAACGGCGAGCGAGGAGGCAGCCGACCGAGCTTCAATTCAGAAAATTCGAACGGCAGTAATTCTGTAGGTTCTGTTCATTCTGTCGAAAAATCTCTGCCGAATAGCCGCAAGATTTACGTCTCAGGCACGCTGCACAAAGAGATCGGGGTTCCCTTTCGCGAGATAATGCTCGCGCCGACGAAATCCATGAATGGCGAGATCGAACTGAACGAGCCCGTGCGCGTGTACGATACGAGCGGTCCCTGGGGCGATCCGGATTTTCGCGGCGACGTCACCCAAGGCCTCCCGCCGTTGCGAGCGAGATGGATTGCCGCCCGCGGCGATGTGGAAGAAATCGACGGTCGCAAAGTTCAGCCGATTGATGACGGCTATCTCTCCGTTGCCCATGCCGAACATTCGGCAACGCGCAACGGAAGTAAGAAGGATGAATTAGGAAGTAAGAAACGTTCAACAGACGCCAGCTCGTCTAGGACCAAGTTTCAACCATCGCCTGCTGCGCGACGCCCGTTGCGGGCAAAGCCCGGCAAATGTGTCACGCAGCTTTACTACGCGCGACAGGGAATCATCACGCCCGAGATGGAATTTATTGCAATCCGAGAGAATCACGGATTGCAAAGGATGAAGGAGGAAGGAAGAAGGAAGAATGCGAAATCTGATCTTTCCGCAATCCCCAATCCGCAATCCGCAATTGAAAGAAACGATCTGGCACAGCAGCACCGCGGAGAAAGTTTTGGTGCCAACGTCCCGAATGAAATAACGCCTGAATTCGTGCGGTCGGAGGTTGCGCGAGGACGAGCAATAATTCCCGCGAACATTAATCACCCCGAAAGCGAGCCGATGATCATCGGCCGCAATTTCCTGGTAAAGATCAACGCCAATATCGGCAACAGCGCTGTCGCATCGTCAATCGAGGAAGAAGTCGAGAAAATGCGTTGGGCTACGAAATGGGGCGCCGACACGGTGATGGATCTGAGCACCGGTAAGAACATTCACGCCACGCGCGAGTGGATCATCCGGAATTCGCCCGTGCCTATCGGCACGGTGCCAATTTATCAAGCGCTCGAAAAAGTTGGCGGTCGCGCGGAGGAACTCACGTGGGAGATTTATCGCGACACGTTAATTGAACAAGCTGAGCAAGGTGTGGATTACTTTACGGTTCATGCAGGTGTGCTTCTACGCTACATTCCGCTCACCGCGCGGCGCGCCACCGGGATCGTTTCGCGTGGCGGTTCGATCATGGCCAAATGGTGCCTTGCCCATCATCAGGAAAGTTTTCTTTACACACATTGGGACGAAATCTGCGAGATCATTGCTGCGTACGACGTCAGCTTTTCCATTGGCGACGGTCTCCGGCCGGGATCAATCGCCGACGCAAACGATGAGGCGCAGTTCGCCGAACTTTACACGCAAGGCGAGCTGACCCGGCGCGCGTGGGCGCGTCACGTGCAGGTGATGAACGAAGGCCCCGGCCACATCCCGATGCATATGATCAAGGAGAACATGGAAAAGCAACTCGAGTGGTGTGACGAAGCGCCGTTCTACACGCTCGGCCCGCTGACTACCGACATCGCCCCCGGCTACGATCACATCACCAGCGCGATCGGCGCAGCGATGATCGGCTGGTATGGCACGGCGATGCTTTGCTACGTCACGCCGAAAGAACATCTCGGTTTGCCGAACAAGAAAGACGTCAAAGACGGGGTCATCGCCTACAAAATCGCTGCGCACGCCGCCGATTTGGCGAAAGGCCATCCCGGCGCGCAATACCGCGACAACGCCATCAGCAAAGCAAGGTTTGAGTTCCGTTGGGAAGACCAATTCAATCTCTCTCTCGATCCCGAAACCGCCCGCGAGTTCCACGACGAAACGCTTCCCGCCGAAGGCGCAAAGACTGCGCACTTCTGTTCCATGTGCGGTCCACACTTCTGTTCGATGCGCATTACCGAGGACGTGCGCAAGTACGCAGCGGAGCAGGGAATCAGGGAAGAAGCCGCGATCGAAAAGGGATTACGGCAGAAGGCAACGGAATTTCAGGAAGCCGGAGCGGAAATGTACGCCAAGATATAATGGCTGGGCAGCGGCGCCCGTGTTGGGCGTCGGTTTCGGCGGTTCGCCGAAACAAAAAGCATCCGCAAAATCACGGTGCCTGGTGTAATGGTAACGCGCGCTTCGGCGAATATACCGAAGAAATGGAAAACACGAAGGCGGTCGCATGAGCGCTAAAAAGGGTGTAATCGGTATTGTCACCGGCGGCGGCGATGTGCCCGGGCTCAATCCTGCGATCCGTGCGGTCACCATTCGCGCCCTGCGCGAAGGCTATCAAGTTATCGGAATCCGCCGCGGCTGGCTCGGCTCGATCAGCATCGTGCGCGATGAGCAGGCGGACAACAGCGACAACTTTCAAATCCTGACGGAAGAGATCGTCAATCGCGCGGGACGCACCGGCGGCACGTTTCTCCATACCTCGCGTACGAACCCGTCGGCCGTGAAAAAAGAAGAAGTGCCTGAGGCCCTGCGCGCGGCGTACACTCAAGACAAGAACGATTTTACTTCCGAAGTCATCAAAAACCTGGATTGGCTAGGCGTTGAGTATCTAATTCCGATGGGCGGCGACGACACGCTTTCTTTTGCCACTCGCCTGCACAAGGAAGGCGTCAAGGTCATCGCAATACCCAAGACGATGGACAATGACGTGCCAGGCACCGATTATTGCATCGGCTTTAGCACCTGTGTCAGCCGCACGATTGAATTGTCGAATCGACTCCGCACATCAGCCGGATCTCACGAACGAGTTCTCGTTATGGAGGTGTTCGGACGGTACGCGGGATTCACCGCCATGCTGCCGACGATGGCGGGCGCTGCGAATCGGTGCGTCATCCCGGAATGCAAATTCGACATCGAACATCTGACCGAATTGTTGTGCTATGATCGCGCGCGCAATCCGAGCAGGTATTCAGTCGTCATTGTTTCAGAAGGGGCAATGTTCGAAGGCGGCGAGATGGTGCTGTCCGATAGGACGACCGACGCGTTCGGGCACATGAAACTGGGGGGCATCGGCGACCTGGTCTCGGCAGAACTCAAAGATCGTGGCGCCAAATATAACAAGGGCAAACCAATCGATGTTATCAACCAGCGTCTCGGCTACATGGTGCGCGGCGGCGATCCCGACGCGATTGATTCGATTGTACCCATGGCCTACGGCAACCTGGCCCTCGATCTCATCCTGCGCGGCAGGCACGGCCGCCTCGTCGTTTTGAAGAATGGGCGCTATGACAACATGCCGATTGAAGTAGTGACCAGCTCCAAGAAAACGGTCAATGTAGAAAAATACTATAACAAGGAACGCTTGCGTCCGCTCTACACCGATTTCGAAATGCAGCCGCTATTCATCATGGCGAGTGATTAGGGGTGAAGCCATGACATGGAAGGGACCATGGTGTTAGTGATCCGCACAATCTCGTCCTGGCTCCGGCCCGGAACGTTCGCCCATATCCGGCCACAGTCTGGCCCAATCAGCATCAAGCAATTTGCCAAGCGAGTCAGGAAATCAGGAACGCAAGAAAAGAGGAACGAAGGCGTGGAGAATGGCGCTGAGATTTTTGCAAGGGCGTAACTGTGAAATAATTTCATCATGAGCACGCGTGAATCGAGCCAAAAAGAAGTCGCCTCGAATGAGTCGGAGGAGAACAGTGGATTTAACGGTGCCGAGCTGAGCGAATCTGTTCTCGCGCGAGATTGGAACTCTCCAGAAGAGGATGCCGCGTGGTCAAACCTGTAGCCGGCGAAGTCGTTGTCATTCCGTTTCCGCGGGCTGATCCTGCCGCCGGAAAGCGCCGGCCCGCTTTGGTGCTTGCCGATCTTCCAGGCGCGGACTTGATTCTCTGTCAGATCACAAGCCGCGCGCACTCAGATGCTTACTCCATTCCGCTGGCGGCGATGGCGCGGGCCGGCTCTCCCAGCTGTGCCGCCACCCTGGCGAGAATCTCGATCGGCGCGGGACCATCCACTACGTCTTTCTCGAGCGGAAGCACGGTCATCGCCTGCTCCGACAGGGCTAACGCCGCGGCTTTGTCACCAAGGCCCATATTGGCGAGCGCGAGATCTCCAATGAGGATATAGTTATCCGGCTGTTCTTTGAGGAACGGTTCCAGTTCGCTGCGCGACTGTCGCCAACTTTCCTGGGCAGCGGCATGGTCGCCGGCGACTTCTTGCGCCCAGCCTAACCAAAAGCGCAGTTCGCCGTTGTTATAACCCAAAGCCGGATCAGGCTGGGCGAGTATTTCCTTTAGCCGAGGGATGATTTGTGCAGGACGACGTTCCAGGATCGCCTGGTAAACTTGTATTTCCAAGGCGCCGGTGTCGTCGGCGGGCGGATGCAGCGGAGCGAGTAGTGCAGCAGCCCGCGGAAGGTCGCCCTCCCCTTGTGCAATACCCGCCTTCTGCGCAAGGGTATCCAGGTCGTCTGGTATAACATCGAGCACCTGATCAAACTTTCGCAGCGCCTCGGGGAAACGACGAACTATCATATAGGATTGGGCGTGCTGGGTGAGCAGGGAAACGTTACGCGGATCGAGTCGCTCAGCTTCGTTGAAATAGGACTCGCTCCGGTCCCACTGACCTCGTCGGCGCGCGACGTAGGCCAGCGATTCGGGAATCTGACTGCTATTCGGCAGAAACTGACGTGCTTGCTCAAAGTAACGCACCGCGGCGTCATAATCTTTCAAGCAGGCGTAGTAGTAATATCCCCTGGCCAATATGGCCTCGCCGAGATTGGGCTGAAGAGTGAGCGCCGTTTCAGCTGCCTGCCCCGTCTCTTCG
>QHMR01000027.1 GCA_003217875.1 Verrucomicrobiota bacterium
TCAATGGAAGAAACGCGAACGGTCACGCGTACGACAAAACGCACGACGAAAACAACCCGCAGCGCGAAGCGCGCCGTCGCGGTCTCCAGACCGCCGCAGATCGGCAGCGCCGCGGCTGATTGGTCACGCTGGCCGGCGGGCACGGTGTTTCGCCTGCTTTCCACAGGACAAAATTACCGCGTAGAAGATTACGGTTGGGCGCTTTCCGGGCGCAACACGATTGACCTTTACATGGCGAACCAACGCGAGATGAATTCCTGGGGCGCCCGTCAGGAGACCATCGAAGTGCTGAAATGGGGCGATCCGCAGGAAAGCTTGCAGTTCCTTCGATCGCACCAGAATTACAGACACATTAAGCGAATGGTCTTCGAGCTCGAAGGCCGCGACAAAGAAGCGGCCGCGCTGCGGTGATTAGCGATAAACGTCTTTGCGGTGCCCGATTGCGCCCACCCGAACGAGGCGTGCAGCGCGATTGACTGTGAAAAGAATTCGGTAATCGCCGACGCGAACTCGATAGCCGTCCCTTGCTTTTAGCTTTTTGTCTCCGTGTGGAAACGGGTCGTCTTCCATCGCACGCAGAGCGCTGGCAACACGCTCGCGCGCCTGAAGCGGAAGGGCGGCCAGCTCTTTTTCGGCTGGACGTTGGACTTCAACTGTCCAACTCACAAATTCAGGTCGCGTAGGACATCTTCAAGCGGTCGGCCCGGTTCCTCACGCCGGGCCTCAAGTAGAAGGCTATCCTGCAAATCCTTGCGCAGCTCCTGATCTGATACGAGAAACTCAATGACGCGATCGCGCTCCTCGGATGAAAGAGCTTTGATCTCGGCGATGACTTCAGCTGCACTCATCTATCGACCTTAGCGCGATTTGCGGTAGCAAACAATCAACGTCAGCCCGGGACTCCTCGACTTCGCTCGGAATGACATCAATCGAATGACGCCATAGCGTGATTCGTGGTTGGTGTTTCATGGCTCGCTCCAGTCGAGTACGATCTTGCCGGAGTTGCCGGATTTCATCAGCTCGATCGCTTCCTTGAATTGCGTGTAAGGGAAGTGGTGTGTGATGACCGGTGAAATATCGAGGCCGCTTTGGATCATGGCAGTCATTTTGTACCAGGTTTCATACATCTCGCGGCCGTAAATTCCTTTTAATGTCAGCGCGCTGAACACCACCGTGTTCCAGTCGATGGCGGCGCTGCCAGGCATGATGCCGAGCAACGCGATCTTGCCGCCGTGAAACATGTTCGGCAAAATGTCGGCAAACGCTTTCGGATTACCGGACATTTCCAATGCGACATCAAAACCTTCTTTCATCCCGAGCTTTTCCATCGCGTCGGTCACTTTCTCAGTGCGCACATCTAGCGCGAGGTCGGCTCCCATTTTGCAGGTGAGATCGAGACGATACGGATTCACATCTGTGATAACGACGTGACGCGCGCCGGCTCTTTTGCAAATCGGAATGGCCATGCAACCGATCGGCCCCGCGCCGGTGATGAGCACATCTTCGCCGACCAGATCGAACGACAGCGCAGTGTGAACGGCGTTGCCCAGCGGATCGAAACACGAAAGTACGTCGAGCGGAATCGACGGATCGGCGTGCCAACAGTTGTCCTGTGGAATCGCCACGAATTCAGCCCACGCGCCGGGCCGATTCACGCCCACGCCCTGCGTGTTTGGGCAAAGATGCCGCCGCCCGGCCAGGCAATTCCGACAATGTCCACAGGTGATGTGTCCCTCGCCCACTACGAGATCGCCGCGCGCGAAGCCTTTCACGTGATCGCCGACAGCATCAACGACGCCGACAAACTCGTGGCCGATCGTCATCGGCACAGGGATCGTCTTCTGCGCCCAAGCGTCCCAGTTATAGATGTGCACGTCAGTGCCACAGATCGATGCTTTCAACACGCGGATGAGCACGTCGTCGTCGCTAACTTTTGGGACTGGAACTTCCTCGAGCCAGAGACCGGGCTCGGCTTTGGCTTTCACAACGGCCTTCATTGTCTTCAACACGAGTGGAAATTATCCAAAGTTTTCACAGATTCACACAGATTCCTCGGCACGATTTCGAAATTTAATCTCCAGAGAATCTGCGTCCCAGGTGCAATGCTTCAACTGGGATCACCGATCCCAGCTACAACCGGTCAATTAGCCTGAACTCGTGCCGACGATGCGCACGAACTTATGTCTTGCCCCGAGAACGCTTTTAGTCTTATTCTCGTTGACAGTGTGAAAACAGTGGGGGATCCGCTGCGCGAAGCGGAAAGTCGCGATGAATTATTCGCCTCGACGCGTTGGACGATGGTCCTCGGAGCGGGCGATTCAGCGACGGCTTCCGCTGACGCAGTCAGTGCGCTGTCGGAACTGTGCCAAATCTATTGGCGCCCGTTGTACGCCTTCTTACGCAAGCAAGGATATGGACCAGAGGATGCGCAGGATTTGGCTCAGGGCTTTTTCGCCGACTTGATCAAGACTCGCACATACGCGCGCGCCGACCGAGAGAAGGGGCGGTTTCGTTCTTTTCTTCTTGGCGCCTTGAAACATTTCATCGCGGATGTCCGCGATCGCGGACAGGCGTTGAAACGTGGCGGCGGAATGATCCTGGTGAACTTGGACGACAAGGCAATTGCCGAGGCGGAGGCGCAAATTGCGCGAGCAACGAATTGGCAAGCCGACTACGTTTATGACCGCGAGTGGGCGGCGTGCCTTTTGCGGCAAGCACTGGATCGCCTTGCGCAAGAGTGCGCGCTGGCTGGCAAAGGGGAGCTTTTTAGTTACTTGAAGCCGTATCTTGCGGCCACAGAAGAATCGGTGATCCCATACGAAGAGATGGCGCGGCGATCACAGCGACCAGTCGCGACGCTGCGCAGCGATGTAGCCCGACTGCGGAAGCGTTATCGCTTAATTTTGCGTGAGGAAGTGGGCGGTACGGTCATAGAAACCGCGGAAGTGGACGACGAACTGCGGCACTTGTGTCGCGTGTTGGTCGTAACTTAGCCCAAACAAATGCAAGCCTCTGCTCAGGAAATTTCAACGTGCCCGGTCTGCGGCGGCGCGCTCGAGGAAACATCCGGTGGCGGACTTGGCTGCATGGTTTGTTTATTGCGCGTCGGGATCAGGGGCGAAGACCCCGCAGGCGCGGGACAGGATTCAACCCTGAACGCTTTCGGGGGCGACGAGGGCTTCGGAGTTTATGAAATCGAACGCCTTCCGGACGGAAGTCTTTACGAGCTTGGGCGCGGAGCGATGGGCGTGACGTATCGTGCCGTTGACGCGTCGCTCCAGCGCAAGGCTGCCCTGAAAATCATTAAGATCGGCTTCGCCGGGCGACCCGCCGAGGCCCACGAACTTTTTATGCGCGAAGCCCGCTTGGCCGCCGCGCTGCGACACGAGAACATCGCCACCGTATTCCAATTCGGAATTCGCGAGGAGACAGGGCAATGCTTCTACGCGATGGAATTGATCGAGGGCGAGACGCTTGAGGAACGCGTTCGTCGCACGGGGCCATTGAATGTCCGCACTACCATTGACATCGCCCAGCAGGTCATCGCTGCATTGGGCGCGGCGGAAAAGCGCGGATTGATTCACCGCGATTTGAAGCCGGCAAATTTGATGCTCGTCTCGCCCGAGCGCGAAATGGCGCCCAGCACGGCGACACAGCGCCGTGGCTTCAACGCCGCGCTCGTTGCTGCAGCCGCCTCGCTGCGTCGAGGCCCCGATCGAAAGGATGAGAAAGTCACCGTCAAGATAATCGATTTCGGTTTGGCCAAGACCCTTAATACTCAAGCCGATCCGATGTCGCTGAGCCAAGGCGGATTTGTCGGTACGCCGGCATTCGCCAGCCCGGAACAATTTGAGCATTCCGCGCTCGACGCGCGCTCCGACATCTACTCGCTGGGCGTCACGCTGTGGTTCGCGCTCACAGGAAAAACGCCATTTGGCGGCCGCAGCGTCGAGGAAATTCGCCGCGCCCAGCAGTCAAATGCACTCGCAATCAAACAACTGAAAGCAATGCACGTTCCGTCGCGCATGCGGTCGCTGCTCAAATCGATGCTCGCACTCGAGCCGGCGGCCCGACCCGGCACACAAGAGTTAGCAGTGCGGCTGCGACATTGCTCCGCGCAAGCAAGCGCCCTTCGACCCGCCCGTGTCGCCCTCGCAACGGCCGTGATCGCGATCCTCGGCGCGTCTGCATTTCTCGTTTTTCATTCGGTACGCACCCAAAATTCAGCTTCGAATCCCGCAGCGCCGGGGAAAAGCATTGCAGTGCTCCCATTTGAAAACCTCAGCCCCGATCCCGATAACGCTTATCTTGCAGAAGGCGTGCAGGACCAAATTCTAACCGACATGACCCGCATCGCTGATCTGAAGGTGATCGGACGCACTTCGGTGATGCAATACAAGAGCGGAGCCGCGCGCAATCTGCACGAGATCGGAAAGCAACTCGGGGTGGCCCATTTAGTGGAAGGAAGTGTGCAGCGCTCCGGCAATCGCGTGCGCGTCAACGCGCAGTTAGTCCATGCGCCCACCGAGCGACGTTTATGGGGCCACACTTATGACGGCGATCTGGCGGACTTTTTCACAATACAAAGTCGGATCGCAATGGCGATTGCCGATGAGCTTCATGCGAAACTCTCGCAATATGAGAAGAGCGAAATCGAGCGCCCCGCAACGAAGGACTTGACCGCCTTCGATCTGTACACCCGCGCCAAGAAGCTTGTCTTAACGCCCATGTTGAACACTAGCGCGAGACGGGATTGGCTGCAGGCCGTCGATCTGCTCAGCCAGTCGGTCGTGCGTGATCCATCGTTTTTCCAAGGATATTGCCAACTCGTCTTTACTCATGACGCGCTTTATTTCTTTGGTCACGACCACACGCCAGCGCGCCTGGCCCTGGCGGAAGCAGCCCTTCAAGCGGCCTTTCGCCTCCGTCCGGAGGCAGGCGAAACGCACCTCGCACGCGCGTGGAATCTCTACTGGGGATACCTCGATTATGACGGTGCTCTGGATGAGGTGGAAGTTGCCCGCCAAACTTTGCCAAATGATCCGCAAATATTGTATCTTACCGGTCTCATCCAGAGGCGTCAGGGGCAGTGGGAAGAATCCATCCGGACCCTTGAGCGCGCCGCTGACCATGACCCGCACAATTTTGAGATCCTCCAACAGCTTGCAGTAAATTACGCGGCTCTTGAACGCTATGCTGAACAACAACTCTGGTTAGGCCGCATACTGGCTTTGAAACCCGACGACGCTGGTACGAAAGTAATACTTGCGGCCGTCGATTTTGAGCGGCAAGCCGATACCCAGCAGTTGCATCAAACGATCGATTCAGTTCGCGCTACAAATCCTGCTGCGGCGCCAGACATCGCTGATTGGTGGCTCCAATGTGCACTAGCCGAACGCGACGCCGCTGCGGCAAAAGATGCCGTGGTCGCAGCCGGCGAGAATCCAATCAATCTGGGAAACGATGTTTTTTCTAATCATCTATTTGTACTAGGTGTTATCGCCCAAATGGCGAAGAATGATGACGTAGCGCGGTCGGCTTTCACTGCGGCGCGCGCGGAGCAGGAGAAAATCGTCCAGGCTCAACCAAATTTCGGCCCGCCGTGGTGCGTGCTGGGTCTAATCGATGCCGCTCTTGGGCGCAAGGAAGAAGCGCTGCTCGAAGGGTTGCGCGCGGTTGAGCTTCTGCCCGTGAAAGAAGATGCGATCAGGGGTCCGGCGATGATCAAGTATTTGGCGATGATCGCTGCCTGGGTTGGCGACAAAGATCTCGCATGCAAACAACTGGCCATCGCCGTCGTTCCTCCAAGCCCCGTTAGCTATGGTCAGTTGAAACTGCTCCCGTTTTGGGATCCGTTGCGCGGCGACCCGCGTTTCGAACAAATCGTCGCCTCCCTCGCGCCGAAGGGGAACTTAACCACGAATAGACACTAATGAACACTAATTTTCCCTAATCGTTTCTGCATTCTTAATTCGTGTGAATTCGTATTGAGCTGTAGCCGGGATCGGTGATCGCGGCCGGGATCTTAAGATTCCGCTACTCATCCGTGCCGCCCGTTCCTGCAACACCGAAGCCCCAACGAAGACGCGTTTCCTTCCAGGAGAAGAGCAAAAAAATGCCTCTCGCTGGAGGCAAGTAGAGTCCCACCTGAGTTCCTTTCCCTCTGTTGTGGCCAATGTTTTCAAGTCCTATCCCCACAGAAGTTCGTTTCGGCTGGCAGCCTGCGCTCCCCTATCCGTCATATCCGCGCCACTTGTCGCGCCGGAGCCTTGGCATAGGCGGGTCATTTTCTGTTTAGAATCAATGATTTCAGGTTTCTAGGTTACTCGAATCGCAGCCTGGACAGAATGAACAGAATAAACAAAATGGATTTTTGAGACTCAGAAAGAGGGCCTCCGATTCTGTTCATTTTGTTAATTCTGTCAGATCTTCGGGGTACTCAATGTTTCGCCCGAAATCAGTCGCCCGCGAGCGACCGCTCCCCATATGCGTGATAGCCGCGCCACCTGTCGCGCCGGAGCGTTGCGCGGAGGCGGATCTGTGGCCTGCCACGCTGAAGCCTCTTGACTCGCTTAGCTCTACGCGAAGGACGGTCGGCGGAGCGGGTCTCTCCGCTTAACGATTCAACGGTTTCAACGATTTCGAAAAATTTTTTGCCACGCCGGGCAAAATTTTCCGAAGGAATAGGTAACGGTCGGAAATGAGTTCTCGAGAGAGCCGCCTTCGCGAAGGCTACGGCGAGCCAGCGGAAATCAGAGAAGACCAAAACAATAGAACAATAGAAAAAAGAAAATTAAGCTTATGAAAAATCGCTTCAAAATATTCACAACCATTCTGTCCGTGCTTGGCTGCTTTGCGTTTTTGTCGCAAACGCAGGCCCAATTACCCCCAGAGATACCTGGGAATCCTGACGGGTGCTATCCCGCGTTCAACACGGCGGAAGGGTGCAACGCCCTCTTTAACGTCACCGGCGGCATAGGAGACACAGGGCTTGGTTGGTTTTCGCTCTTTATAGTCGGCGACGGCAGCTTCAACACCGGTGTGGGCGCTGGTGCACTGGCCATCAACAGTCCAGTCGCGGGAGTCGGGGCGAATGATAATACCGCTGTTGGCACTGCAGCGATGTTGCTCAACCTAAATGGCTCGGACAACGTGGCCGTTGGAATCAACACGCTTCTCGGCAATAATGGCGCTGAGGTACAAGTGGGCTCATTCAACAATGCTATCGGCTCCTTTGCGATGCATAGAAACTTCGACGGAAATTTCAATAACGTCGTTGGCCGTAGAGCGCTCTTCAGCAATATCACCGGCGACGGAAATAATGCGTTGGGTGATTTCGCGCTCTTCGACAACGTAAATGGCGGCTTCAACGTGGCCATCGGCGACAGCGCACTCGAGAACAATACAAGCGGCAGTGAGAACGTCGCCGTTGGCGACGCAGCACTGCTTAGCAATACGACCGGCAACGGCAACACGGCCGTGGGCGAGGTTGCGCTCGAGAGCAATACAAACGGCTTCGACAACACCGCCGTGGGCGGTCTTGCGCTCCTCGTGAATACAACCGGCAGCAACAACACCGCAGTTGGCTGGGACGCAATGCGTCTCAATACAACCGCCAGCGCCAACACAGCCGTGGGCGCTTTTGCGCTCTTTAATAACGATACTGGCCCGAGAAACACCGCCGTCGGCTCTGAGGCGCTCTTCAATACGAACCAAACCGCCGCCGGCAATGCGCAGCGGAACACAGCAGTTGGCATTCAGGCGCTCCGGAGTAACACTATTGGCAGTTCAAACAACGCCGTCGGTGATGACGCGCTCTTCGCCAACACCACTGGTAGTTTCAACCAAGCAATGGGTGTTAATGCGCTCCTCACCAACCTTGCTGGCAGTGCCAACGTAGCGATCGGTGACAACGCCGGGTTTAATCTCAGAGGCAGCAACAACACGACTGTGGGTACCGGGAGCAGCGCGAATGGTATCACCACCGGCAGCAACAACACGACTCTGGGTTTCCGCGCCGGGCTCGGTATTACCTCTTCCAGCGGCAACATCATTCTGGGTCTCGGAGCGGGGCCCAACACCGCCTTCGTAGGTAGCGATAACATCTATATCGGCAACAACGTAACCTCCACGGCGTTCGAAAGCGGTAGGACCCGCATCCGCGACAGCGCTGGGCCCATTGCTGGTACTAACTCGACGGTCTTCTTCGGCGGTATCTTCAATGCGCCCGTTGGCGCCATCAATCAAACCGTAAAGGTTAACGCGGCCGGCCAGCTTGGTGGCCTCGTCTCCTCGGCGCGGTTTAAGACGGACATTG
>QHMR01000028.1 GCA_003217875.1 Verrucomicrobiota bacterium
CCAGAGCGCATATTGCGCCGCAACCAGTTCACGTACCGTTTTCTGGATGCGATTGAATACTTCCGAGGGGCTCAACCCGTCAGGGCCAACATCGCTCGTCTCGCTCTCAATTTGCTGTTTGATTCCGGCGACGCGAATCTCGAAGAACTCATCCAGATTCGAACTGACGATGGTGAGAAACTTGACCCGCTCGATGAGCGGTTGCCGCTGATCCTGCGCCTCTTCTAAAACGCGGCGGTTGAACTCGAGCCAGCTCAGCTCGCGGTTGATGAAATTTTTCGGGTCCCCAAAACGATCATGCGCAGTTTGTACGACTTCCGGAGCCGCGATAGCGGTGCTTTGCTCTTCGGTTCGGGCGGTGGCCTGCGCTTCCGGCATCGCTAAACATCAGCAATCACCTGCGCATATGCAACGCGCCGGTTTTAGCTCGAGGCGACCAAAGTCTGGTGCCGGATGTCTTCGGCCGCGGCGGCATAAACGGCGTCCTCGGCGATGTTCGTGGCGTGATCGCCCACGCGTTCGAGGCAACGGCCAATAAATATCAGATTCAGGTAACCTCGCAGTTGCTCCGGGTCCTGCGCCATGCGCTCGACTAGTTTGTGGCTGGCGAGCCGGTTCAATTCATCCAGCTTTTCATCGCGCGGAACAACTGCGCGACCGAGATCGACGTCCTCGCGCACGAAGGCGTCCACGCTGTCCTTGAACATCGACATGGCGTGCTCGTACATCGGCTTCATCAATTCGACTTCAGGCAACGGCGGATGTTGATTCAACTTCCGCGCGCGCCGCGCAATCGTTGTGGCTTGATCGGCCATGCGCTCCAGATTCGAGGAAAGTTTCATAGCGGAGACGACGCGGCGCAGGTCTGACGCGACGGGCTGAAAGCGCAACAGAATATCAACCCCGTCCTTATCGATCTGTTTCTCCAACTGGTCGATCTCTTCGTCATCGGCGATTGCATTTGCGCAAATGTTGTCGTCACGATTGACCAAACCCTTCATTGCTCGCTCGAGGCTGCGCTCGGTCAGTCCCGACATCATCAGCACATTATTGCGCAGCGAAGCAAGAGCTTCGTCAAATGTCCCCAGGATGTGTTTAGGCGCGATCATAAGAACCACGTCGACGTTTCATTAACCAAATCGTCCCGTGATATAATCTTCAGTCTGTCTTTCACTCGGATTCGTAAAAATCTTCGTGGTTGGCCCAAATTCGATCAGCCGTCCAAGATAAAAGAAAGCAGTATAATCAGAGATGCGGCCGGCTTGCTGCATGTTGTGGGTCACCGTCACGATCGTGTAAGTGGTTTTAAGCTCGTAGATTAATTCCTCAATCTTCGCTGTGGCGATGGGATCGAGCGCCGAACACGGCTCATCCATGAGGAGCACTTCCGGCTCGACCGCAAGCGCGCGAGCTATGCAAAGTCGCTGCTGTTGCCCGCCGGAAAGGCTTGTGCCTGGCTTGTGCAAATCATCTTTCACTTCATCCCAAAGCGCAGCCATTCGAAGGGATCTTTCCAGGCGCTCGTTCAGAAATTTTTGATTGCGAACACCGTTGAGTCGCAACCCAATGATCACATTCTCGCCAATCGACATTGTAGGAAAGGGATTGGATTTTTGGAAAACCATGCCGACTCGGCGTCGAACGATTGCAGGATCGACATTGCTCGAATAGAGATCCTCTCCCTGAAGGAGAACTGTGCCTTCCACTCGCGTTTTGGGTACAAGCTCGTGCATGCGATTGAGGGAGCGAATGAACGTGGATTTCCCACAACCGCTGGGCCCGATGATTGCCGTTACAGCATTGGAGGCGATATCGAGCGTCACATTGTCGATGGCGCGTTTGTCTCCGTACCAGATCGAAAGGTCCTTTATTCGGAGCGTGCACGCCGGCACGGCCTCGTCTGCAGGGATCGGCTCAGCAGGCCGGTCGACGCGGTCCATCACGCTTCGCTCAGGTGTTGTCATTACTAAATTATCCATTCGCGAAGACGCTAAACGACAGACGCTGAACGCCCCTGCGTTAGAAGTCTAACAATTACGTTAACGCAAAAAACGCCAGTGACGAGCACCAGCGCACCGGCCCACGCCTGCCGATGCCAGTCATCATAGGGAGAAATTGCATAGGTAAAAATCTGCAACGGCAGCGCTGCGATCGGCTGACTCAGGCTGTGATTCCAAAACCGATTACCGAATGCGGTGAAAAGAAGTGGTGCCGTTTCGCCGCCCACGCGGGCGAGCGCGAGCAGAATCCCGGTGATGATCCCCTTGGACGCGGTCTTCATCACGATGTGAACGATCGTTTTCCACCGGCTGACGCCGAGCGCGAGCGCGGCCTCGCGATAACCATTCGGCACCAGGAGGACGACTTCTTCCGTCGTGCGCAGGATTAGCGGAATCATGATCAGGCTTAGCGCAAGACCGCCGGCGTAAGCCGAAAAGCCTTTGAAGCGCAACACGACCAACCCGTAAACTACTACGCCCCAGGTGATCGATGGGACTCCATTGAGCACGTCAGCTAGAAATCGCAGGATTAAATTGACGCGTGTCGAGCCGTATTCCGCCAGGTAAACTCCGCCCAAAACGCCAACCGGAATCCCAATCGCGCCTGCCAGCGCGAGTAATTCTAGCGAGCCAACAATTGCATTCACCATGCCGCCACCAGTCGCTCCAACCGGAGCTGGCAATTTCGTGAAAAAATCCCAGTTCACCGAACCGGCGCCATTGACAAGGAGATGTAAAAACACCAGAGCCAATGGTGCGATCACAAGGATCGCGGAGACGAACGCGACCGTGGATGCCAGCGTGCTTTTGATTTTGCGCCAGGTGTGATTGTGTGCTCGTTCGAAATGCATTGCTATTGTACAGCGCGTGTTGCTGATGTCGTCCTGATCGTGCGCAGGAGCAATTGCGCCAAAAGGTTCACCAAGATAGTTATTCCAAGCAGCACGAAGCCGATCTCGAAGAGAGCTTGGACATACATGTCGGTCGTCGCTTCCGTGAACTCATTGGCAAGCACGCTGGCCAGGGTATATCCCGGCTGGAACAGCGATGCAGCGATCTGCGGTGTGTTGCCGATCACCATTGTGACCGCCATCGTTTCGCCTAGGGCGCGTCCGAGGCCCAGGATGACGGCGCCGAACAAGCCCTTCTTGGCGTAACTAAGCACCGCGATTCGCGTAGCTTCCCACCGGGTCGCACCGAGCGCATAGGCCGCTTCGCGCTGTAAGTTCGGAACACTGCGGAGAATCTCCCGCGAAACGGAAGTTATGATCGGCAGAATCATGACGGCGATGATAATTCCGCCGGCAAGCATGCTCGGGCCGTAAATCGGTCCGGTGAAAAACGGTGTCCAGCCAAAAAAGCGCTTCAGCAATGGAAATGGATATTCACGCAACCATGGGATCATTACGAATATTCCCCACAACCCCAGGATTACGCTCGGAATTGCCGCCAGCATTTCAATCAGGGAAACGAGTGGCTGCCGAATCCATAGAGGCGCAAGTTCCGTTAGATACGCTGCCGTGGCGATGCTCAATGGCACGGCGATGAGAAGCGCGATCAGGGAAGAAACCAGCGTGCCGTAAATAAAGGGCAGCGCGCCGAATTGCTCCGCAACTGGATCCCAGGTTGATGTCGTGAGGAAGCGGAAACCGAATTTTTTGATCGCGAGCGAAGACCCATTCCAGAGCTGCCAACCAATCAAGATGATGAGCACAACCACCGCCAGCGCCATCGTGAGCGTGAGCAATTCAAATGCCTTGTCACCGAAACGCGACGGTGAAGCCATCCTTGTTTGCGCAGAACGCTCTTCCAACGGGATATGCACTGCACTGATCGTTGTCATTCTGAGCGAAGCGAAGAATCTCAGATCATTTTTCCCTCAGCACGAAAACAGTAGCCAGAGATGTTTCGCTCCCGCTCAACATGACAGGCTGGCAAGGATTCATATCAAAACTTGATCTCGTCGATTCGCTTCAAAACGCGCTGTTGAACCTCATCTGGCAGCGGCGCGTAATTTAAATCCTTGGCCATTCCTTCTCCCTTCGTCAGTGCCCATTTGAGGAATTCAATCAGTTTTTTCCCTTTCGCCGGATCCTTCTGCTGCTCGTACACCAGCAGCCACGTCGCACCAGCAATCGGATATGCGCTATCGCCCGGAGCGTTCGTCATCGAAAACCGGAAGTCATCGGGAATATTGGCTGTTCCGAGCGCTGCGGTCACCGATTCCATTGAGGGCTTCGCAAATTGTCCTGCTGCGTTCTTGACGTTCGCGTACGGCATTTTGTTTTGGACCGCATAAATTAACTCGACGTATCCGATCGCCCCCGGCGTTTGTTTTACCTGTCCCGACACACCCTCATTTCCTTTGCCACCAATCCCTGTTGGCCAGTTGACCGACGTGTTGTTGCCCGCTTTCTGCTTCCACTCAGCACTGACCTTGCTCACGTAATCAGTGAAAATGAACGTCGTGCCGCTACCATCGGAGCGATGCACGACGACGATTTCGTTTTCCGGTAACTTTGCTCCTGGGTTCGATGCGGCGATCTTTGGATCGTTCCATTTCTTGATTTTGCCGAGAAAAATGTCGGCGATCGTTTCGCCATCGAGTTTCAAGGCGGGATTGCCTGGAAGGTTGTAGGTCATGACGACCGCGCCTGCCACAGTCGGGAGATGGAGGATTTTTCCCGGCGCTTTTGACAGATTTTCGTCGCTCATCGGCCCATCCGAAGCGCCGAAATCGACTGTTTGTGCGAGTATTTGTTTTTGCCCGCCGCCGGAACCGATCGATTGATAGTTGAATCGCACGGAGGGATCGACCTTTGCGTATTCGTCGAACCACTTCGAGTAAATCGGATACGGAAACGTCGCGCCGGCGCCGTTGATCATCATTTGCGCCGACGCCGTCGCACTCAGTCCAAATGCGATTGTGAGTCCAAGGAGGATTTTCGATCTGTAGGATTTCGTCATGTGACGAAATTGCCGTAGGCCGATTCAACTGGTCAAAACCTTTACTGTTACGTTTGTGTGACAAACGGAAATGACGAAGCACGAATGACGAATGACGCCTGAATTGTAAGGCGTTTCTGTGAAACGCCGCGGCGTCTGATACAGACGCCCTACAATTTCGTGATTCGGTTTTTGTCGTTCGGATTTTGTGCGATCGGCAAAACCACACAAATCGTCGTGCCTTTCCCAATTTCGCTTTCTGCTTCCACATGGCCGCCGTGCAGTTGCGCGATGTGTTTTACGATTGCCAGGCCGA
The DNA here is from genome assembly GCA_003217875.1 of Verrucomicrobiota bacterium. Lineage (GTDB taxonomy): Bacteria > Verrucomicrobiota > Verrucomicrobiia > Chthoniobacterales > UBA10450 > Udaeobacter. Next base: position 5,263 of record QHMR01000028.1, read on the forward strand.
GACCGGTTCCCCGAATATTTTCCGCGGTGCGCGCTTTATCGGCGCGATAGAAGCGCTCGAAAATGCGCGGCAAATCTTCTTTGTTGATACCAATTCCATTATCGCCCACGCTCAGGACAGTTTCTTCATCGCGCCGCCGAGCCGTCAGCCTAATCTCGCCCTCCGCACCCGCATATTTTAGAGCGTTATCGATCAAATTATGGAGAGCTTCCTGCAGCCGCACGCGATCAGCGCGAATCATTGGCAAGTCGGGAGGAACATCGACAATGACCTTGAGCTGTTTATTGGCGAGTTTCTTTTCCCAATCGCGAATCAATTCTTCGAAAAAGCTCGACAGATCAACGTCATCCAGCTGCAAATTGGGATTGGCTGATTCCAATTGCGCAAGCGTAAGCAGATCCTCGGCCAGTGAGTCGAGGCGTTTTGAATGCCGTTCCATAACGCCTAGAATCCGGGAAAGTTCCTCGCGCGACACTTCAGGGCTGTCGAGTAAGGTTTCAATATAGCCGCGCAAGATCGACAATGGCGTTCGCAATTCGTGCGAAATGTTGGCGACAAAATCCCGCCTCACCTGATCGACCTTCTTGATCTCGGTTATGTCGTGAAACAAAACCAGTGCTCCTGTGATCTGGCCGGCGTTGTTCCGTGTCGCGACGGCGTCAAGCTCGATTTGCAACCCATCCAGGGTCAACTCGGCGCGAACTGGCCCGCCGCGATCTAAAGCATCGTCAATCGCCCGATCGAGCGTAGCATCGCGGACAATCTCCAGCAGAGGTGTCCCATCTGAAATTTCCGGCAGCGCGAACAGTTTTTGAAACGTCTCATTAGCCAAAATCACCTGCCGGTTGGAATCGACTACGAGCAATGCCTCATGCATCGCAGAGAAGATGGTCTGCATGCCGGATTCCCGCTTTGCGATTTGCTTTTTGAGCTGCTGCAAATCCTCGGAAACTTTTTCCAATCGCAAACCAACGCGTTCAGCCTGGGCGCCGCCGTCAATTAGAAATGTGCTCGGCCGTTCGCCCTGCCCGATATGGACGACGAGCTCTTCGACCTGCCGCCACGGCGCAATCCATTTGCGCCACACGATGAAGGCAAGGGCGATTGTCGCCGCGACAATCGCGCAGAGCAGAAGCCAAATCATTTGTGTTAGCTTTCCCGCAGCCGATAACCGAAACCGCGCACGGTTTCAATAGCGTCACCGGCTCTCCCGAGTTTTTCACGCAAGCGGCGCACGTGTGTATCCACCGTGCGGGTATCGATGACGCTTTCGTAGCCCCAAACCTCGTTAAGCAATCGGTCGCGGTCCTGCACGCGGCCGCGGCGTTGCATCAATACCCGCAGCAGTTTGAATTCGAGGCTGGTGAGATGCACCTGCTTCCCGTCAACGCGAACTTCGTGACGTGCGGGATCGATCGAAATCGGGCCGGCCGTCAGACTTTCGTTCGCCATTTCGGCACGTCGCAAGATCGCCCGAATTCGCAACACGATTTCGCGCGGGCTGAATGGCTTTGTCACATAATCATCAGCCCCGAATTCGAGACCCACAATCCGATCAATCTCTTCCGCTTTCGCCGTCAGCATGAGAATCGGAACCTGAGCCGTCGCAGCGTCGCTCTTCAAAATTCTGCAAAGTTCCAGTCCCGACATTTTTGGCAACATGAGATCAAGAATGACGAAATCGGGCCTATCATCGCGCACCTTATGCAAACCGCTTGCGCCGTCCGCAGCCGTCGAGACTCTGTAGCCCGCCTTGCGCAAGTTCAGCGTAAGAAGCTCGGCTACATCGGCCTCGTCTTCTATGATGAGAATTTTTTTTCCGGAGCCGGTCTCCATTCGAACAGCAAATCAACTCGCCCGCGCCTGAAATTGCAATCCTTCCGCGCGGCTTCGTGGCATCGCCTCGACCATTAGCGGCAAAGTTTGCCGAATCGTCACGTTTTCGTCATACGGCTGTCACAAAGGGCTTTTAGCCTCGCCCATGTTCGGATAGGTAGTTCCTAACCGAGCGGTTCTACCTCTCGATCCAACCATCAAACACCAAGGAGAAACTCATGTTCATCAAGAAATCAGTCTTACGGGCAGCGGGCGCCAGCTTGGCTGCAGTTGCGTTACTAGCTGCGCAGCCGCTGCGCGCTGAGTCGTCGTCTGACACTACGCGAATCGAAAAACTCGAGCGCGCGGTCGAACTGCTGGCAAAACAGAACGCTGAACTGCAGGCAGAGATTAAGAGCCTGAAAAAAGAGACTGCATCCGGTCTATGTGCAGCAGCGGGGAGCGGAATTGAAGCTGGTGCTTGGTGGATTCATCCAGATGAATTTCGAAGACGGCGATGTCTCCGCGTTTGAAGGCCGCTTTGGTCAGACCGCATTGAAAGATCGTTTCCGCCTGCGCCGCGCACGAATCAATCTCACTGGCGATTTTGCCGAGCAATTCGATTTCAAGCTGGAAGGCGACTTTGAAAACAGCGATGGACTTAATGCGAACCGAACAGCGTTCGAGGCCACGGACATTTTTATCAACTGGCATCAATTCCCATGGGCACAGGTCAAGATGGGTCAGTGGAAAGCGCCGTTTGGTTTGGAGCAGATAACTCCAGAAACGACGCTATACACGATCGAGCGAACTCTAC
>QHMR01000029.1 GCA_003217875.1 Verrucomicrobiota bacterium
AAATCATGCGCGACGATCTCAAACGCATGGTCGCCGTGACCGCGCGCATCAGTGGCCGCGATCTCGGCTCGACGGTCAGCGATGTGAAACGCACTCTTACCAAATCGGGCGTCATTCCACACAACGTGCTCTACACTTTTGGCGGACTTTACGAACAACAACAGATCGCCTTCCGCGGTCTCACCATCATTTTGATCGCAGCAATTCTTCTCGTTTTTCTTCTTCTGCTCTTTCTTTATGAAAGTTTTCGCGTTGCCTTCGCGATGTTGCTGGTCCCGATATTCGCCGTGGCTGGAGTGTTTTTCGGTCTGTGGGTCACCGGCACCGAGTTCAACATCACTTCGCGCATGGGTATGACGATGATTGTGGGTATCGTCACCGAGATCGCAATCTTCTATTACTCGGAATTTCGTTCGTTGCCCGCCAGCGACGACCGCTTGATCCTCGCCGGGATTAATCGGATGCGCGCGATTTCAATGACGGCGTTCGCCGCCATCCTGGCGCTGTTGCCGCTTGCGCTCGCGATCGGTCACGGCGCCGCCATGCAGCAACCGCTGGCAATCGCCATTATCTCGGGCCTAATCTTTTCGCTGCCGTTAGTGCTTATCGTGCTGCCCGCCCTGCTTGCGGTCTTCGACCCGAAAGCATCGGCGCGATCTCATCTCTGATAGGGGGGGCGCTGTCTTATTTCCGGATCAGCTTCAGGATACGTCCTTCAGAGGGATCAATCAGATATAACGTTTCGCCTTTGCCGGCGACAACGCCGCGCGCGCCTTTCACCGTGGGCACCGTAGCTTTCAGATGAAATTTCCCGTCGTCACCGACTTCAGCGATGATCAGTGTCGCGGCCTGAGACGCTGCGGCGTAAAGAAGCTTTGCGTCCGGTGAGTAATCGATGTTGTCCAGACCCGGACCGGTTGCGATGGAATCGAGCACCTTTCCGCCATGACCAGCATCGATGCTCACAACGTGATCCCCGCATGCGACGAAAAGAAATCGTCGTGCGGGGTCGAGGGCCAGTCCCTGCAAATCAGCGCTGCCGGGATTCCATTTTGCGACGATGTCGCGGCTTCGCACATCAACGGCGACGGTTACACCCGCGTCTTCGATGTTTGTGTAGAAAAGCCCGCGGTCGTTATCGACGGCGTAGCCTTCTGCCAAATCGTCGAGCGGAATTTTTGATTTCCATTTGAGTCGCCGCGGGTTGGAAGCATCAAACACTTGAAGAGACTTTGCTGCCGCAGGGTCGGCGCCCAGCGTGGGGCGCGTTGTTATCCAGACCTCGCGCGTAGCCGCGACGTAAAGCACTCCGTCCGGTGTCACGCCGCGATCCGGCGAAGCCGGCACACATTCGCCGCGCGTAAATGTCTTCGCATCAATGACGCAAAGCGTGGCATTCCCACGGTTGCCGATATAAACCACACCATTCCCAATGCTGGCTGCGGTCGGCCCAACGGTAATCTTCTTTCCGCGCCGCTCGATTTCACCGGTCGGAAAACCGGTGATCTGTGACACCGCATCGGTTTTCTCGTCAATGACGTCCACGCTGCCAGTATTGCTAGCCGGGACCCACAATTTCCCAGTTGCGCCATCGTGAGCGAAATAGTCCAGCGCTACCGCTCCGGTCGCACCCGGTAAGTTGATTCGCTTTAGCTCGTAATCGGAGGCAGGTGTCGGCGACTGCGTGAACGCCCGACCAACAAGGAAGAATGCAACCATTGCGACGTACACAGCGCCGCGTGTTAACAGCCTAAGCCCATTTGCGTTGTTACCTGTCTTTGGTTTCATCGTGCGATTTATGTGTGAGTTTCAAAATGCGCCCTTCAGCGGGATCGATCAGATATGCCGTTTCGACTTTGCCGACAACAACACCGCGCGCTCCTTTAACCGTGGGAACTAACGCCTTGAGATGAAATTTTCCGTCGTCACCCACTTCGACGATACTTAGTGTCGCAGTAACAGAAGCAGCGGCGTAGAGAAGTTTTTGGTCACTCGAAAAATCGATGTTGTCCAAACCAGGACCGGTTACGATCGAGTCGATCACTCTTCCGCCATGGCCAACGTCGAGACTTACAACATGATCGCCGCAGGCGACGAACAAAAACCCTCGGGTGCTATCTAACGCTAATCCCTGCAAATCATCGTGGACCTTCCATTCGGCAACAACTTTGTGGGATCGCACGTCGATCGCCACCGTCTTTCCCGCCTCTTCAATGTTCGTGTAAAACAACCCGCGCTGATTGTCGACAGCGTAGCCTTCAGCCGATCCATCCAATGGGATTTTCAATTTCAACTTAAGATGGCGCGGCTCCGAAACATCAAAGACCTGGATAGCTTTATCGGCGGAAGGAACTCCTATAGGTGGTGCGCCGGTTGTGATCCATAACTCTTTTGTCGCCGCAACATAAACAACGGCGTCCGGCGCTGCCCCGGGACCCGCCGATGCCGGAGCGACCTGCAGGCATTCTCCACGTTTGAGGCTCTGAGCGTCGATGACGCACAAGCTCGAATCGCCGCGATTTCCGATATATACGACGCCATCCCCGACGCTGACCGCTGTTGGCCCTAATGGAACTTTTCGCCCGCGCAGCTCGACCTCACCCGTCTTAAATCCAGACACCTGTGAGACAGCGTCGGAATTCTCGTCGATTACATCTACGTTGCCCGTGTTGCTGGCCGGCACCCACAATTTCCCAGTCGAGTGATCGTAGGCAAAATAGTCGAGTGCAACAACGCCGCTTGCACCGGGCAAGGCGATTGGGGTGACTTCATAATCTGAGGTGATCTTGTGCCCTTCCAATCGCGTAGTGCTCAAAGAAATCAGGAGCGAACCCACCGCACTGAGCTTTACCAGCTTTACATTCCATGAGGAATCGCCTCGACCTTTCGAGCTGGATGAATCACTCGATCGCATAGCAGCGAATCTCGGCTTGTTGTGATCCACGATGTGGAACGGCTACGAACAAGGTGTCCCGTTCCGGAACAAGAAGTCCGGTGCGAGCGCCGTCCGCTGTGTCAACTTTAGTTGAGGGTTTATAGTTGTTTGGATCAGTCTGCTCGACGATGTCGATCTTTCCCGCGCCGCAAATTGCGTAGATGCGATGGCGCTTACTGTCGTAGAAGACGTCGTCGGGATCGCCGGAGATATCGATCTTTGCAACAACGTCACCCGATTCCGTATTAAGTACGATAAGCTTCGATGGAAGACGGCATCCGACGAATAATCGATGATTCGCTTCATCAAGTGCCATCGGAAAATTTGCGAAGGCCAGGTCTGTTTTCCACGTCGCAACGACTTCGCTCTTATCGCGATCTATTACTCCGACGTGGCGGGAATTGGGAACGTTTACGAAAATTCGTTTGCCGTTCTTTTCCAACTCGAAAGCTTCGGGATGAGCCGACAATTTGATTGAGCCAACCTGCTTGCCCTCGGGCGCACTAACAACACCGATTCCACCGCCACCAAATCCGACGTAAATCTGCTTAGTGGCACTGTCGTAACGGACATTGTCCGCATCGTCTTTGAAGTCCAATGCTCCAACTGCCTCGAAAGATTTTCCATTGTAAATCCTGCAAATACCGCCTTTGTCATTTGCGACGAAGATCCGGTCTAATTCAGGAATGTAGGCGATCCCCTGCGGTGCACCGAGACCGGTAATCGAGTGGATTCGCTCGCCCTTGCGCAGATCGAGAACTTCAACCGTGTTATTGCCGAGTGCGCAAACAAACAATCTGTCGCTGGCGGCATCGAGAGCCAAATGGTCTATGCGACCTTCAACTCCAGGCAGTGGGATCGTTTGCTTGAGCTTAAAGGTTTTCTGCTCGGCGTGGGCGGCAATAATGCTACCGCAAGCGGTGACGAGAACAGCGCTGCGCATGAAAAATGAGTTCATTTGCTCGCGTAACTAAAATCGTCGAACGCCGTGACGCTGTCTGCCTTGGTCCAAACACCGACTTTGCCAGGGTTCTTAAACGTGTCGTCATCCCATTCGATCGCTTTCCTTCCATCGAACGTGACGGTGAAATGATTACCCTTGAAATCCACCCGCAGCGTGTGCCACGTGCCGGAAGCGACCTCCATATTCGCGCTTTTCTTCTCGGTACGCTTGCCTTTGATGGTGTGGTAAATCGTCACGTTGTTTTGTCTTCCTTGCCTGCAATCGGTTTGAATTTCACGTCGACAAAGCCGTCTTTGATGCTCGTGCCGTTCTTGAAACAAACCGGGAAAGTCGCTTGCCCCGATTGCTTCAACACGTTCGGTTTGCTTGGAGCGGAATTGTCTTTGTCAACCGTCCATTTCGCCGTGCCGCTGCTGGTTTGCGTCGCCGTCCAGCCTGGCGGCGGCACCCCTGCTTTCATGTCGTCAAAGTTTACTGTCTCGGCATCGGCCAGAGCTGTTGCCATGGTCGTCACAATCATGGTGAAGAGCGATGCCTTCATAGTCTCCTATCTGATCTGAGAATTACGGCAACGGCGAACTCACCTTGAGCAGCCCACCGACAAGAAGTCCGCCTTTGACGGCATTCGCCAAGTCTTTTGCTCGCCCGCGTCCCCAGTAATGGAAAAACATGATGCGCGGTTCTTCATGCGTCATGTGTTGATGGATGGCAACGATATTGATCTTGTCCTTGCGTAAAGACTTCAGAACGGGTTGCAGCTCATCTTCGGTAACCGCGAAGTCTCCATCGACAACGGCGTTGTCATCGCTGCCTGCGAACGCCGCCCATGTGTTCACGCCCATTGCATTGTCGATCTTGACGCCATGCATCGTCGCCGGCCGACCGATCGAAAATTTCACCATGCCGAATGACTCCTTCGGCTGCGGACTGGCCGCGCGAACTTCCTTGATCTTATCGTAAACTTTTCGGACCGCGCCGGCCAGTTGATCGACGCCGCCTTCGCCTTCGATGTGCATGAAATAAACTTTCGGCCGATCGAAGAAGAAATGGTTATGAAGCGCGGTCACGCTGAGGCCGTTGTCCAGTGCGGCTGACATCGCGGCATTCACTTCGTCCTCGAATAGAACGGTGTCGCCCATCACCATCGCTTCAGTGTGCGCGCCTTTTGTGAAGGCTGCCCAAGTACCGAGTCCCATGAAGGGCGGCATGGTCCATCCATCAACAGCCACCTTCACGTCATTCCGTGGGAAGGTGACTTTATAGACGCCTTCTTTCTCATTCATTTTTCCCTTGAGCCCGGTTAACTCATCGATGCGCGCCGTATTGAGGTCGGCTGCCGCAGCCGCGTAAACGAAGGCGATCAAGGCCAACGCTGTAGCAAAAATTTGTTTCATGATCGTGGTGCGAGGGAGCGTATCGCTGCCGGTGAGACCAGCAGCGATCGCCATCTCTCGCTTCGTATTACTCTCCCTTCTCGCCTTGCTCCTTCTCCTTACTCTCCTCGTACTGCTTCAGGAATTTGCCATTGGCATCAACTTCGATGCTCCATTCCTTGCCCTTTTTGTTTACGACGGCTTCGTAAACAGTTTTGCCCTCTTCCGTCTTCTTTTCGATTTTCTCGATCTCGTTGGTGCCAGCTTTATCTTTGATTGTCGTCTGCACCGCCGCGGGCAGATCGGACATCTTGACCGTCTGCTCGTTTTCCTCCTCGGCGGAAAGTGGCGTCCAAGCGCCTAGCGTCAGGACCGTGGCGATCGCTACGACTGGAACGATGTATTTCATACGTGTTCTACTTTCTTAGGATTGTGAGGCGTGTGAGCGCCTCGGGTTTCTGTCTTTCGCGCGAAGACCCGCAGTCACTCGAATGCGGATTCGGCAGCGAAATTTTAAAAAATTGCGCGGTCATATGGTCATTGCTTGCCTGCGAAAACGAAGTCGTCGAAAAGAGTGACGCTGTCTGCTTTCGTCCAAACGCCGACGCCACCGGCGTCGCTAAAAGTCTCGTCCTCGACTTCGAACAGCTTTTCGCCGTTGAAGTACACGGTGAAGAGTTTGCCGGAGAATTCGACGCGCAGCGTGCTCCATTTACCGCTCGGCACCTTCGCGTCAACGCCGTAGCCGAACATTCGGCCTTTCACGGGGAGGGATGAGCGTTTGCCCTCCACAGTCTTGTAAAGCACCACGTTGCCTTCGAGTGCGTTCGCGCGGACGATGTAATAATTGTTCGCGTCTTTTACCCGCCAGATGATCCCTCCAGCCTGATCTTCGTGGCCGCTAACCGGCTTGATCTTTACCTCAACAAAGCCATCCTTGATCGCGGCATCCATTTTTGCGGCCCACGCGAACGTCGCTTCGCCGGACTGGCGCAACACGTTTGGTTTGCTTGGCGCGGACTGCTCCGAAATTACTTCCCACTTCGCGCGACCCTGCCCGGTAATGCCGTTCTGCCAGCCCTGCGGCAGTTGCGTAGATCGATCGAACGTCTCACGGCTCTCGGCGGCAAGAACATAATTCGATGTCGCTAGCGCGAGGCAGAGCAAACGAATCAAATTCACATTGCCAATAGACAAGTGATTCCGCCGCGGCGGCACTTAAGAAATCCTGAAGTTTTCTTCAGATTGTCGCGTCAGGCATTCGTCGCCCAGGAGGGAAGTTCGATCCGAAAGACGCTGCCACGATCCGAGTTGCTCTCGACAACGATTTGCCCGCCGTTCCGTTCGACGGCTCGTTTCGCGATGGCAAGACCAAGACCAACACCGCCTCGCGAGCGCGATCGCGCTTTATCGACACGGAAAAATCGCTCGAAAATTTTCTGGTGATATTCTGGGGCGATGCCGGGGCCACTATCCTTGACCGAGACGTCGATCTTACCCGCACGACGCGCCGCGATGAGTGAGATCTGCGAGCCGGAAGGGCTGTGCCGAATCGCGTTGTGCACGAGATTCACTAAAGCCAGACGCAATAGTGTCCGATCCGCCTGTACCGCAATAAAATCACTCGTTACTGTCAGCGTTTGCCTTTTTTCGCTGGCGAGCACTTGGAATTGATCGCGGATCTCATCAAGCAACGCGGCAACGTCTACTTCCTCGCGCGCAGCGTCCGCGTTCGTGGCATCCATACGAGCGAGCGTCAGCAATGCGTCAACAAGGTCCGTTAGGCGCTCCCCTTCCTCGAGCATGCTGCCAATGGTTTCGCGCAGCGTCGCGGGATCGTCGCCGTCGCGCAGTGCCACTTCACCGACGGCGCGCAGCGCGGTGAGCGGAGAACGCAATTCGTGCGACGCATCCGCTGTAAAGCGCTGCAATTCAGCGAATGAGGCTTCCAGTCGCGCAAGCGTTTCGTTAAACACAGTTGCGAGACGGCCGAGTTCGTCGCTCGGATTGGGATTCGGTAATCGTTTCGAGAGGGATTCCGATGTGATCCGACGCGCCTGTCGCGCCATCGCATCGAGCGGTCTCAGCGAACGCGTCGCAACCAGATATCCGCCAATCGCGGCAAGCGCAACCGCTAATGGAAAACCGAGCACAGACACCTCGACGATTTCGCGCAACGTGCGGCGCATTTCCGTTTGATCGCGAAAGACCCGAATGATCACACTTCGTCCTTGCACTCGCCCGGGCCGCTCCATCACGCGCACGAAGAGCGCAGGCTCAAGCTCAATGGTTGCGAACTTCAACGTTGAGGTTTGCGGCGCGGGCGGTGCCTCTTTGATGTTTGCTTCGAGAATGGGCCAATGGCGCAGAAGCAACTCTCGGTTATCCGACCAGACCTCGAACCAAGCTGAGATGCGGGCGAATCCTTCATCGCCGTGAGACCCGCGCACGTTCCACCTCACCGTCCCTTCCTGATCGAGACTGAGTTGCGCCTCAATCAAATCAAAATCGATCCGCAGCTGCCGATCAATCTCAGCGCCCAACCGGTGCTCGATCACTTCATAAACGAACCACCCGAACGCAATCAGGACCAAGGCGGTCGCTGCTGCATACCACAAGGCCAGACGAAAGCGAACGGAGCGCCGTTGCCACCAAGCGTTCACGCGCCACCCTCCGCCCGCAAAACGAACCCGACACCGCGCACGGTCTGAATCAGCTTCACCGACTCGCCATCGTCCAACTTGCGGCGCAAATGCGCGAGGTGCACATCGATCACATTGTCGAGCGGCGTAGCGCGGTTCGGCTCGCGCCACACTTCACGTGCGATCATCTGCCGCGTCACCGTCTGATCATAGTGCTTTGCAAGAAATCCAAGCAGATCAAGCTCGCGCGGCGTCAGAGCGATCTCCCTCGCACCGCGAACGACCCGACGCGTTTGCATGTCGAGCGTGAGATCACCGATCTGCTGTCGCAGCGGGTTTCCCGAATCCACCCGCCGCATCAGAGCCCGAACGCGCGCGAGCAGTTCCGCAAACGCAAAAGGTTTTACCAAGTAATCGTCTGCTCCGGCGTTCAATCCGAGCACGCGATCCTCAACCGCGTCGCGAGCAGTGAGTAAGAGAACCGGCGTTTTCGAACCGCCTGCACGAAGCGTCCTCAGCACCTCAATCCCATCGCGGCCCGGCAACATCCAATCGAGTATCGCAACGTCGAAGCTTTCGCGGCTAAGCAAAAAAAAACCTTCTTCGCCGGTCTTCGCCGTCACCGGCTCAAAGCCCTCACCCCGCAATCCGCTCGCGAGTGCGCGGACAGTCTTGGGATCATCTTCGATCAATAATACCTTCACTCATTCACGGTAAGACTTACCGCCTCATCGCGCCAAGGATGAGATTCTGAAGAAAACTTCAGGAGCGCGCGAGTCACTGTATTCGTTACGTCGGCTCAGCACGATCGTCCGATATAGGAAAAGGACGTTCCGGAACGTGGCCGGTTTCCAGCGGCGAGCCCGAATTAGGGCTGACGAATGTAATCACAAATACTGTTTGCAATATGTGTTTCATTGAGGAGCGTGAAACGAAATGAAGGCGACTGCGTGGCTTCTGCTGCTGTTTAGTCTGCCGACAAATCGCAACACCGAGCGCGTAGCCGTATGGCGACGCTTGAAAAAGATGGGCGCGGTGCAGATCAAAACATCGACGTATCTCCTGCCCGATGAGCCTGCTCAATACGAGCAGTTTCAGTGGCTGGCACAGCAGATCCGCGATTACGGAGGCGATTCGACACTCGTTCGAGCGCAGGAAATCGAAGGCCTGACCAAAGAGAAGGTGATCGCGATGTTTAATGATGCTCGTGCCAAAGATTATGCTGAGCTGCGAAAATCTCTTCAGGGTTTCATCGGGCGGCGCAAGAAAATAGATGCGGAAATTGCAGGTCATGCTGCTACGTCGCGCCGAAGGCCGCAGTACCGCGCGGCAACTCGCAGTGCTCGATGCGAAGCAATATCAAAACAAAACATGGCTGACACGGCCACGTCCCGAGATCGACCGAGTTGGATCCGCATGGCTGATCTCGAAGTTTATTGATCGAAAGCCGAAGTTCGTATTCGCCCCAAGTGCAAACGCTGTGCCCGGCGCCATCCCGTTTGACATGCTTGATGCTGAGTTCTCGCATCATGGGAACTACTGCACTTTCGAGACGCTCATCAGGCGTTTTGCGATCTCTGACAAAGTGGTCGCGAAGATTGGAGAGATGATCCACGACGCCGATCTGGACGATTCCAGATTTCAGCGAGTTGAAGCGGTCGGGATCGATCGTGTCCTCAAAGGTTGGGAATGCTTCGACGCGCTCTACGCTTTTTTACAACGCCGATGAATCGTGAATCGAAAATAGTAGCGGCAGGTCAGCAGAACGAGTCCAACGCAGACCATCAAATGCCGTCGTGGCGTGAGGTGTTTCTGTATTTTTTATTCCTCGGGTTCGTTAACATCGGCGGGCCGGTCGCGCAGATCACGATGATGTTCAATCACATGGTGGAAAAGCGTCAGTGGTTATCCAAAGACCGCTTCGTCAAGATCATGGCTTTCTGCCATATGCTCCCTGGGCCGGAGGCACTTCAGTTAGCGATCTACGTCGGCTATCTGAAGAGGAAAGTTTGGGGCGGCATTCTTGCAGGTCTCACTTTTATTCTGCCCGGCGCGGCGGTGATGATCATTTTGAGCTGGCTTTATGTGAAATATGGTCAGCTCCCGCAAGTCACGAACGCGTTGTATGTGCTTAAGCCCGCGGTCCTGGGCATCATCGCTGCCGGGATCATCAAACTCGGGGGCGCCGCGATTCGAAATTTTTTCCTGGCACTCCTGTTCATCGGCGCTTTCGTGGGAATGCGTTTTGCCGGAATCAACTTTTTGCTGATTCTCCTCATAGCGGGCTTGCTGAATCTCATTGTCGATCAAGGATCGCCGCTGCTCAAAAAAGCTACGCTTACAATGCCGGCAATGATCGGCGGGATTGGTGTCCTGCTTCCCCTTAGCGATTCGCGATTATTTCAAATTGCGTGGCTGTTTCTCAAAACAGGTCTGCTGAGTTTTGGAGGCGCCTATGCGTCGCTGGTTTTTGTGCAGCGTGGCGCAGTTGCACAATATCATTGGCTTTCAGACGGCCAGTTATTGGACGGCGTAGCGCTTAGTGTGGCAACTCCTGGTCCCTTTATGTTGTTCACCACATTCGTGGGCTATCTCGTCAGCGGGGTCGCTGGAGCAGTGCTTGCCACCTTCTTTGTCTTTTTCCCGTCATTTGTTTTCGTTCTCGGCGGAGTGCACTATGTCGAAAAAGTGCGCGAAAATCGTGCCCTTCAGGCGTTCCTTGCTGGCGTTAGTGCCGCGGTCGTTGGCGTGATCGCAGTCGTGTCTCTGGACTTGATTCCCGAAGCGCTCGTCGACTGGCCTGCTGTCGGTATCGCGATCGCTGCTTTTGTCTTGATCGCTTTTCTGAAGCGCGATGTTGCTTTGGTAGCTATCGGCGCAATGCTGGGCGGAGTAGTTTACGCGACCATTCGCTCACTCGCGTAAGCCCTGTAGCCGGGATCGCTGATCCCGGCACGTTGCTATCATTTTCCCGTGCGGGCCGGGGTCACCGACCCCGGCTACAATAAAGACGCGAAGGCGGCGAAGACGATCTTCAAAACCAATGCCGCCTTCGCCGTCTTTTGTTAATATCGCGTTGGAGACAACGCGATCCACCTTCGATTAGTATTTCGCGCCTTCTTTGTGCTCTTTGGCTTCGTTGTGTTTGCTCAGCACTTTGCCATTCGCATCCATTTGGACGCCAATCTGCTTGCCATTCTTCTCAATGACGGCTTCAAAGTTGGCGCCCTCCTTTTCCCAACGGACAATTGTTCCGCCTTTAGCTTCTGCCTGGGCAGCTTGCTGTACCGCGGCAGGAACATCAGAACTGTTGATGGTTTGTTCTTCGTGTTTTTCTTCCTTCGCTTGTGCAGTCACGCCGAACGCCAAGCCGGCGCTGATCGCTGCTACTGTGAATAGGTTTTTCGTTTTCATGTCTGTTAATTTTGACTGTTGCTTTTCATTATTGTTCGAAACTGAGTCCTCATTGGCGTGGAAAGGGCTGCAAAAAAATTGAGTTGTACCCGAATTAGGGACAGCATGTCAGGCAGAACCCGACAAGCGAGCGCACTCCTTTTCGTAGGCGGCGATCAATTCCAAGATCTTGGATTGAAATGAATTCTGTGCCGCATAGACCGTCCCGATGGCTTCGGCGAACGCCTTTTGCTTTAGCTCCTCCTCAATTGTCAGGCTCAACTCCGCGAGTTTTTCGATGTTACCGCGCGAATGGAACTCCAGCTCCTTAAGCTTGGAGAGAACGGCAAGTGATTTTTCCAATTGGGTTGAATCTTGTGGTTGAGGCGGTTTTTCACCTTCCGGCGTCGGCGCGGCGTCTTGCGCGGTGCCGGCGGATTTCGTTTGCTCGGTTTGCCCTTTCTTAACAGGCTGGGGCGCACGCGCCTTTTGAGCATTCTTGCCTTTGTGGTGCTTTTCTTGAGTGACTTTCTTCGCGTGTGCGACGTTGCGCGGATCTCCCATCAACTTATAGACGATTCTCAGATGCAGACCGGTCGTATCTGGCAAGGGAATCGCTCTCACCGCCTAAGCCAAGCTTTGCCTCACTCTGAAGCGCGCAGCTGCGGAGAAGTTTGCGATCTAACTATGTGAACCGTTCACGATCCGATCTAGGCGAAGCCGATTTCTCGATCGAAGAATATGGCGCCAAAACAAAAGAAAAAGAAGAGTGCGAGGAACAATTGCTGGCGGAGTACGCGTCGTTATTGGGATTCTTCATCGCCAGCGTTGCTGTGCTGACAGGCATCGCTATGGAAAAGGATCGCCTGCCGAGAAGATTCAGCCTGCTTGATCTGGCGCTGTTGGGAATAGCCACCCATAAGATGAGCCGCATCGTGGCGAAAGACAGGATCACCGGCATTCTGCGCGCGCCTTTTGTGAGTTACATTCGCAGCGCCGGAGCAGGCGAAGTCCAAGAGGAACCGCGCGGCCGCGGAATCCAGCGCGGAATCGGTCAACTGATTTCCTGTCCTTACTGCATGGCGCCCTGGTGCGCCACAGCACTCGCGTTCGGCTTTGTCTTTGCGCCTCGCGTGAGTCGGTTTTTCGCTGGAATTTTGGCCAGCGTAGCGGCGTCAGATTTTCTTCAGCGTGCTTACCTTGCGGCAAAGGAAAGGACCTGACGCGATACGGCTTCGTTGAAAAGAATTGTGTGAACGAAGGACCTGAAGTTGTTGTGATCACCGGTGCCTCGGCAGGCGTCGGGCGCGCGACAGCTCGCAAGTTTGCGCGTCACGGTGCCCGCGTCGCTCTACTTGCGCGCGGTCTTGATGGATTGGAAGGCGCACGGAAAGATGTCGAAAGACTGGGTGGAAAGGCGCTCGTCGTTCCCGTGGATGTTGCGGACGCGAATCAGGTCGAAGCAGGGGCCAATCAGATTGAAGCGGAGTTGGGCGAAATCGATATTTGGGTCAACAATGCGATGGCGTCAGTTTTTTCTCCGATCAAGGAAATGACGCCCGAGGAATTTCGACGTGTGACCGAAGTGACTTACCTCGGTTACGTTTACGGAACACTGGCCGCCTTGAAACGGATGTTGGCGCGTGATCGAGGCGTCATCGTGCAAGTTGGCAGCGCACTCGCATATCGCGGTATTCCACTACAGTCCGCCTACTGCGCGGCTAAGCATGCAGTTCAGGGTTTCTGCGATTCGCTTCGGTGCGAACTTCTCCATGATAAGAGCCGCGTGCATTTGACGATGGTGCAATTGCCTGCGCTCAACACGCCGCAATTTGGCTGGGTGAAAAGCCGTCTGCCACGCAAGGCGCAACCGGTGCCGCCGATCTTTCAACCCGAGGTCGCGGCCGAAGCAATTTACTTCGCTGCGCATGATCCGCGGCGCGAATTTTATGTCGGTGCGCCGTCGGTCGCAGTGATTACCGTAAACAAGTTCGCTCCCGCATTGCTTGATCATTATCTTGCGCGCACCGGTTACGATTCACAGCAACATGACGGCGCCGAGGACCCAAATCGCGCGGACAATTTATGGCACCCACTGCCCGGTGATCATGGCGCGCACGGTGCATTCGACACGCGCGCCCTGAGTTGGAGTCCCCAATTTTGGACCAGCGAGCACCGCACCTTGATTGCGCTGACTCTGATGGCGCTCGGTGTTGCGGGCTTAGTCGCCCTTCTCAAGAATAGATGACTTCCGTGAAGGTTTCATAAGTCCAACCCACTGCCACCCATCACTTTACGACGTAAAATGCGCCGAGGATCACGCCGAAAATGGCATGCGCGATCAGGACTGAGATCGGCGTTCGAATGCCGTAATGCAGCCCGAGGAAGCCCGGTGGTTCAAGCTGGCGCACCACGGTCGGGCCGTATTGCTCGTTAGCCATGCGCGGGTGCAGTGCCGGCATAATTGGCAGCAACATCGTCAACACGAAGATCGCCTGGATAATCCCAATCAACGCACCGAACCACCACGTCGCTAAGCCGAACGCGTGGAACATGGCCACATAGATGAGTGCGAAAATCCAACCATTTGCGAAATGTAAGAGGAAGCCGATCAATTTTGCTTTGTCGCGGCTCGGAGTAAAAATCGTCCCGAGCAGATAGGGAATATTCATTCGCGTCATGCCGAATCCCTGACTTGCCGCGAGAATGGAAGTGAGTATCACGGTTCCCGAAAAACCCCAGACCAACCACTGCAGCCAGTTCATGATGTTCGTCTCATGCTATTCCCGCCTTCTTCGATGTCACGCAATGTGAGCGCAGCATTGATCACGCCCAGATGCGTGAACGCTTGCGGAAAATTTCCCAGCGCATCGCCAGTTTCCGGATCGATTTCTTCGGCGAAGAGACCGACGTCGTTGGCAAAAGTGAGGACCGCTTCGTAAACTTCATGCGCTTCGTCCGCTCTTCCGCAATGGGCGAGAAAATCTGTTTCCCAAAAACTGCAAAGGGCGAACGCGCCTTCCCGTCGATTTTTACTTTGCTCGTTGCGATGCACTAGCCCCAGTCGCGGAACGAGTCGCTGACGAATGCGCGCGTGACTTTGTTGCATCCGATCCGAGGAGGCGTCTTCAAAGCGGTGGTACGCGAGAAGGAGAATGCTGGCATCGACAACATCGTCGCCACACGCTTGCGCGTAGGCCCCAAGCTTTTTGCTCCAAGCATGCTCTTCTATTTCACGCCGAATCGCGGCGCGCTGTTTTCTAAATTTATCAATTGAGAAACCGCGAATCCGCCCGCATTGATGCATTTCGATCAAACGATCGAGCGTGACCCAGCACATCAAACGTGAGTGCGTGTAGTGCCGAAGCTTGTCGCGCTCTTCCCACATCCCGTTGTCCGGCTCGGTCCAATGATCACACACGTACTCGCCGTATTGGCGCAACATCTTCTGCATCTCGTGGTCCGGTTCTTCTTTTCCAAAAAAATAGCAAACGGCCTCGACAACTTCGCCGTAAATGTCGAGCTGCGACTGTTCGCTGGCGGCATTGCCAATCCTCACCGGCCGCGAACCGCGGTGTCCGCTGAAATGCTGTAGCTCACATTCTCTTAGCGGGCGTTCACCAAAAACATCGTAAGTCACGCGTAATTGCGGCCGGGTGAGATTGGTGGCATGCAAAAGCCAGTTCACGAACGCTTTAGCGTCATCCTTGTAACCGAGACCGAAAAGTGTGTGCACGGTGAAGGCGGCGTCGCGAAGCCAGGCGAAGCGATAATCCCAGTTCAGATCGCCACCAACGCGTTCAGGCAAAGATGTCGTCGGCGCAGCAACAATCGCCCCGGACGGCGCGTAGGAAAGCAGCTTAAGAACGAGCGCGCTGCGCACCACGTGCCGCTCGTATGGGCCACAATAGTTCGATTGCGCAATCCACACACGCCACCAATCGCTGGTGAGTTGTAATCTTTCCGCGGCCGAATTGCCGAGCGGTGGCAAAACCGCTGGGCCTTCCTCCGAAAAATTGAGCGAGAACGCAATCGATTTGCCTGCTTTCAACCGCAATTTCGCCAGTGTGCCCATCGAGCTCGATTGCTTAAAACAGTCAAGATCGCCATCCGCGCGAAGTGTGTAGACATGAGTGCCGAGACCGAAGCGCCACCCTAGCTTGCCGACGCGGTCAATCTTCGGTGCGATCCGGCCGTAACCGAGCCGGGGATTAAATTCGACGATCACATCCGCATCGCCGCCTTCGCACCTGACTTGCCTGACGAGTTCGTGCTCCGGCCAGAGGCGGTTTTGTTTGTTCTGTTCGGAAGTAACCGACATGAAATCCGTCAGAACAATTTTCAAGGAGTCGCACGCGAATGTAGTTTCGAGCACGTTCGTGTTGTCCAGATAACGCCGCGAGACTTTGCGTTCACGCTCGGGCCGAATGCTCCAGCTTCCCCCAACTTCTGGATCAAGAATCGCGCCGAAGATTGACGGGCTATCAAATCGCGGCCAGCACAGCCAATCGATAGAGCCGCGATTTGAAATCAGCGCCGCCGATCGGCCGTCGCCGATGATTGCGTAATCCTGGATTTTCGGCGGCTCCGTACTCACGACTGATCGGCCATCAGATGAATTGTGTGCTAGCGCAAAGTTGCCGGGCAGATCTGTTTTGGCGCGATCAATGATCTGGTGAAGTGGCCGACCTGATCAATCAGGTCTGGATTGCCAGATAATCTTTCAATTTCGCGAACGATTGCACTGCCGACGACAACTGCATCGGCGAAACGCCAGACTTCCCGCACCTGTTCTGCGGTTGAAACCCCAAACCCGACTGCCACGGGCAAATCGCTTACTGCGCGCACGCGTTTGACGAGAACTTCGGCGTCACGTGGCATTTCATCTTGTGCACCGGTCACGCCTGCGCGCGAAACTGCGTAAATGAAACCGCGTGCCTGCCGGGCAATTTCGGCAAGCCGTTGATCCGAAGTAGTAGGAGCGACAAGAAAGATCGGATCGAGCTCATGTTGAAGCAGAGTCTTAGTCCAGGAGTGTGCTTCCTCGGGGATTAAATCTGTGACAAGCACACCGTCGATTCCTGCCTGCCTGGCCTCGATCGCCAAACGTTCTTCACCGAATTGCAGCAATGGATTGAAGTAGCTGAAGAGAACGATGGGCACATCGATGCGCTGTCTTGCGCGCGCAACGCATGTCAGCGCATGGGGGAGCGTGACGCCTTTGCGTAATGCGCGTTCCGATGCCCGCTGAATCGTTTCGCCATCAGCGACTGGATCACTGAAGGGAACACCGAGCTCGATGACGTCTGCCCCGGCCGCGGCGAGTTCGATGAGCAAAAGCTCAGTCGTCGTAAGATCGGGATCACCCGCAGTGATGAAGGGAATAAAGCCGCCGCGTCCAGCGCGTTTAAGCGAAGCGAACGTCTTCCTGATTCGGCTCATCGTCTTTGCAAGTCTGCGACGAGTTGGACGTCCTTGTCACCGCGGCCGGACAGATTCACGATAATCGCGTCATCTGCTGGCAATTCACGAGCGACACGAACCGCAGGCAAAATTGCGTGCGAAGTTTCGAGCGCCGGAATGATTCCTTCCAGTTTGGCGCACAGCTCGAACCCTTCGAGCGCCTCGACATCAGTCGACCTGATGTATTCAGCTCGCCCGGTGTCGTGCAAAAATGCGTGCTCGGGGCCGATCGCGGAATAATCAAGGCCGGCTGAAATCGAATGCGTCCTTGCAATTTGACCGCCAGGATCCTGGAGCACGTAGGACATTGTACCTTGCAAAACACCGATGCGGCCGCCGCCGCTTGTCGCGCCGGTGTGAAATCTGGCGGCGTGTTCACCCGACGAATCGCCGCGTCCTCCAGCTTCAACGCCGATCAATCTGACCTGTGCGTCCGCAATGAAAGGATGAAACAACCCGATCGCATTCGACCCGCCTCCGACACAGGCGATGAGTGCGCGTGGCATTCTTCCTGATACAGACAAAATGTGTTCGCGCGCTTCGCGCCCGATTACGCTCTGAAACTCGCGCACCATCAGCGGATACGGATGCGGTCCGAGCGCACTGCCCAGCAAGTAATAGGTATGATGCACATTTGTCACCCAGTCGCGCATCGCCTCGTTGATCGCGTCCTTCAGGGTGCGCGTCCCGGCGTTGACGGTTCTTACCTCCGCGCCAAGCAACTGCATTCGGAAGACATTCAGACCCTGGCGACGCACGTCCTCTGCGCCCATGTAAATGACGCACTTCAACCCAAACAGCGCGCACACAGTTGCAGTCGCGACGCCGTGCTGACCTGCGCCTGTCTCGGCAATGACGCGCTCTTTTTGCATGCGGCGCGCCAGCAAAGCCTGGCCCAGGGCATTGTTGATTTTGTGCGCGCCGGTATGGAGAAGATCTTAGCAGTTGGTTGAGTTCGCGCCAGAACTCGTTGTCGGCCCGCGCGCGCAGGAACTCTTCGGTAAGCTCCTCCAGGGGCGCGACCAGGATTTCTGGAACGTAGCGTCCGCCAAACTTACCCCAGTGTCCGTGTTCGTCGGGCTCGCTTCTTGTGATTCGTGATTTGTGCATCGGAACTACTTGAGCGACGGCGCGTCTACAGTTCTCGAACAGCCGCAACAAAATCTTTGATGGCGCGATGGTCTTTCACACCCGGTGTCCTTTCAACACCACTGCAAACATCGACAGCCTGTGGCATGACCGCTTGGATCGCCCTGGCAACATTTTGCGGGTTTAAGCCACCCGACAAGATAACAAATCGCGCGAACGCCAGGGTTGCTCGCGCGGCCGGCCAATCACAGGTGCACCCGGTGCCGCCGCGGAGATGTGGATGATACGCGTCGATGAGCACGGCGCAATCCGGAAAGAGCGAGACGTCTTCCGGGCGGAACTGCGCATAAGTGCAAAACGCTCGGATCACAGGAAATTCGCGAGCAAGCTCGCGCGCGACCTCGGGCGTGAAATTCCCGTGCAATTGAACGCAGCGCACTCCGGCGATGTTTGCAGTTTTCCGAATTTCCTCGGCATTTCCGTCAACGAAAACACCGACTGCCGTGACGTCAGCTGGTAGTGCGTCGACGATTTGCCGCGCCGTGTCAGGTTGAATGTAGCGGGGACTTTGCGGCCAAAAATTCAGCCCGATCAGCTGCGCGCCGAGATCGACGCACGCTTTCGCGTCTCTCACATTCGTAATGCCGCAAATCTTTATTTGCACCGGAGTCATCCTGTGAAACGCCGTGGCGTCTGACACAGACGTCCTACAATTTCGTTATTTCGACTTTTGCGCTCTTTCGTCATTTCCTTGGTGCGATTCTGCGATTCAGCGGTTGCCGATCTCCCGTTCTGGTCATGAGATCTTCAAGCGCCTTTCCGGGATCGGTAGCGCGCATCAGCGTTTCGCCGATGAGAAACATCGGGAACTTCTGCGATAAGAGCTTCGCTTGTTTCCAATGAAACTTGAAATGTCTGCAGATTTCGGTTGTTCACGCCGATGAGGCTGGCCCCGGCATTCAGCGCGCGACGCAGCTCGCCAGATGTGTGGACTTCAACGAGCGCATCGAGTCCAAGTTGGTCTTCAGCAGCCTGGCGCAAGTCACGCAATGAACGGTCATCCACTGCGGCAGCGATCAACAACACCGCATCAGCGCCGGCAATTGCTGCTTCGTAAACTTGGATTGGATCAAGAATAAAATCTTTGTGCAAAATCGGCAGATTCGTGCTCGATCGGACAGCGCAGAGATCGGCGATGGAACCGCCGAAGTATGCTT
Organism: Verrucomicrobiota bacterium; assembly: GCA_003217875.1. GTDB lineage: Bacteria > Verrucomicrobiota > Verrucomicrobiia > Chthoniobacterales > UBA10450 > Udaeobacter. The sequence continues at coordinate 19,077 of QHMR01000029.1, forward strand.
CGTCGGTAAGCACAGAAATCGCGCATGCGCCCCCTCGTTGATACTGATGGGCGATGTCGATGGAGGAAACGCCCCTTCGAATCATTCCAGCGGACGGCGATCTGCGCTTGAATTCGGCGATAATTTTCGGGCGCGCCGATTCCGATTTCAGCGCTTCCAGCAGGCGATGCGGCACAGCCGTTCTTCGAATCTCCAGTGCGTCTTCACGAAGCTGACTATTGCAAGGCTCGCTTTGAAGCTGCGCCACGACTTGGCGTTTTTCCGCGAGAATTTCGAACAGAAAATTTCTGCTCATTATTCTCGGTTTGTCTCGCGAATGAGCGCATCCAGTTTCGACGCCGCGCGTCCGCTGTCGATGCTCTCGCGTGCAAATATTGCGGCTTCGTAAAGACCGTCCGTAAATCCGGCGACGTGAAGCGCGGCAGCGGCATTGATGATGACCAAATCGCGCGCGGCTGCTGTCGCACTTTTCTTTTCACCTTGAAAAATTGAGCGGATCAATTGCGCGTTCTTCTTCGGGCCGCTCGCGACAAGCCCATTGAGACTTTGCGTTTCCAAGCCGAAATCTTGAGGAGAAATCGTGAATGTCTGCAGGCTGCGGTTCGCGGAACAGGCGGCGACGAAAGTTTTGTTGGCGATCGTTATTTCATCGAGACCGTCTGCGCCATGCACTACCCATGCATTCTGGACGCCCAACAGAGAGAGAGCTGACGCGACCCTTTCAATGAGCAAATGCTGCCAGACCCCTACAATCTGAAATGGCGCACGCGCGGGATTCGTGAGAGGACCCAGCAAATTAAACGTCGTGCGGATGCCGAGCTCGCGCCGAATTTGTGCAACCCGAGCGGTTGCCTGGTGAAAAAGCGGCGCGTAAACGAAACAGATCCCGTGCTCATCGAGGCAGCGTTCAACCGTCTCGGGTGCACATGTCGTGTTGACGCCGAGCGCTTCGAGCACATCGGCACTCCCACAGGGCGATGTCGCGGCCCGCGAGCCGTGTTTTGCTACCGGCACACCGGCGCCCGCGATGACGAAAGCCGCAGCGGTAGAGACATTGAACGTTTTCGCACGGCTCGATCCCGTTCCAGCCGTGTCGATGAGACGCGTGTGACGCGAATGCACTGGAATCGCGCGATCACGCATGGCATCAGCCATTCCGGCGAGTTCCTCGACCGTTTCGCCTTTCGCAGCTAATAGAGCCAGCGCTGCAGCTATCTGCGGATCTTTGGCGGTGGGACTGAGCAGCGCGTTGAGAAAACTCGCTGCTTCGGTACGCTCAAGATTCTCGCGGCGCATCAGACGCATCGTCAGTGTTCGAAGATCCAGAACGCTGGTTTCGGTTTTCATGCTTACACGGTCACGGCGTTTTCGTCTGGTTTGCCATTGACAGCGCTTTCATCATTGCGCGCGCCTTGTTAACTGTTTCTTCGTATTCCCGCTGCGGATCCGAATCGGCGACGATGCCCGCGCCGGCCTGGAAGTACGCCTTCCCGTTTTTCAACACCGCACATCGCAACGCGATGCACGAATCGAAATTGCCGTCGAATCCGAAATAGCCGATCGCGCCCGCATAGCATCCGCGGCGCGTATGCTCCAGTTCGCTGATAATTTGCATCGCGCGGATTTTCGGCGCGCCGGAAACAGTGCCGGCGGGAAATGTCGCTCTGACGACATCGAACGCGGTGCAATCATCGCGCGAACGTCCGATTACGTTCGAAACGATGTGCATTACGTGGCTGTAACGCTCTATTTCCATGAACTCCGTTACCCGAACGGTGCCGAACTCTGCGACTCGCCCGACATCATTTCGTGCAAGATCCACAAGCATGATGTGTTCGGCGCATTCCTTCGAGTCAGCGAGGAGCTCAGCGGCGTTGGCTTCATCTTCGGCGGGCGTTGCGCCGCGCGCTCGCGTCCCGGCAACCGGTCGGATCTCGATGACGTTGCCAACGAGACGGACGTGCATCTCGGGTGAACTGCCAACGAGCGAAAAATCGTCGCCGACCTTAAGACAAAACATGTACGGCGAGGGATTGATAAAACGAAGGCAGCGATAAAAATCGAGCGGCTCTCCTTCGAACGCGGATTCGAATCGCTGCGACAACACGACCTGAAAAATATCGCCAGCGCGAATGTATTCCTTCGCGCGCTCCACCGCGCGCTCAAATTCGGCGCGACGCAGATTGCTGCGCGGCGGAGGCTGCTGTTCCTTCTCCGTGATCGGAACAAGCGCCAGATCGATCGGCTCTGTCAATTGTTGCATAATCGAATCCACAGATTCGACAGCGCGCGCGTAAACTTTTTCCTGTGGGCCATGATCGAGAAATGCGTTCACTACAATTTTCAAGCTGCGCAGCCGATGATCAAAAATTAGAACGTTGCCGGTAAGCATGAAGAGTATCTCGGGTAATTGCAGATCGTCTTCTCGTGCCGTCGGAACTTTCGGCTCGAAGAATCGGATTGCGTCATAGCCGAGAAAACCGACGGCGCCGCCGGCGAACCTTGGCAGCTCCGGGCGTGAAACAAATTGAAGGCGCGCCATCAATTTGCGGAGCTCATCGAGAGGATCGGTAGTCGTGCTAAACCGCTCCTCAATGCCGTCTCGCTCGATGCGAATTTCGCGCCCGTGACTTTGAATAATCAGTCGTGGTTCAAAACCTACGAATGAGAAACGGCCTGACACATCATTTTTTTCCGTCGATTCAAAAAGGAAACTGTAAGCGCTGCGGCTAAATTTCTTGAACGTTGAAACCGGCGTTTCGCAATCGCCAACGAACTCCGCAAAAACAGGAATGACATTACCCTGTTTCGCGAGGTGCAGGAATTCGTGCAGCGACGGAGTGATCAGCGGTTTCATTCAATGCGAAAGAAAGCTGGCCAGAATTTTCCTGCCATCGCGGGTTAGAACCGATTCGGGATGAAATTGCACTCCATGCACTGGGAATTCGCGATGGCGCAGCGCCATGATTTCTCCATCGTCGCTTTCGGCGGTGATTTCGAGACACGCCGGAAATGAAATTCGCTCAACGACCAGTGAATGGTACCGGCCGGCTTCGAATGGGTCCGACAAATCTGAAAAGAGCGCGCTTCCGTCGTGCGTGATCATGCATGATTTTCCATGCATGAGGCGACCAGCGCGCACCACTTTCCCGCCGTACGCCTCGGCAATACACTGATGGCCAAGGCAGACGCCTAGGATGGGAATTTGCTGTCCAAATGTTAGGACGACTCCCTTGCTGATGCCCGCTTCGCGCGGTGTGCAAGGCCCCGGGGAAATGCAGATATGCTGCGGACCCAGCGCTGCAATTTCACCAATTGAGATTTCATCGTTCCGTTTGACCAAGACATCACAGCCTAGTTCGCCGAAATATTGCGCGAGGTTGTAAGTAAACGAATCGTAATTGTCGATCAGCAAGACCATTGATTCGGCTTCCTTAAGTCGCGTCCAACCTGGCATTGCCGTCCGGTGCCATCAGACACCGAAGAGCGTGAACTTCTTTCACAAGGTGAGCATACTCTGAAAACGTTAACGCCTGCGCACTGTCCGAAAGAGCAAGCTCCGGCTGATTGTGGACTTCTATCATCAGACCGTCTGCTCCCACTGCTATCCCGGCACGCGCGAGCGGCGTAACCATGTATGCAGTGCCGGTGCCATGTGAGGGGTCGACGATGACTGGCAAATGTGATATCCGGCGAATCGCTGGTACCGATGCCAGGTCCAAAGTGTTACGCGTATGCTGCGCAAATGTGCGAACACCACGCTCGCAAAGTATGACATTGTAGTTGCCCTCGGCCATGATGTACTCGGCTGCGAGCAACCATTCCTCGAGCGTTGCAGCCATGCCGCGTTTCAACAGCACGGGCAACTTTGATCGTCCCGCTCGCTTTAGAAGCGAAAAGTTTTGCATATTGCGAGCACCGATTTGAATCACATCGCCGTACTTTTCGATTAGGTCGACGTGCGATTCCTCGACCGCTTCGGTCACGATCTTTAGCCCGAACGCGTCGCGGATCGCAGTAACGATTTCCCACGCCTTCTCTCCCAAACCTTGAAATGTGTAAGGCGAAGTTCGCGGTTTCCAGACGCATCCGCGGAAAAAGCGCGCTCCACTCTGTTGCACGGCTTTCGCCACAGCAAAGGCCTGGTCGCGGCTCTCGATCGCACACGGCCCGGCGATGATGGCAAGATCACTGTCACCAATGGTCGCGTCACCGACGCGGACGACCGTTTTCTCCGGTCGCAGATCGAGTGTGATCAGCTTGTACGGTTTGGTGACCCGGATGACTTCCGCAACACCGGGCAGATTTTCGAAACGCCGGCCGTCAATCGGACCTTCGTTGCCTGTTATGCCGATCGCCGTGCGCGTAGCGCCTGGCATTGCATGTGCACGAAAGCCGATGGCCTCAATGACGTTGACCACTGCATCGATGTCGCGCGCAGTGGCGCTCGGTTTCATTACAATCAACATATTTTCAAATAGAGTTGGTTTTGTTCGCTGACGCGGACACGAAATCTCCCTTAAGAAAAGCGAGAGGGAAATCAGCGTCCGCTGAGGAACGGTCGCTTTTTATCGCCAGACTACGAGCGCCAAGATGCAGACAAACCGCGAGGCGTTTGCGGTTTCTGCTGAATAAAGCATGTCGGCGCTCATCGCGGGCAAGTATAACGACAGTCAGAGGATTGTCGATCACAATGTGAATCAACTTGGTAACGGCCGCGTTACCAAAATCGGAGAAGGCAACGCCGATCCAGTGCCGCCGTCACTTTGCCCTACTACGATAGGTGTGCACGTATGATCGCGAAAAGAAAACTGGCAGCGCTTTTCTCAGCGCTCGCGGTCGGATTTCTCACGTCGTCCGGCTCCGCGATCGAAGTAACAGAGTTGGCGGGCGCGGCGCACGGTTACCCTGGACTCTGCGACATTAACGGAAAAAAAGTTGCCGACGGAGAGTTCAGACAGTGGGTGGAAGATCGTCACCTCAACGTCGTCATTACGTATAAATTTCCAAACGGCCAGACGTTTGAGGAGAAGGCGCGCTTTCGCCAGGGATCTGAACTAATGCAGGAACAATGGTCGTGGAAAGAACTCATGCATGGAAGGTCGCAGCGCGAATTCGCAGCCGATTTTGTGTCGGGAATTGCCAGTGCGCACATCCGCAAAGACAACAAGGATGTGTCGGACAAGGTCGAGATTGAAACAGGTCGGACGTTTGCCGGATTCGGTTTCACAATCGCATTGAGTAATCTGCGCAAGAATCTCCTCAAAGGGGAGCAAGTCGAACTGAAGGCGGTGGGTTTTTCGCCATTTCCAACCCTTAAACCGCAAGTCGTGACGGTGAAAGTTTCCTACGGCGGGCTTGACCGTATGAGGATGGGCGGCCGCTCATTGAAAGGCGACCGCTTCATTATTCATCCGGAAATTCCGTTGATCGCGAAGTTGTTTGTTAAGGTACCCGACACAAAAATCTGGCTGACGAATCCTACTCCAGCCGGCTTCCTTCGCTGGGAAGGCCCGATTGTGCTACCGAACGATCCACTCATCAGGGTTGACTTGCTTTCGGGCACAAAGAACGGACCCGCAGAGCCGGAGAAAAAATAGTCGCGAGCGTCCCTCAATGACGTCGATCACCTGAAAACGCGCCCGCTGCGTCCCGCCGGCACGATTCTAATCTTACAGAACGAATCAAATTTCCATGGCTGAAGCGTCGACTGAGCTCGAGGGGCCCAATTTCGAAACGGGCTGTGAAATCGGCAATGTACCGGATGGAGGAATGCTTCTGGGACACGCGTTTGGCGAAGCAGTTCTCGTCGCCAGACAAGGACGTGAGCTTTTTGCGATCGGAGCGACCTGCACGCATTACGGCGGGCCGCTGGCCAAAGGTCTGATGGTAGATTGTACGGTTCGCTGTCCTTGGCACCATGCTCGTTTCGATCTGCGCACCGGCGAAGCGATTGCAGCACCGGCATTGAATGACGTCGCGTGTTACAAGATCGAGAAACGAGGCGAGCTTTGTTTTGTGACCGCCAAAGCCGACGAGAAACCGGCGCAGAAACCGAAATCGTCTCCAGCAAGCGTGGTGATCATTGGCGCGGGTGCTGCTGGCAACGCCGCGGCGGAAATGTTGCGCCGCGAAGGTTACGACGGGCTGGTCACGATGATCACTGCTGACGAATTCTTGCCGTACGATCGGCCGAACCTCTCCAAAGATTATCTCGCGGGCACTGCGTCGGAAGAATGGATTCCGTTGCGCTCGGCAGATTTTTACCGCGAGCAAAAGGTCGAAACGTTCACAAACACATCCGCCAGCGCAATTGATACGCGAAGGAGACAGGTCACGCTTTCAGACGGCCGTTCGCTATCGTACGGCGCGCTGTTGCTGGCAACCGGTGCTAAGCCTGTGCGGCTTCAAATTCCGGGGGACGATTTGCCGCACGTTTGTTATTTGCGAACTCTCGCTGACAGCCGGCACATCATTGCGAAAGCCGAAAACGCGAAGCGGGCCGTTGTCATCGGCGCGAGCTTCATCGGGCTGGAAGTGGCGGCATCGTTGCGCGAGCGCAAGCTTGAAGTCGCAGTCGTCGGGAAAGGGTCGCTGCCGCTCGAAAAGATTCTCGGACGCGAACTGGGTCAATTGATTCGCGAAACTCACGAGCAGCACGGAGTAAAGTTTCATCTCGGGCGAACGCCAGCAGTTATACAAGACCGACAGGTACAATTGGATGACGGAACGATATTGGATTGCGATCTCGTCGTCGTTGGAATCGGCGTACGTCCGAACACTTCGCTTGCTGAAACAGCAGGAATCGCGACCGACAACGGCGTATTGGTAAACGAATTTTTGGAAACGAATGTCTCGGGAATCTTTGCCGCCGGCGATATCGCGCGGTGGCCCGATCCGCGCGCAGGCCGCATTCGTGTGGAGCACTGGGTCGTGGCGGAACGGCAGGGGCAAACTGCGGCGCGCAACATTCTCGGCGCACGCGAGCAATTCGTCGCT
>QHMR01000030.1 GCA_003217875.1 Verrucomicrobiota bacterium
GGCGGCGCGAGATCGCGTTGCGAATGGCGATCGGTGCCTCGCGCGCAGGCATTGTGCGGTTGTTTGTTTTCGAAAGTTTACTCGTCAGTCTGATTGCGGGAGCAGTCGGTGCGTTCGTGGCGTGGCGATTGGTTCCGCTCGTCCCGAGAATGGCTTCCAACTTTCTTCCGCTGGAAGCGAACATGGCGACGAGCTTGTCGATTCCGGTGCTGATTTTCACGATCGCACTCTCGATTCTCACCGGCCTGTTGATGGGAGTTTATCCGGCGCTCCAAGCTTCCCAGGCCGATTTGGTGGGCGGCTTGAAAGAGGGCGGCCGCGGTACGAGCGGCAGTGTGCGCCAGCAACGTTTCCGCAAAATCCTCGTAGGCGCGCAAGTCGCGCTTTCGGTCACGCTGCTGGCCGGCGCGGCGTTGCTCATCACGAGTTTCATCCGTTTGAGTCAGCAGAACATAGGCTTCCATTCCCAAAATCTTTGGACGGGCGCAATTACACTGCCGGTCTCGCAATATCCCGATGCTCAGTCGCGTCAGCGTTTTGCAGAACAAATACTTAATGAGTTGCGCAATGTTCGCGGTCTCGAGAGCGCGACAATCAGCGGCGATATTCCTTTGAATGGAGGTAATCGAACGCTTTATGCGCGCGGCGATCGTGAAGTTCCGCCGATCGAGAAACGCGCTGGCGCGCCAAGCCACGACATCGCGCCCGATTATTTCAAAACCTGGGGTATTCCGCTTCTGGCTGGACGTGAGTTCAATGAGCACGACAGGGCCGACGCACAGAAGGTCTGTCTGATTAGTCAGGCCGGGGCGAAGAAGGTTTTTCCGAATGAAAATCCGATCGGCAAAACACTCTTGGTTACAAGCCTCGGTGTGCCGTGCGAGATCGTCGGAATCGTCGGGGATGTGCGCTCGATTCGAGTGGCGGAAGCGCCAGGCATGGAATTTTATCTGCCATGGGCGCAGGAAAATTTTCCATTCGTTAACGTGGCGGTGCGCAGCAATCTCAAAGTCGATACGGTCACGAAGCTCGTGCAATCTGCGCTCACCAAAGTGAACCCTGGATTGGCAATCGCCGTGCCGCAAAGCATGGACGCCGTTGTCGCGCAGGCGCTGGGCCAGGCGCGTTTGATGACGTGGCTGCTCGGAATTTTTGCCGGCGTCGCGTTGTTGCTCGCGAGCATCGGGATTTACGGCGCAGTCGCTTATTCGGTGGAACAGCGCACCGGCGAAATCGGCGTGCGGATGGCGCTCGGCGCGCAAACACGCGACGTGCTTCGCCTGGTTATCAATCAGGGAATGAAACCGGTCGTCATTGGGCTGGCGATCGGGATCGTCTCGGCCTTCGCGCTCGGTCGATTGATTGCGTCGCAACTCTATCAGGTTTCAGCCCACAACCCCGTCCTTCTCGGTGGCGCAACCGTGTTACTCGGCGCCACCGCGTTGGCTGCATGCTTATTACCGGCCCGGCGCGCTACACATGTTGATCCAATCGAAGCGCTCCGTTACGAATGAATTCGTCATGCGACAAACCTGCAGCAAAGCTTGCAGAAAAGCTTGCTTTGCGAACTCCTTTGAATATCGGTGGCGCTGCGCTGTCTGATACTTGCCCTTAAATTTCATATGCATCTCCGTTCCGTAATTTCTCTCATTTTTGCCGCGCTCATTTCGCCGATAATTTTTGCGCAAGACAAAACTCAGCCGACTGCGGATGAACTGGTTTCAAAGAACATCGAAGCCAAGGGCGGGGCGACTGCGCTGCACGATCTACAATCGCTGCGGCTGACGGGCAAACTGTTGGTGCAGCAAGGGGGACAGATCGAACTGGCCTATCTGCAAATTAAGAAGCGGCCCGATGAAGTGCTCACGGAGGCTTCTCTTCAGGGAATGACACAAATCCAGGCTTATGACGGCAAAGAAGGATGGAAGGTGTCACCGTTTTTTGGACGCAAAGATCCCGAACGCATGTCCGCAGACGATGTGAAGGCGCTGGTCGAGGACACGGAGATCGATGGAGCGTTGGTTGATTGGAAGGCGAAGGGAAGCGCCGTTGAGTACCTTGGGACCGAGGACGTAGAGGGAACACCCGCGCATAAACTAAAAGTGGTACGGAAGAATGGGGACGTGAGTTTTGTTTATCTCGATCCCGATCATTTCCTCGAGATTCGCGTTCTGACGCAACGCATGAGACACGGCGCGCACGAAGAGGTGGAGACAGATCTGGGGGATTACGAAAAAGCGGGCGGCGTATTCGTTCCGACGTCAATCGACTCTGGACGCAAGGGAGCGCCGGACAAACAAAGAATTATTATCGATAAAGTCGAAGCCAATGTGCCTGTAGATGACGCGAAATTTCATTTTCCGGCTTCGAAATAAATTTTCTCAAGCACTTAGCTGATAATTAGATGAGAATGTCAAACGATCCAAAGCGGTGCGAGGACGCGCGCGCACTCCGAAAGCTTTCGCAAAACCGGATAAACATCTCGAGAAATTTCGCACGAAGTGCTTTGGGAGTGCGATGTGTCTTCGCATCGCTTTCATGTTTGTTTGTTTGCACTGTCCTCTCTCACGCTCAGGACGCGCCATACAACTCCGCCACAATCTCCGGCCTGGGCGCACGTAACATTGGTTCAGCGACAATGAGCGGGCGCATCTCGGCGATTGCGGGTACACGCGAGCCGTCCGGTAAAATCACGCTCTTCGTCGGGGCGGCCAGTGGCGGTGTTTGGAAATCTGATGATAGCGGGACGCGATTTCGACCGATATTTGACGAGCAGCCTGTGCAATCGATCGGCGCCATTGCGCTCGATCCGAAGAATTCGAAAAACGTCTGGGTCGGAACAGGAGAATCGTGGACACGCAACAGCGTTTCGATCGGCGACGGAATCTATAAGTCGACCGATGGTGGTGAAACGTGGACACGCGCCGGTTTGCAAAAATCGGAGCGCATTGCGCGAGTTGTCGTTGATCCCAGAAGTAGCGACACGGTCTTCGCCGCGGTCCCCGGCGCGTTGTGGAGCGATTCGCCCGATCGAGGTCTGTACAAAACGACCGATGGCGGCAAGACGTGGAACCAAGTTCTCAAAGGAGCAAATCTTTCTACGGGTTGCACCGATGTAAAAATCGACCCGAGCAATCCCGACATCATGTTTGCCGCAATGTGGGATTTCCGGCGCAAAGGCTGGGAGTACCGCTCGGGCGGCGAAGGTCCTACCGCGCCTTCCGCCAGCGGATTGTTCCGGTCCACGGACGGCGGCAACACGTGGACAGAGATCACGACTGAGGCCAATAAAAGTTTCCCAAAAAAACCATATGGCCGCATCGCGGTGGCCATAGCGCCTTCGAATGCCAAACGCGTGTATGCTTTTGTCGAATCGCCCGAGAGCGCGTTGTTCGTTTCTGACGACGGCGGCATGACGTGGGACAAGCGTGACAAGAGCCAATGGATGGTATGGCGCCCGTTCTACTTTGCGAACCTGGTTGTTGATCCAAAAAATCCGGACCGCGTCTTCAAGCCTGATGGATCATTGATCGTCAGCGAGGACGGAGGGAAAAGTTTTGCGGTGGTTGGCGGTTTTGTGGGAGCTCACGGCGACGCGCACGATGTGTGGATCGATCCTACCAACACGCAGGTGGTGTTCGTCGGCGACGATGGCGGAATGTGGTACTCCTACAACGGCGGCAGCAAATGGTGGAAAGGCGAAAACCTGCCGGTGTCCCAGTTTTACCACGTCAGCGTCGACGACAGCGATCCTTACCGCGTCTACGGTGGTTTACAGGATAACAGTTCCTGGGTAGGCGACTCGCAGTACCCCGGTGGCATCACTAATGCGCGCTGGGAAAATATGTACAACGGCGATGGCTTTTGGATGTTTCCCGATCCGGCTGATCCCGATTACATCTATGCCGAATATCAGGGCGGCGAAATTGGCCGGGTAAATCGCCACACGCATGAAGCTCGCAACATCAAGCCCCGACCGAACTATAAGGAAAAGCTTCGGTTTAACTGGAATACGCCAATCGCGCTCTCGCCGAATGACAAGGGGACGATTTATGTCGGCGCGCAATTTCTTTTTCGCTCGCGCGACCACGGCCAGAATTGGGAACGCATTTCGCCAGACCTGACCACCAACGATCCGCAAAAACAGAAGCAGGAACAATCCGGCGGCGTCACGGTGGACAATTCGTCGGCGGAAATGCACACCACGATTTATTCGATCAGCGAATCGCCCAAACAGAAAGGACTGATCTGGGTCGGCACGGACGACGGCAACCTCCAGCTCACGCGCGACGGTGGTAAGACTTGGACAAACGTTGTTGGTAACATTCCCGGTTTGCCAAAGAATTCCTGGGTAAACTGGGTCCAGGCGAGCAATTTCACCGCCGGCACGGCTTACGCGGCGTTTGATCGACACACCTTTGGCGACATGGCGCCGTATGTTTTCAAAACGACGGATTACGGCAAAACCTGGACGCCGATCTTGACCGAACAGGACCCGAAAGGTGTCCGTGGATACGCTCACGTGATTAAGGAAGATCCGGTCAAATCCGATCTCCTCTTTCTCGGCACCGAATTTGGCCTTTGGGTCTCGATCGATGGAGGAAAAAATTGGGCGCAATTCAAAGGCAACCATTTTCCCGCTGTTGCCGTCCGCGATCTCGCTGTCCACGCGCGTGACAACGATCTGATTCTCGCGACCCACGGTCGTGGCATTTGGATCATAGACGACATCACGCCATTGCGCGCCTTGACGCCGGATTTGTTGAACCAGGATGTTGCCTTTGTTTCAGCGCGCCCGGTGCAACAGCGAATCGAAGGCACAGGCGGCTGGGCCAATGGCGACGCGGTTTTCGTCGGCGATAATCCCCCTGACGCTGCCGTAATCAATTACTACCAGCGCGAGCGGCATCTCTTTGGAAAAATGAAACTTGAGGTCGTGGACGCTTCCGGCCGCGTCATCGATGAATTGCCGGCCAGCAAACGCCCGGGTCTGAATCGAGTGACCTGGACAATGCGTGCAAAGCCGCCGCGTGTGCCGCCTGCCGCGCAGATCGCAGTCGGTGGGATTCGCGGCCCGCGGCTCGTGCCCGGTATGTACACGGTGCGCCTCACCAAGGCAGGTAAAGTTTCGGAAACGAAATTGACAGTCGGTCTGGATCGGCGTGCAAAGTTTACCGAAGCGGACCGCAAAGCGCAGTTCGACGCTGCGATGCGAGTTCATTCCTTGTTCGACGAAGAAAGCGCGCTGATGGATCGGATTGTCGGGTTACGAAAAACGTTGGCGCAAAATGGCGCAGCATTGCCCGAAGACGATCCGCTTCGCAAAAACGTCTCCGACTTCGACGGAAAGGTGGACGGAGTGCGAAAGAAAATCGTTGCTACGACCGAGGGAGGCGCAATTACCGGCGAGGAACGGTTGCGTGAACACACCGACCAGCTTTACGGAGCGATTCTCAGTTACGAAGGAAAACCGGGCGCGTACCAGATCTCCTACATCGATTCGCTTAAGCATGAACTCGAAGACGTGACGAAAGAATTCGACCAGCTGCTCGCGCAGGATCTGCCCTCTCTAAACGAATCGCTGAAGGCGAAAGGCCAACAGCCAATCGAACCGCCACCAGCTAAGATCAGCGGCAATGAGAAGCTTAAATCCAGTGCGTCGAATGCTGGCGAAAACCTGTCCACGGATTAGCGGTTTGCTACGCTGACTGCCGGCGGCGGATCAGTGACTGTTTCGGCGCACCGATTGCAGAATCACTAAAACAAGTGGTTCTGCGGAATCCTGGCAGTTAATCTTTCGGCAAGGAATGGAGCGCAAGCCTTCTGTCGCGGTTATTTTTCATCATATTGGGCCGTATCACCATGCGCGGCTTAATGCGGCGGCCGAGAGATTACCGGTTACCGGTATTGAGTGGTCAGCCAAGGGATATGACGCATGGGGTGCAGCGGAGGCTCCTGCGCGCTATCACAAGATTTCTCTCTTTTCGGAAGCAGCAGACGAGTATCCGGCTAGCCGCCGACGCCGGGAAGCCTTTTGCTGGGCGTTGGAACAGGCAAACCCTGACGTAGTGGCAGTTAACGGCTGGAACAATTTCGGATCGCTGGCTGCCGCGAGGTGTTGCATGGAGCAGGGAGTACCGATGGTGGTAATGTCGGAGAGCGCTCGCGGGGATGAACCGCGCACTTTGTGGAAGGAAATTATCAAGCGGCGGATTGTCGATCTTTATGCGGCCGCCCTGGTAGGAGGTCAGCGTCACGTTGAATATCTCGTTGAACTCGGCATGCCGCGTGAGCGCATCTTTACCGGATACGACGTCGTGGATAACGCTTACTTTGAGCAGCGGGCTCTCGAGATTCGGAATGCGAATCCGCCTCAGGCGGACGAAACTCGAAAAAAACATGCGCTACCGGAGAAGTACTTCCTCGCGTCGGCGCGCTTCATCGAAAAGAAAAACCTCCTGCGCCTCATCAGGGCTTACGCGGAATATCGCCGGAGGTCAGAGGTCAGTGGCGAGGACGCTCCATGGGATCTAGTGCTGTTGGGTGATGGACCGATGCGCGATACTCTCAACACTCAGCTCTCAACTCTCAACTTACACGCCCACGTGCATCTTCCCGGCTTCAAGCCTTACGACGAGTTGCCGGTTTACTACGGCTTGGCCAAGGCATTCGTCCATGCGAGCACAACTGAACAATGGGGATTGGTTGTGAATGAGGCCGTGGCATCGGAGCTACCGGTGATTGTTTCGAACCGGTGCGGATGCGTGCCGGAGCTCGTGCAAGACAATGGGTTCACTTTTGATCCAGCGAACGAGAGCGAGTTGACGGAGCGGCTATTACAAATGGCTTCGTTATCAGCTGACGAACGAAGACGCCTCGGAGAGGCCAGCTACAGGATTGCGGCAAATTTCGCGCCAGACCGATTCGGTGAAGGATTGGAACAGGCCGCGGCGATGGTGTTAAGGCTGCCGCAAAAGAAACCTGGAGTAATCGATCGGGCGCTGTTGCTCGCAGCCGCAACCTGTGGACGATGAAATGAGCGATCCGGTCGCTGCGTACTTCGAAAAGCTTCCACAGCTTCACAAGCGTCAGTTCGCGCAACAGGCCTCCGGCGCGAGCTTCTATTTTCAAAAGCGCCTGACACTGGCGTGCGAATTGGCTAGCGCGTCAGCGGGACGATTGCTCGATTGTGCAGCCGGCACCGGCGAAATAACCTGCGCATTGCTAAAGTCCGGCAGGTTTTCTCATGCGACCATAGTCGATATTTCGGCAGCAATGTTGCAGCGCGCGAAGGAACTTGTCAGCTCGCGAATTACGAACACGGAGCTCGAATTCGTTCATTCGGACGTGTTCAACTTCAAGCCGCCCGATTCAGCGTTCGATCTGATCCTCTGCCTCGGATTGATTGCCCATGTTGGGCGGCTGCACATCTTGCTGCCACATTTGAAATCGATGCTGGCCCCGGGCGGGCGTATTATTTTGCAGACAACACTGACCGATCACGTTGGAACGCGGATCGTGCGGGCACTCACCGCGCGGCGCGAACTAGCGCGGCGCGGATATCGCATTTCCTGGTTCCGTGGGCGAACTTTCAACTCGAAACGCGGTTGCAAAAGTGGGCGAGCCGGCATGGAGCGGATGCGATTTACCTGCTCGCTGCAAACCATGACAACCGAGAAATGCAGAATGCAGGAGCGGAGTAAAGGGGACGGCGTGAGTGTGGTGGAGCACTCGCGGCGGTTCTAACCGAGATGAGAGTCGGTTTTTTAGTTAGTAGCGTTTCGCGCGAAGCGGGTGGGTTATTTCAGAGTGTCCGGGGACTTGCCAAAGCCGTCATATCCGAAGATGTGAACTCGAGCGTGTTTGGCATCAGCGATCCAAACAGTGCCTTGGATATGCTTGACTGGCAGCCCGCCTCTGTCCGCACGTTTGAACCGCAGTTCCGCGCATGGGGTTATTCCAGTCAACTGGTAGCTGCTTTGATCACGGCTGAGCTCGACATTCTGTCTACCCACGGTTTGTGGAAATATTGCTCCGTTGCCTCGCATCAATGGCATCGCCGGACGGGGCGGCCGTACATCGTTCATCCGCACGGAATGTTGGAGCGATGGGCATTGCGAAATGCAAAGTGGAAAAAACAAATCGCTGCGCTGCTTTATGAGAATACGCATCTGCGCGGCGCGGCGTGTCTGCGCGCGTTGTGCGAAGCGGAAGCGCAATCAATCCGCGCCTATGGATTGCGAAATCCTGTTTGCATAATTCCCAATGGCGTCGATTTGCCAGATCTGGTCGCGATTCACCCAAAGAAAAACGTAGCTAATCTGGTGCGCGCTTGGAAACAAACTCTCAACTCTCATCCGATAACCCCAGAGAACTGGGTACTGGTTATTGCTGGCTGGGATCAGGGTGGATATGAACGCGAACTCAAGAAACTATCCAGTGACTACGGATTACCGGCCAGCGTCAGCTTTCTGGGTCCTTTATTCGGCCAGGAGAAAGAAGCAGCATATCGCGTATGTGACGCATTCATCCTGCCGTCGTTGAGTGAAGGTCTGCCAATGACGGTGTTGGAAGCGTGGGCGCACGCGAAGCCGGTGTTGATGACACCAGAATGCAATCTGCCCGAAGGCTTCGCTGCCGGAGCAGCATTAGAAATTGGAACAAGCCCGGAGGAAATTGCCGCTGGTCTAAAACAACTGGCCGAAATGACTGATGACGATCGAAGAGCGATGGGCGCTCGTGGACGCACTTTGGTTGCGACAAAATTTTCGTGGCCGCGAATTGGTGAACAGATGCAGTCGGTGTTTGAATGGGTGCTCGGCGGCGGACCAACACCCCAGAGCGTGATGTTGTAGCAACCCAATTGCACCAATGCCTGCAGATCAGAACCCAGAACTCAGAAGCCAGAAAAGGATGAAGCATGATTCTTTCCTTTGGGGACAAGGAAACTGAAGAGCTTTGGGTCACGGAAAGACCAAGGCGGTACGGGAACATTGCCCGAGTCGCTCTTCGTAAACTTCTTCAACTGCATGCGGCGGAAAAATTGAGCGACCTTTCAGTGCCGCCTGGAAATCAGCTGGAAGCGCTTTCTGGGAAGCGCAAAGGCCAACGTTCAATCCGCATCAACGATAAGTGGCGTATCTGTTTCGTTTGGACTGCGAAGGGACCAGAGAAAGTCACGATTTGTGATTATCATTAAAAAGACCAGCTTGATCGCCTGAAAGGAACCGATTATTGTGGATCACGCAATAGAACAGATCATGGGCAACCCAATCCATCCTGGTGAGATTCTCTTGGAGGAGTATCTCAAACCTCTCGGGGTATCGCAGAACAGGCTGGCGCGGTCATTGCGCATTACGCCGAAGACCATTTCCGAAATCGTCCTTGGAAAGCGAGGAATCTCACCAGAAATGTCAATTCGATTTGGCAAATTTTTTGGCCAGTCGCCTCGTTTCTGGCTTAATCTTCAGACTGAGTACGATTTTCGGTGCGCATTGCGCCAGCAGAAGCGCCTCACAGCTGACGTGCGGGTCTTAAAAGATTTGATGGCCGCTTAGGTTGAAGCAGTGAACGACCTCCGAGGTCGGCAGTCACCAGAGGAATCTGAGATCAAACGCGATTCCCAATGTTTAGGCCGCGTAAGTAGTATCGGGCTCTGAGGGTATTTGACGCTTTTCGCGAGTCTCGTTTTCTGAGACTTTGGTGGCGCGATGCTGGCGAAAATTTATTCCGCTGCCGTTTACGGCGTGGATGCATACG
>QHMR01000208.1 GCA_003217875.1 Verrucomicrobiota bacterium
TGAGAAACAGATTACGGAACGCACCCGGCAAAAAATCGCCGATTTCGGAATCGAATTGCTCGACGAACGTTTCAAGCGCAGCAAATACAATCCAGCGGTTGCGGAAAAGATTATTGAGCGCATGTCGAGCGAGCGACATCAAATCGCTGCGCGGTTCCGTTCCGAGGGACGCGGTGAGGCGGCGAACATCAGCGGTCAAAAGGAAAGCGATGTTGCCTCGATCAGTTCCACCGCGACGAAGAACGCGCTCGAGATTGAAGGGAAAGCCGACGCCGAAGCGGCTTCAATCTATGCCGCCGCATTCAATCCACCTGATGCGCAAGAGCTTTATTCGTTTCTTCGCAGCCTCGATGTGATGCGCGCTGCGTTTGAGAAAGACACGACCGCTGTAATCTCCACCAACAGCGATCTCGGCCGATTGCTGAAGTCAATGGCTGAAGCATCTGCTCCACCAAAAACGCCACATTGATCCCACGCATCTGGACAATCGGACATTCAACACGTCCGATCGAGGATTTCATTGCGGCACTGGATAGACACGGAATCAGGTTGCTTGTCGATGTGCGGACCTTTCCGGGGTCGAAGCGTTATCCGCAATTCAATAAGGAAGCACTCGCGGAATCGCTGAACGCGCCGCGAATACGCTATCAACATCTCCCTGAGCTGGGCGGAAGACGAAAACCGAAGCCTGACTCACGCAACACCGCCTGGCGCAATGCATCATTTCGCGGCTACGCCGATTACATGGAGACAGAGGAGTTCCGCAAAGGGATCGAGCGGCTTCTCGATCTTGCGAACGAAGTTGGTGAGACCGCGATCATGTGTGCGGAAGCGGTGTGGTGGCGGTGTCATCGTTCGTTGATCTCAGATTATCTGAAGGCGCGCGGTATGGAGGTGATGCACATTCTCGATGCAAACAAGGCTGAGCCGCATCCATTTACGTCCGCGGCGCGCATCATCAACGGCGCGCTAAGTTACGCGAGCGAGGAAGATCATTTGATTTAATCGGAATCGGACGCGGTTGATCCATCCCTGGCTAAACGCCGGTGCGGTTCACGCCAATCGCGGTGTGCAATGTAAGCCGGCACCGGTGGCAAAACTTTCTCCCGCTCGATCATTCTTTCAGCCAACCAGTGAAACCACTCGTTGCCTGTCTCCCGGTTCAGGGTGCGACGCCATTCCTCTGAATAAACCTTAAGTTTCTGCCACGAAAGAAGGATCGGGCCGCTAAAGAAATCATCCACCAGATCAAGTGTGAGTTCGCGGCGAAACAGCAATACACCGATACTCTCCCAAGTCAGCGAAACCAGGTACACCGCATCTTCGCCATCAGGCCCGAGCACTTCGCGTATTTTCCGTGTATCCGCCCCATCCGGCAGCGACAACACACCCGATTTGCGCGGCTGTGAAGATGAGAGCGGCTGTCACGGCAAACGCGTTAATTAGATTTGCCAGAGTCGAGAGATCCATTTCAACGAGGATCGGTTACGCGCCCAAGAAAGAGGCAGACGCCGCTCGGGATGTGCTGAATTGCATACAGGAATGGCCGATCGACTTTCACTTCGATCGGCGGTGGGGGAGGCGATCTTAGAGCCGTCCCTGCCAGCATTGCCACTGCGGTTGCGGCCGCAGCCTCAGTTCCCTTTTCATCTACCGCGATAAAAGTCTTGTGAAAGATCTGCGAAATGTAGAGGTAGTCCGTCGGGGTGCGTGGCGCAATCTTGTCGAAATTCGCGCTGCCCTTTGGTTGATCGAATGCAGTCTTCATTCCGAGCGCTTCGAACTTCTCGGCCAACGTAATTGTTGGCGACTGGAGTTTGAATTTTGGGAGATGCAGATCGACGTCGCGTTTTTCGAGGTTTGCGCACCCGGCCAGCATGTCGGCTGTCAGCTTTGATTCGAGCGCATGCAGGCCGTTGACGTCGTCCGGAAGAAGAACCAGGAACTGGAGGTTGTCGCCGGCGTAGGGAAGACTCACGGCGGTAAATCCTTTGCGCTTTGCGTAGCCGAAGCGCTTATCGGTCTTTCGCATCATTGGAACATCTGCAGGTGCGTTGCCGTGCACCAGGAATGTCTCTGACTGTGTTGCATTCTCAGAGAAGTCGTTAGCCCATGGTGCCTTTAAATACAGCGCGTTCGTCAGGACAAGACGCGTTGTCTTGTCGAGCGCGCCTCCGGGAATCAGATCGCGAATTCGATCATGCGTCTGGTCTGCGACCCATTTGTTGATGTGCTGCGTAGCGGCTGCAGGATTGGCAATGAAATCGAGAGGTTCAAATGCCCCGCCGAAATTTTGTTTCACCAATGAAAGGAAAGCCTCGCGAAACGCATAGCCCTTTTGCGCAAAGAGGCGATTGGCGATGTTCAATGTGATCGGTTCACTCGGACCACCAAATTTCTTAGATTGTTTTACGAGCTCAGCTGTCTTCGTGCTCATCTGTTCCAGCGAATGCTGAAGCACGGCGAACGAGGCGGGCACGGTGCTATCGTTTGTGAGATGCAGAACACGCGCCATCTCCGTGCGTGTCTCGCCGTCGGCGCCGGCGAACGTCATGACGAGCGCGCTTTCAATTGAGTACGGTGAGATGCAAAGGTTCTCATCTCCTGTTGCGAGCTGACGGTGAAGATCGACCGCGAGCTCGTTTGTCGCTTTTGCTGCCAGCTCAAAGTTTGTCGCACCATGCGCCATCGCAACGAGTAACGCGCCGAATACGTGCAAGATCAAAAACCGTTTCATTTGGATGATGAAACACCGGAATTGAAAGCCTTGCGACGGGAAAGATTTTCCTCTCCCCGGGATCGTTTGCGCAGCCGCAGATTATCCGCCTCTCCCCTTCAAAAAGGGGAGAGGATCAAGGTGAGGGGATCCGAGTTGCAGATGCCAACCCTTACCCTAACCCTCACCCTTGGGAAGGGAGAGGCGAACACAGCTGCCGATTGCGGATATTGATCAGCGCTGATTTAGTGCGTGACCTGGAAAAAGCATGGCCGCAAACCGCAAACCGAACTTAATTCTTTTTCTGCCTGACCAGCAGAGAGCGGATACGCTCGCGTGCTACGGAGGGGTCAAAGTTCACGCGCCAAACCTTAACAAGCTTGCCTCTGAATCCGTGGTATTCGAGCGAACCTACGTCACTCATCCGGTTTGCACGCCTTCGCGTTCGTCACTGATGACAGGCACCTGGCCGCACATCAACGGATGCACGCGGAACAGCGTGCCGCTCGATCGACGGTTTCGCGTTTTTCCTGAGCTAATGGAAGACAAGGACTATCACACCGCATACATGGGGAAGTGGCATCTCGGCGAGGAAGGACCGGCAGGACGTGGATTTCAACAATGCATTTCCACTGATGATCACGGCGACTACACAAATTTCCTCGCTTCAAAGGGCACCATGCCGGACAAACCAAATGGACGATTCTCAGAATTAGTTATTAGCAATCTGCCCGTCGATCTGTCACGGCCAAGGTTTCTCGAGAAACGCGCCTGCGAATTCATCGAAAAACATCATCGCGATCCTTTCATCCTCGTGGTTGGTTTTGTAGAACCGCACTCACCGTACAACGGTCTGCGCAACAATGAGCATCCGCTGGATGATGTGGACCTCGATGTGACGGCGACGCTTCCTGAAAGCGAACATATTCCGCTGCGTTATCGTTTGATGCGAGAATGGCAGCAAGCCGAAGCGATTTTGGACCGGGAGCGCTTGCCCACTCAATTATTCTTTGGGATCACGCCGGAAGAATATCGCAGCATCAAACAACGCTACCTCGGGCTCGTTACGCTGGTTGATCAAAGCATCGGCGCCATCCTCGCCTGCCTTGAGCGATTCGGTTTGGCTGAG
>QHMR01000031.1 GCA_003217875.1 Verrucomicrobiota bacterium
CCTTCGACGCGCGCCGGTTCCTGGAGCCGGCCTGCGGCAGTGGCCGCCTAATCACCGGGTTGGCCGCCCGCGGTTATCAAGTAGCCGGCTTCGATCTCAGCCAGCCAGCGTTGAGCTACCTTCGACGGCGGCTTGCAAGGCGCCGGCTCCATGGTGAGACATTCGAGGCCGAGATGTCCGATTTTTGCCTCACTCGACCGGCTGATGCGGCCTACTGCATTGTCAACACGTTTCGCCACTTGCTGACGGAGCAGGCGGCGCGCGCCCATCTCGAGTGCATCGCTGGTAGCGTTCGTCCGGGCGGCATCTATATTCTCGGCTTGCATCTGTTCCCACCGGACAGGGACGCAGAGGACGTTTGGCGCTGGACGGGGCAGCGAGGGAAGACAAAAGTGACCGTAACCCAGCGCGTGCTACGCACCGATCTCCGCCGCCGGATTGAGGACGTTCAGGTCTGCCTGATGGCGCGCCGCGGATCGAAGGAATTTCGCCTGCGGCACGCGTTTCAGTTGCGCATGTACACGCCAAGGCAATTTCGACGGCTGCTCGCTTCGGTTCCGTCGCTGGAGCTGTGCGACGTCTACGATTTCCGGTACGACATTGAGCGGCCGTCCCCACTGAATGACGAAATGGCATACACCGTCTTCGTGTTAAGGCGACGACTGCCATCGTAGCCTCCTTTGCGTTGAACGGAGTCTTTTTTCGCCCTCCTGCGGTGCCTCCTTCCCGGCTAAGCGAGGACCGGTTATTGAGTGTTTTTCTTTACAGGGGGCCCGCCTTTGGTAAAGCTCCACTCGACTCGGTCTTGTTGTATCAAATTCTCCCTTTCAGGGATCACGGAACTGACATGAATTTAGCTTGGTGGATCGACCTAGAACGCACAGAGGATAATCACGATGCGGAAAAGATATAGTTCGGCTCTTGGACCAGCATGAGCGATCATCCTCACACTTACTATGTTCGAACCGCGAGAAGGTTCCGCAAAAGGCGATATCTGCTAGTCAGACGGATATTGCCGGCGACGATTTTGGAGTATTTGAAAGTGTACTATGCCATTCTTATGGCCAAGAACAGATTCTGCAACGACAGCCAGTGTCCGTCATCATTATCTCTCGGTGGCGATGCGGGGCTAGATGCGGTCTTGGAATGGATTCGACCGGAGGTCAGCCGACTGGTTGGATTCGATTTGGCGCCGACTTTCTCCTATACACGTCAATATGCGAAAGGGGAAGTGCTGGCCCGACACAGGGATCGTGCTGCTTGCGAAATTTCAGTAACGGTATCGATCCAAATTCCAAAGGGGGCCGGACCCTCGGTTGTGCATCTAAAACCTCCTAACTTCAACGAAACCAAGGTCGAAATGTTCGAGGGTGACGCGTGTGTTTATGCTGGAACCGAGGTTGAACATTGGAGAGAACGATTTCGCATCGGGGGATATATTCAATTGTTTCTGCACTTTGTTGCAAAACACAGTCCTAATTATCCTAAACTGATGTTCGACGGGCGGGAATGTCTCGGTGCAGACTTCGAGCGCCAACGAAAACAAACGTTGAAAAAAGCGTGACATTAGAAACGAATCAAGTCAGACTGTTCGTATGACTGTGACAAATGCTTCTGAACAACACCCAAATTACCCGGGGCCAAACGAGCCGACGCCGACGCCGACGCCCAAGCCGCCTCCGCCGCCTCCACCCCCGCCGCCGAGTTAATCAGCGACGTGTAGCGTTGGATCGCGAGACGATCTGGGAATGGTTGCAATGGCTGGTTGAACCAGCCGAGATTGGCTTAAACCAATAGCGCTGCACAAGCCCCGCGTTGACGAACTATAAATCGGGCCAGGATTACTTTGGCGCGGGCGAAGCGACGAGTTTTTGGAAGCGCGGATCATTCCGGAGCGGATCGAACATCGGATCCAGCCGGAGCAGCGCCGGAGTAAGCGGGGCGTTGTCAGCCAGTGGACCTGCATACGGTATCGAAAGTAGTTTCTGTAAAGCGACGATGGCGCGATCGGGTTCTCCCATGCGCGCTGCCACCCGCGCAAGGATCTCGATTGAGACCGGACCGCGCATCGCGTCCTTCTCAATTGGATTCGCGGCTATGGCGCTTTCCGACAGAGCCAACGCGGCGGCCTTGTCACCGAGACCCATCATGGTCAGCGCGAGATCTCCAATAAGGCTATAATTGTCCGGCTGTTCTTTGAGAAAAGGTTCCAGTTCTTTGCGTGCCTGTCGCCAACTTTCGTAGGCGGCGGCATGGTCGCCTGCGACTTCCTGCGCCCAGCCTAGCCAAAAGCGCAGTTCGCCATTGACGAAACCCAGCGTTGGATTGGGCTTGGCAATTATTTCCTTTAGCCGAGGGATGATTTGCGCGGGGCGGCGCTCCAAAATCGCTTGGTAAACTTGTGCTTCCAACGCCTGGGTGTCGTCGGCGTTCAGATACAGCGGAGCGAGTAGTCCAGCTGCTCGCGGCAGGTCTCCCTCCGCTTGTGCGATACTCGCCTTTAGCGCGAGAGCATCTACGTCGTCCGGCGTGATATCGAGAACCTGCTCAAGCTTCCGGAGCGCTTCCGGGAAACGCCGAAGGGAAATATAGGAATATGCATGCTCGACGAGTAGGAGAGTGTCGCGCGGGTCAAGCCGCTCGGCTTCGTTGAAGTATGCCTCGCTCCGCTCCCACTCGCCTCGCCTCCGGGTGACATAGGCCAGCGACTCAGGAATCCGGCTGCTATTCGGCAGGAACTGACGTGCTTGTTCAAGGTAACGCACGGCGGTGTCGTAATCCTTAAGACAGGCGTAATGATAAAATCCCTTGGCCAATACAGCCTCCCCGAGATTGGGCTGAAGAGTGAAGGCGGTTTCAGCCGCCTGCCTTACCTCTTCACGCAGGACGAGCGTTGGTTGAAGAGTCTGTGTGACGTAGCCGCGCGCCTCTACGATCGACAGCAGCGCCCAGGCAAGCGCGAACTTCGGGTCCAACCGCACCGCTTCTCTGAAATATTTCTGTGCACCAAGAGAGTTCGCCGGTGTGGTTTGCGTTTTCAGATTATAAGCCAGACCGCGCAGGTAAGCATCGTAGGCCTCAGGATTGTCTGTCGGTTTGGCATTGATGACTTGCTCTTCCCGGCCCGTGAGATGTACGCGCAGTTGGTCGGCGACAGCTTTGGCAACCTCACTTTCGACCGAAAAGATGTCGGTCAGTTTGCGATCAAATGTGTCGGCCCAAAGATGGGAATCATTGGCTGCTTTGATCAGCTGGACGTTCACGCGCACGACGTCACCTCTCTTCTGCACGCTGCCTTCCACGATGTGGGCAACGCCAAGTTCTCTGGCGATTTCAGGCAGGTTTTCGGGCGCACTTTTGTAGTGCTGCGTCGATGTGCGCGAGATCACCTTCAGATCAGCAATCTTGGATAACCGCGTCAGAATCTCGTCCTGGATACCGTCCGCAAAGTAGGCGTTCGCTTTTTCTTCGCTCCGGTTTTCGAAGGGCAAGACTGCAATCGATTTTTCCGGAATCGCAGCCGCCTGTGATACCGGTTTGGCTTGCGGCTTCAATACTCCGAAGTACAAGCCGGCAAGCGAGAGAACGGAGAGCATCGCGATGCCACCGATAAGCAGCGCTTTCTTGTTCGAGCTCTTGCCGAGGGCCCTCCTTGTTGTTCTTGTCTGCCTTGAGGCAAGCTGCAGTCGCTGCGCAACCTCGGCAGCCGATTGTGGGCGCCGCGACGGATCCTTTGCCAGACATGCTGCGATCGCATCTTCCCAAAGCGGTGGAACGAGCGGCGGCTCGATGTCCAATTCTTTCCTCCGCTCCGTCATCGAAGGAGCAACTCGCTCGCAAATCTGCCGATCGATGTTGCACGAATAAAACGGCGGCTTGCTCGTAAGCAATTCGTAGATGGTTGCGCCTAACGAGTAGATGTCATCCAACTGTGTCCAGCGCTCGCCATTGAGTTGTTGTGGGCTCATATAAACGAGCGTGCCGCTCCGGCCTTGCTCCACTGTTAACCGGCTGACGGGATCAGTTAGACTGCGAGCTATACCAAAGTCTTGTATCTTCAGATCGCCCCGTTGATTCACCATCAGGTTTGCAGGCTTCAAGTCACAATGGATGACGTTCGCGCGATTGTGCGCATAATCGAGCGCGTCGCAAAGCTGACTCATCCACCTAGCGATCTCATCCGGCTCGAAGACCCTTTGCTCTTTCTCAGCTCGCAAGTTCGATAGCGTTTCGCCATCGATATACTCCATCGAAATGCAGCCGGAGCGTTCGTCATGCACGAAGTCATGTATCCGGACGATGTGCGGATGCGTCAGTTCGAGGCAGCGCTTTGCCTCGCGCCTAAGGTGGTCAAACGCCGCATGATCATGAATCATGAGGTCGGGAAGAAATTTTAGCGCGACATCGCGCTCCAGTTCTTCGTCGCGCGCAAGCCAGACAATTCCCATTCCGCCTCGCCCGAGGACCTTGATCAGCATGTAGCGTCCAAAGACTTTTTGTCCGCTGGCAAACTCACGCGAAGTCGCGCCCATGACATCGCCTGCGCGTTGGTTACTCACTTTGACCCCAGTATACATAATTAGGCTAGGAAGGAAGCTAAAAGCTCGAAGAGCCTCTTCCTACAACGCCTCTTGAGGTTCATCGCCGGCTCGCAGCGGTTCCCCGTCGTTTGAGACACTTTGCGTCCATGATCACTTTTCGATAGAATGTCTCTAAGTGAACTTACCCCCAGAGGAAGGTGCTTGGCTGGAGACAGCCGACGGCAAACGCTATCCGATCTGTGGCAGTTGTTCGCTCGGACGAACCGCCGCCAACACGATCTTGTTGGAATCACCGAAAGTGTCGCGCCGGCACGCGCTTATTCATCTGCAAAATATCGGCGAACCCTGGCTGATCGATTTTGGTAGCAGCAACGGAACTTTTCTAAACAAGCGAAGGATTCATCAACCGATTCGACTGACCGACGGCGATCAAATCACAATCGGAGATCAGGTTTTCACATTCCGGCAGCCGCTCGCGATTCCAGACGAATACAAAACGGTGGTGACGCAGCGAACGTTGCGGGAAATCGAGAATATTCCTTGCTGGCTTCTCGTCGCGGACATTCGTGGTTTTACGCCCCTCAGTCGCCACATGCAGAGCGAGGACTTGGATGTCCTTCTCGGAGCGTGGATTTTTCGTTGCAAGGAGATTATCGAGAGTCAGCACGGGATAATTAACAAATATCTCGGCGATGGTTACCTTGCCTATTGGCCCGATGCCATTACGAGCCCGGAAGAGATCGTGGCGGTAATCTCGGCACTGAAAGAATTGCAACGAAAAGAATGGCCGGAGTTTCGCTTCGTTGTTCACTTCGGGCCGGTCGCGATGGGCGGTGTCGCGTCGATGGGTGAAGAGAGCTTGATGGGAGGCGAAGTAAATTTGATCTTCCGCTTGGAAAAACTGGCTAGTTCGTTGGGCGAGCCTTGCGCGCTGAGCGAAACGGCGCATATAAAATTGCGAGAACTGGTTCCAGTGCGCTCGCTTGGCGAATTCGAGTTAAAAGGCTTTGAGCAAAAGTGCGCGTTCTTTGCTCTTTAGCTCCGCTTTGGCGCGAGACTGATGCCAATCCACCCGCGGTTCGAATGCTGTTAACCTCCTCTCACCCGCAAAACGCCCTCGAAGCTTAAGTCGCCCGCGCGCCGCGACAATTCACACACGATCGCCGGAATGTTTATGGCGATCTTTGAAGGTGAGCTCGGCGATGCCGGATTTATCGAGCTCCCCCAAACCTTCTGCGACCATGCGGTCGTATTGTCCCTTGGTCGCGCGCGCGAGCGGTAGATCGAGACCGAGGCTGCGCGCCAGCTCAGAAGCGATTCCGCTGTCTTTGGCTGCGTGCGCAGCGGAGAAATAGCAGCTGTGCTCGCGATTTTGCATGTCTTCGCCGTCGGTTTCGAGCACCCGCGAGTTCGCGCCGGTTTGCGAAAACACCTTTCGCAGCATTTCCAGATCGAGACCAAGCGCTGCGCCGAGCGCGAGTCCTTCAGCCAGACCGGCGGTGTTGATGTTCATCACCATGTTAACCAGCGCTTTTACCTTGGCGGCTTCGCCAGACTTGCCGATATAGCGCACGACTGAACCGAGCTCCTTCAAAATCGGTTCAGCTTTGCGGAATGTCGCTTCATCTCCGCCGCACATCAGATAGAGCTTACCATCACGTGCCTGGGTGATGCTCGAGGCCATGCATGCTTCGAGACTTTCCGCGCCGGCTTGATGCGCTAGCTTCTCAACATCGATCTCGACCCCCGGCGAGATTGTCTCGCAGTTGATGAATAATTTCCCTCGTGCATTTACGAGTAAGTTGTCACCAGCTCCGGTAAAGATTTGCCGCACCGCGTTGTCATCAGTCACTACCGTGAAGATCACGTCCGATTCTGCCGTGACTTCCGACAAATCCTGGCTCGCCGCGCAACCAACCTCGGCAGCAACAGATGTAGCTTTCGTGCGGTTTATATCGTAAACCGCCGTAATCTGGAACTGCCGATCTTTTAAATGGCGCACCATGTTCGCGCCCATGCGTCCAACTCCGACAAAACCAATATTCATGTAAGCAATGTAAGATGTTTGATGTTCGATTTTAGATGTTCTGCTTTTTCGTCGCGGATTTGCGCCCTGTAACAACAATTGCCGTCAGTTCGTCCGCTTCCCTTAGCAACAACGAAATTCTATGTTCGGAGACCAGTTTGGCGTCGCGAATTAGTTCCAGCCAATATAAACTCTCGTCTGCCTCTTCAAGTACTGTACCTAGTTTTGCGACAAACTCCGCACGAGAGCGTGCGCGGCACGCAGCGCGATAATTTGCACCCACTGAAGTCGCGCTACGCACCAGTTGATTCGAAATTGCGCGTCCGGCTGCTGTGCTCGGAAGCACATCCACGAGTTTTAATACACGAAGCGCGAATCGTCTGGTGCGGTCCTGAAGCTCGCGCTTATCCACGGCACGAGACTACATCATCCATCTTAAATCGGACATCTGACATTAGAGCTTGCCCGCAAAGAACGGATTGTGCCGCTTCTCCTCGCGTACGGTGGTCATCGGGCCGTGACCAGGGCAAATGATCGTCTCGTCCGGCAATGTCAGGATTTTCTCGAGATTATTTTGTAACGCATCGCGGTAGGACACGTTTCCGCCGCCCATGGATCCGGCGAAAAGAGAATCGCCGACAACCGCGACCGGACGGGCAAGTCCAGTCACCACATACGTCACTCCGCCCGGGGAATGACCCCAGGTCAGGCGCGTCTCGATTTCCAAGTTGCCGAGCCGAAAATGTTTTCCCTCGTCGATTGGCTCAGCACCAGGAACCGCTTCTCGCACTGGGGTAAAAACATCTCCACCCGTCTCTTCACGGAGCCGCGGCAGGTCCGCGACATGGTCGGCATGAGCATGCGTAAGAAGAATGAGTTGCACATTCAAGGTATGCGTTAACGGCCATGCCGTCATAATCCGTGTTGAATTGGGCGAGGCCATCGTTTGCTTCGATTTCTTCCGGACGCCATTCACCTTTGGCCAGTTCACGGAGGGCTTGGCCGTCGAGGCCAAGGATAGGCGCTACGCTTTGAAGGGCAGGTTCGTCGAATTCGCCCTCGCGCAGCTTCCGAATTATTTCCGGGCTGACAGACGCTTTTTCGGCCAGTTCAGAATCGGAAATACCCAAGCCGCGTTGCGCTTTTCCGATGATGTCACCGACATTGTCTT
>QHMR01000016.1 GCA_003217875.1 Verrucomicrobiota bacterium
CGCCCGGATTGGACAATCGATATCGACTGTTACTTACGCGAGGGCGGTTACGAACAGTTGAAGCAAGCGGTAACCATGTCGCGAAGCGACATCGTCAACAAAGTTAAAAACTCCGGTCTGCGCGGCCGCGGTGGGGCCGGCTTTTCCTGCGGCTTGAAATGGAGCTTTATCAAGCTGGACGAAAAACGGCCGGTCTATTTGATTTGCAACGCAGACGAATCTGAGCCGGGCACGTTTAAGGATCGCTACATCATCCACGAAGATCCGCACCAACTGCTCGAAGGAATCTTGATTTCGTGTTACGCGCTCAACGCGCGCACAGCGTACGTCTACATACGCGGCGAATTCCCGGAAGGCGCGAAAATTCTCGAACGCGCCATTGAAGAAGCGCGCACGCACAATTTTCTTGGGAAAAATATTCTCGGCTCCGGATTCGACACAGAGGTTTACGTTCATCGCGGAGCCGGCGCTTACATTTGCGGAGAAGAAACTGGCTTAATCGAGTCGCTCGAGGGCAAGCGCGGTTATCCGCGAATCAAGCCACCTTACTTTCCAGCAGTGCTCGGCCTGTACATGTGCCCGACAATCGTCAACAACGTCGAAACGCTGTGCCATATAAGGCACATTATTGCCATAGGCGGCGCGGAATATGCCCGCCTCGGCCGCCCTAACAACACGGGAACGCGAATCGTGTGTGTGAGCGGGGACGTGCAGCGGCCAGGCTACTTCGAAATTGAAGTCGGTGCGGTGACGATGGGCCAGTTGATCTACGAAATGGCGGGCGGGTTAAAGCCAGGCCGAAAATTGAAGGCAGTCATTCCGGGCGGAAGCTCTGCAAAAGTTTTACGTGCCGATGAGCGGTTTAAGCTCAAGCAGAGACAAGCCGATGGCTCAACGATCGAAGTAGAATCGTCCATCGACGACATCCCGATGGATTTCGATTCACTGACAGCGGCCGGTTCGATGGCCGGTTCTGGCGGCGTGATCGTGCTTGATGATTCCCGCGACATGGTCTGGGTACTGAACAATATCAATGAGTTTTACGCGCACGAGAGCTGCGGCCAATGCACACCGTGCCGGGAAGGCTCTCTTTGGATGAAGAAAATCACCGACCGCATGTTGCGTGGCGGCGGAGTTGTGGAAGATCCGAAAACACTCAAGACCATCGGCGATAACATTGCCGGCCGCACCATTTGCGCATTTGGCGAAGCATGCGCCTGGCCGACGCAAAGTTTCGTTGAGAAATTTCCAGAGGAATTTGCGGCACGCGCGCAGAAACCAGTCCCCCCGCCGCTTCCGCCCGAGTACACGCCCGAAGAGTTGATTGAGGAAGAACTGATTCCCACCGTTCCCATGGCACACGATCCCGGATGGGAAACAGCCGGCGCTAAAGGAACAATTTAGAGTATGTCTGAGGAAAGCAGGAATGCAGGAAAAGCATTGAGGGATTCAGAAATCACTGAGTCAATCATCGCAGCGGCGATCGCGGTACATCGCGAGCTTGGGCCAGGATTTCTGGAAACGGTATACGAACAGGCACTGGCTGTTGAGTTTGCGATCCGCGGGATTGCCTTTGTACGACAAAAATCGATCCCTCTTTTTTATCGGGATCATCAAATCGGCGAGCACAGAATTGATTTTCTGGTTGAAGACAAAATTGTTGTTGAACTAAAGGCAGTCGAGGCGTTGGAGAAAGTGCACTTCGCCATCGTCCGTAGCTATCTGAAAGCCGCGGGATTGTCCGACGACCTGATCCTGAATTTTTCTTCAATGCCTTTGACGATGAAGCGAGTTCGTCGAGAGCGAGGCTTCGAAGGGATCGACCTACAATTATAAGAGATTTCCTGCGTTCCTGCTTTCCTTAGATATGCCTGATCCGAGTACCCCAATGTTCAATGTCCAGATTGATGGCGCATGGCATCAGTTTCCCAAGGGCACACGCGTGATCGAGGCGTGCGCGCAGGTCGGTGTTTTCGTCCCGCGCTACTGTTACCACAAGAAGCTCAGTTCGCCCGGTAATTGCCGGATGTGTTTGATCGAAATGGGATTCCCGCGCCTCGGCCCGGATCGCAAGCCGGAGCTCGGCGCGGATGGCAAACCGATCACCAATTGGATGCCGCGTCCGCAAATTTCCTGCGCTCAGGATGTATCCGAAGGCATGGCTGTTCGCACCAACTCGCCGCTGGTGAAGGAATGTCAGCGCGGCGTCATGGAATTTCTCCTCATCAATCATCCGCTCGATTGTCCGATTTGCGATCAGGCTGGCGAGTGCCGTTTGCAGGA
Organism: Verrucomicrobiota bacterium; assembly: GCA_003217875.1. Lineage (GTDB taxonomy): Bacteria > Verrucomicrobiota > Verrucomicrobiia > Chthoniobacterales > UBA10450 > Udaeobacter. Next base: position 2,284 of record QHMR01000016.1, read on the forward strand.
ATTCAGCGTCGATTTCGGTAACTCGAAATCGCGTTTTCTCGAGCACAAAGTCAAGAAACCGAAAAATGTGTTGATCGGTCCGCGCGTGACACTGGATGACGAGCGTTGCATTCTTTGTTCGCGCTGCATCCGTTTTTGCCAGGAAATCGCACACGATGACGTCCTCGGGTTCGTTGACCGTGGCAGTTACACGGTGCTGACAGCGCATCCAGGCAAGCGGCTGGAGAATAATTACTCTCTCAACACCGTCGACATCTGTCCGGTAGGCGCGCTCACGTCAACGGATTTTCGCTTCAAAATGCGCGTTTGGTTCCTGAAAGAAACGAAGAGCATCTGCACGAGTTGCGCTACCGGTTGCAACACCATCATCGGCAGTCGTGAGGACGTGATCTATCGGCAAACACCGCGAGATAACGATCACGTCAATTCCTCCTGGATGTGCGATTATGGCCGGCTCAACTTCAAATATCTTGAAGCTGAAAACCGTCTGCTCGAACCGCGGATACGTTCCGGTGGGAGACTTTTCGCGGTGGATTGGCCGACGGCGATCGAGCAGGCGGCGCTTCAACTAAAGCAGTTTTCGGGCGCTGAGATTGCCATCATCGCCTCCGGCCGCATGACGAACGAGGAGCTGTGGCTGACGTTGCAATTGGCGAAGTCCTTAGGCGTGCAGATGATCGATATCGTCCCCAGACGTGGCCCCGGTGACGACATTTTGCTGAGCGAAGATCGCAATCCAAACACCAACGGTGCGCGACTCATTCTTGGCTCCGAGTCTGAACCTGGCGCGAAACTCATGTCGATTGCTGACGCGGTAAGGTCCGGACAAATCAAAGCGCTGGCGATCTTCAAAGAAAACGCGATGCACTTGGGCATACCGGTCGAACAACTCGCCCAGCTCCCTGCATTGATCGCCATGAATATTTTGCCGAATGATGCGACCGAAAAAGCGACTGTTGTTCTACCCGCGTGTGGTTTTGCCGAAAAACGAGGCTCAATGGTAAACGGCAAAGGACGATTGCAGCGATTGAATCGTGCCGTGCGTCCGCCCGGCAATGCGCGCGATGATTGGGAAATTTTACGAGATCTGCTCCAGGCGGTTGGCGGAGGCGACTCGCTTCTTTCCATCGAGGATGTTTTTCGCCAGATCAGCGAGACGGTTCCGCAGTTCGCCGGGTTAAGCTTGAGCAAGATCGGCGACCTGGGGGTGCACATTCTACAAATGGAAGAGTTGCCGCCAATGCATCCCAGCGACGAAGCAAAGATCGAGGAAGCGGTCGCCGTTCAGGCCTTACGCCGCGCCGTCCGCTCGCACTGAGATGGATTCTGTTTTCCTCATCACGTCCCTGCTGAAAATCATCGGCATGTTGTTTCTTGTGATTCTGCCGATGGTGTCCTACGCCGTGTACGCCGAACGGCGCGTGAGCGCGTTTATTCAAGATCGCCTAGGACCGAATCGCGTCGGGCCAGCCGGTCTATTCCAGCCCATTGCGGACATGTTCAAATTGCTGCTGAAAGAAGATTTCACGCCCGCCAACGTGAACACTTTTTATTACTGGCTCGCACCGTGCCTCGCCGTGATGCCGGCCATCATCACAATCGCGGTCGTTCCCTTCGGCAGCACGCTTTTCGGTGTTCCGATGGTGATTGCGGATGTAAACGTAGGAATTCTTTTCGTGTTCGCTATCGCGTCGCTTGGCGTTTACGGAATCGTGATCGGCGGCTGGGCATCCAATTCCAAATACCCATTCCTCGGCGGTATCCGTTCGAGCGCGCAAATGCTCTCCTACGAACTTTCGCTTGGCCTGGCAGTTATCCCGGTTTTTCTCCTGGTTGGAAATTTACGCCTGACCAGCGTGGTGAGTTATCAGATTGAGCATGGCTGGTTCATCGCGCCGTTTGTTGGCGACTGGACGAACCCGTGGAAATGGCTGCTCACTGTTCCCATGGTGATTTCCTTCCTTGTGTTTATGATTGCCATTTTCGCAGAGACAAATCGCCTGCCATTTGATCTGCCGGAAGCTGAACAGGAGCTCGCCGGCGGCTATAACATCGAATATAGTTCGATGAAGTTCGCCTTGTATTTTCTCGGCGAATACGCCGCCATGATCACCGGCTCGGCTGTGATCGTCACATTATTTTTCGGAGGCTGGCATTTCCCCGGGATTCCCGACGGCTCACACGGCTGGATCTTTGGACTGATCAATATCGCAGTCTTCTTCGCCAAGGTGACCATCATGATCTTCATTTTCATGTGGGTGCGCTGGACGCTACCCCGTTTCCGGTGGGACCAGCTCATGCGGCTTGGTTGGGTTTTCTTTTTCGAAATTGCGTTGGTAAACATTTTCATTGTCGCGGCAATTTTGCCTTTCATTCGCCCCTAATCTTCCTCTTCCTCTTCCTCTCGCTCTTAATCTCAATCCAAACCTGATCTTACTTCCTATGGGGTTCCATCACGAGAAGCTGACTGTCTATCAACGAGCATTAGAATTCGCGACTTGGTCGCAAGATCTGATCGAATCGGCAACGAAAAAGACATCTACCCGCGATCACTTGGAGCGATCAGGCGACAGCGTTGCCCTGAATATCGCTGAAGGAAATGGAAAGTTCTCCCGGAAAGACCGCGCTCGCTTTTTCCAAATTGCGCATGGTTCGGCCTTGGAGGCTGCAGCGTGCCTCGATCTATTGGTCGCACGGCACTGCTGCGCTGCGGATGCGATTGTAAAAGGAAAGACAATCCTCGAAGAAATCGTAAGAATGCTTTTTGTAATGCTCGATCAATTGGGTTGCCGGATCGCCGAAGATTCAGCCGAATACGGAGAGATAGCAGACGAAAAGGAAGAGGTAGAGGAAGATTAGAAATGGCTACCGTCACCGTTCCACGACCGAGATTGAACTGGCGCGAGCGACTATATCTACCTGCGATCGTCGCCGGTCTTACCATCACGCTTAAGCATTTTAAGAACATGCTGTTCGGCCGCACCAAAGTCACCATGCAGTATCCGGAGGAAAAATGGGACAGCAGCCTGCCTGATCATTATCGCGGCGCGCCTGCCCTGGTGCGGGATGAGGATGGCCGCGTGCGTTGTGTCGCGTGTCAACTCTGCGAATTCATTTGTCCGCCACGCGCGATCAAGATTATTCCTGGTGAGATTCCTTCAACGGATCGCTTCGCCAAGGTGGAGAAATATCCGGAGGCATTCGATATAGACATGATCCGCTGCATTTTCTGCGGGATGTGCGAGGAGGTTTGTCCCGAGCAGGCGATTTTTCTGCGCAAAGACTATGCCATCACCGGATTCACGCGCGCGGAAATGGTGCACCACAAGGAGAAGCTGCTCGAAATCGGCGGAGTAATGCATGGCGTTGTCTTGAAATGGAACGAGAAAAAATAGTGATGTTTTCTTTCCGCAATCCGCAGCCGAGGCGAGGGATCGCCGAGACAGAAGGCAAAGCCGCGATGGGTAGCGGCGAGCGAGCGATGGAAGCGACCGAGTTTCAATCCCCAATCGGCAATCGATAATGTCGTCATTTTTATTTTGGGTCTTTGCGCTGATGACGTTGATTTTTGGCGCAGCTGTTGTCATCAATCGCAATCCTGTGGCAAGCGCGCTCAGTCTCGTTGTTTCGTTCCTAGGACTCGCTGCGCTATTCATGTCACTCAACGCCTATTTTGTCGGCATCATTCAGGTTCTGGTTTATGCGGGCGCCGTAATGGTGCTTTTTCTTTTCATTATCATGCTCCTTAACCTGCAGGCCGAAGAACGACGTCGAATCAATTGGCTCGCTGCCGCGGGCGGGATCGCCGTGGCGGTCATTTTGCTCATTGAGATTTTCCTCACGATCGGGCGCTTCGAGGCCGCGCGACAGACTTTTCCGTCGCTTTCGGAATCGACGACTGACGATGTGCGGAGCATCGGCGCGGCGCTCTTTCGCAATTACAATCTGCCGTTTCAAATCGTAGGAGTTCTCGTGCTGGTGGCGACCATTGGCGTGGTGCTCTTAAGCAAACGCGAGCCTCGATAAAGATGGTCACGCTCGGCGATTATCTCCTCGTAAGCGGCATTCTTTTTTCAATTGGGTTTGCCGGCGTGATGTTACGACGCAATCTCATCATCATTCTCATGTCATTGGAGTTGATGTTGAACGCGGCGAATCTGTCACTCGTTGCGTTTTCGCGATTCCGTGTCGATTCAAGCGGCCTGCCAAATTACAACGCGCAGGTATTTGTCTTTTTCATCATCACCGTGGCGGCTGCAGAAGTTGCCGTGGGTCTCGCGATTCTCGTCGCGCTCTACCGGGTGCGCCAAACAACGGACGTCAAAGATATCAGGCAACTAAGATTTTGATCCCGCGAATCACGCGAATGAACACGAATAGCTAGACGAATGTCGCGTGACTCGCGGGCACTAATTGTATGAACTCACTCTTGCCATGGATCGTTCTGCTCGCGCCGCTGGTTAGCGCCGCCGTAATCACGCTGTTCACCCGTCGATGGAAAATGTTGAGCAGTTCGATCTCTATTGCTGCAGTGCTCGTAAGCTTCATCTGCAGTTGTTTCATATTTGCGCATGGGACTCAAGGGGCCGCTGAGTTCATGTGGATCAGCATTAGTGGTGTCTTTCAAGTCCCCTTAGGCCTGACGCTGGATCAGTTGAGCAGGACAATGGCTGTCCTGGTTTCGGGCGTTGGAGCGGCCATCCACATTTATTCGCTGGGTTACATGCGAGACGACGAAGGCAAGGCCCGTTATTTCGCAGCGCTGTCGCTCTTCATGTTCGCGATGCTCGGCATCGTTTTGGCGAATAATTTCGTCATGCTTTTCATCTTTTGGGAACTAGTCGGCTTTACCTCTTATGTCTTGATCGGCCACTGGTTCTATCGGGATGCCGCTGCGGATGCGGCCAACAAAGCATTCATCACAACGCGCATTGGCGATTTCGGATTCATGATTGGAATCCTGATGCTCTGGATGGCGACTGGCTCCGTTGTTTTCACTGAGGTTGCGCCGCAGATGTCGACATTAACGGGGCATCCGATGTTTCTGACAGTTGTCGCCCTCTTGATTTTCTGCGGTGCGATTGGCAAGTCGGCCCAGTTTCCGCTGCACGTCTGGTTGCCAGACGCGATGGAAGGCCCGACGCCAATTTCCGCGTTGATTCACGCCGCGACGATGGTCGCAGCAGGTGTTTACATGCTGGCCCGCGTTGCGTTCATCATCCAAGGGTCCCAGACGGCGCTGCTAGTGATTGCTTGGATCGGCACAATCACGGCAGTGATGGCTGCGTTAATCGCAACGCAGCAGAACGACATTAAGCGAATTCTCGCATACTCCACGTTATCACAGCTCGGTTACATGGTGATGGCCGTCGGTCTTGCTTCGAACGACGCAGCCATGTTTCACCTGTTCACACATGCGTTCTTCAAAGCGCTTCTGTTCCTCGCCGCCGGCTCAGTCATTGTGATGCTTCACCACGAGCAGAACATCTGGCAAATGGGAGGCCTTTCCCGGAAACTCCCGATCACATTTATTACCTTCGTTGTCGGTGCGCTGGCGTTGATCGGCTGTCCGCCGTTTAGCGGCTTCTTCAGCAAAGACGCAATTCTTGCGCTCGCCTACGAACGCAACACGCCGATTTTCGCCGTGGCGTTGTTCACGGCGTTCCTGACCGCTTTCTACGTGATCCGCATGCTCGTGATTGTCTTCTTCGGCAGACCACGCAGCGACATAGCGCGTAACAGCCGCGAATCACCACCGGTAATGACTGTGCCGTTAATCGCGCTCGCGCTCCTGGCGACTTTTGGTGGATTTTCGTTCTTTGCGCGAAAGTTCCTCGCACTCCCAGTGGAAAGGGAAGTTGCAATCGTTGTTCCCGCGCTTGCGATCGTCGCCCTGATAGCGGGAACCGGGCTGGCGATTGCTCTTTACGGCAATCGAGCCACTGAACCCCTGAAGGACTTGGAGCTGGTGCGCCACAAATTCTATTTCGACGAGTTCTACAACTGGCTGATTTACTGGACGCAGGAACTCCTCGCGCCCGTGTCAGCCTTTGTTGATCGATGGATCATCGACGCATGCGCGGTGGGCGGGAGTAGCCGCGGAACATGGGGAATCGGCGCTCTTTTGCGGCTGGTTCAAGTGGGAAATCTGCAAGGTTACGTCTTTGTCTTCGGGCTTGGTGTTGTTGCCGTCATTTACTTCGCTGTGTTTCGTTAAATGACCGTGAAAGCAATGCCGAATGACGAATGTCTAATGACGAAGGAATGACAAAATCCGAATACAGGACACGAATGCCGGGCGCGATTTCGTCATTTGAGCATTCGGGCTTCTTTCGTCATTCGTCATTCGTGCTTCGTCATTCTCCTTGTCCGCGTGTTTTCGTGTGTTTCGTGAGCTATAAGCTTTAACCCGTTTGTCTTTCACTAATGGTCCTTTTCATCATTTTCTGTCCGATCATTGCGGCCATTTTGATCATGGTCGGCATGCCCGCCCGTAAGACGGCGTTAGCCGCGTCAGTTTTGACGTTTTTAGCGGCGGGCTTTCTCCTTGCCTCATTCGGACACGGCCAGAGCGGTTTTCAACACGTCACCTCATTTACCATCTCTCGCGAGTGGCGACTCAGCTTCACGACGGGCATCGACGGCTTGAGCCTGATAATGGTGCTGCTTGCCACTATTGTTACGGTGGCTGCGGTCTGGTTTGCCGGCGCTATCGAGAGATATGAAAATGCATTCTATGCCTGCCTTTTATTTATCTCCGGTGGCGCGATCGGCGCATTTGCTTCAATCGACCTATTCTTCTTCTATGCATTTCACGAGCTAGCGTTGATTCCTACATTTTTGTTGATTGGAATCTGGGGAAGCGGAAATCGGGCCGCGGCGGCATGGAAAATTACAATCTACCTGGCGATCGGAAGTTTTATTTTGCTGCTTGGCTTGATCCTGCTGTATCAAAGCGTTCCGGCAGCATCACGCAGCTTTGACATTCGCGCGTTGCAGACTGCTGCGAGCGCGGGACAAATCACAGCAGACGCACAACGCCACATCTACCTGCTGTTGCTTATCGGCTTCGGAATTCTCGTTTCGCTCTTTCCATTTCACACATGGGCGCCGGAAGCCTACGCTTCGGCCCCGGCGCCAGCAGCGATGTTGCACGCCGGAGTGTTAAAAAAATTTGGGCTGTACGGACTTTTGCGTCTCGCCGTTCCGCTGCTGCCGGAAGGCGCGCGTCACTGGACGAATCTGCTCGTGATCTTGCTGCTCGGTAACATCATTTATGTAGGGCTGGTTACAATCGCCCAGAAGCGGCTCGATTGGATGCTCGGTTACTCGAGCGTGATGCACATGGGCTACATTTTTCTCGGGATTGCCAGCGCCGGCATTCTTGGTGTGACCGGTGCCGCTGTTTTGATGTTCGCTCATGGTCTTTCAATTGCGCTGCTATTTGCGCTCGCAGGTGAATTACGACAGCGGACAGGCACATTGGTCTTCGATGAACTTGGCGGCCTTGCCAAGGTGATGCCCTTCGCTGGGCTTGCGTTTGGATTTGGCGCTTTTGCTGCGGTCGGTCTTCCCGGCCTGGCGAACTTTGCCGGCGAAATCATGATCTTCTTCGGCGCCTTCAAGAACGGCTGGGTTATGGATAGCTTTCATATTTTTCAAATCGCGACCGTGCTTGCGCTTTGGGGAGTGGTGATTTCGACGGTTTACATGCTGCGCGCCTATCGCAAAATGTTTATGGGCACGGTAAGTGAGCGGTGGAAGCAACTGCTCGATCTTCGTCTGGCGTTGCGCGTGCCAGTTGCCCTGCTGGTGGGCGCGCTTCTTTGCTACGGATTCTTTCCACAATCCTTCGTGCGAGTGGTGGCGCCCAGGTTCCGGACTTATCTCAGCGCAAACAGATGATGAGGATCACAGCGCCAGAACTTGAGATTGCGGTGCTGGTGCTGGGAATGGTGATCCTGCTGGTCGAAACATTTGCCACGAAAATTGATAAGCGAATTCTGGCCTTCGCTGCAATTGCTGGTCTGGCGATAGTTCTTCTCGCCAGTTTCTTCGTGGCTCCATCTCCCTCGCCGGACCAAGCGACAGGTTTCTGGAGTTTTTACACCGCAGATCGCCTGTCGATCTTCTTCAAGCAATTCGCACTGGTGACCACGATCTTCGTGCTGATCATGATGGCGGATTACGCCCCGGTAGTCCGCCGTTCCTTTCCCGGCGCGGCGCCGCAGTCAGGTCTCGGCGAATTTCTTACGCTGCCTATTTTCACGTGCCTCGGACTGATGTACCTGGTATCGGCAATTGATTTCGTCTTTATCTTTGTCTCGCTCGAGTTGGTTACGATTTCGTTTTACGTGCTGGTCAGCTTTACCCGGCGCAACCCGATCACTCTGGAAGCGGGCACGAAGTATCTGGTGCTCAGCGCACTCTCCACAGCGTTTCTTGTGTATGGAATCGCCTGGATCTTCGGCGTGACCGGCCAGACAAATTTGTATAGGCTCACTGAGGCGCTGGCAAATCCGGCTATTAACCACAACGCAGCGTTATTGGGGATGGGTTTCGTTCTGGTCGCCCTCGGCTTTAAGATCGCAGCTGTCCCATTTCAAATCTGGGTGCCGGATGTTTATCAAGGTGCACCCACGCCGGTAACTGCGTATCTCTCCGTTGGTTCGAAGGCGGCGGGGTTTGTGGTGCTGCTCCGTGTGTTACAGCCGTTCCTGGTGCTGCCGGAAACGCAGCGGCTGGTCGTTCTGATCGCGCTGCTCACGCTGATCTACGGAAATCTTGCAGCGCTGCCGCAGGCGAACCTAAAACGGCTGCTCGCGTATTCCAGCATCGCGCATGCGGGCTATCTGCTTATCGGTGTGGTCTGTTTCGATGTTCGCGCCGTATCTTTCTATCTCGTCGCCTACTTGCTGATGACGCTCCTCAGTTTCGCTGTCTTGATAATTGTTGCTCAGCAAACTGGCGAAGAAATTTCCGATTTCGATGGTCTTGCCAGACGTTCGCCCTTTCTCGCCTTCGCGATGCTGATCGGGATGGTCTCGCTTGCTGGGGTCCCTTTCACGGCGGGATTTTTGGGGAAGTTCTATATCTTTTACGCAGCAGTTCTGCAGCGTCAGGTCGCGCTGGTCGTTGTGGGCGTGCTCACGGTAGGCTGCGGATTTTATTATTATCTCAAAGTCGTTCGCGCGATGTATTGGCAATCCACGACAAACATTGCCAAAATACCTGTGAACGGGCTGTCGCGTCTGGCAATTAGCGCGCTGATTCTCTGTACGATCTGGTTCGGTATTTACCCGCAACCGATCTTGGACGCGTTGAAGCGATAACCAGTTAGAGCGATGAAGCGGCGGCTCCGCTTTAACGGTTCAACCCTTCAACGAATCACGGGCGAATTGAGCGATGCTAATCACTCAATTCCACATTCCAATACGCGAGGTCGACAAAGTGCTTCCAGAGATCGTGCTGTGGAGCAGAGAACGTAATCTGGACGAACGGCCGCCATTTTGGCCGTTTTGGTTTGCGGATCAAACTCATGTGCGCTTCGCGCGGAAGCCGGTTGCCCTTGCGCGTGTTGCACCCGATGCATGAGCAAACTACGTTTTCCCACGTGGTCGTTCCGCCGCGGTCGCGCGGCACGACGTGATCGAGATTGAGTTCGCTCCGATCGAAAAGTTCACCGCAGTATTGACACGTGTTCTTGTCGCGCTCGAAGACATTATGGCGGGTAAATTTTACCTCCTTCTTCGGAAGCCGATCGAATACCAGCAGGACGATCACCCGCGGGATCCGAATCTTGAACGAAATAGTCGTGACTACTTCGTGGTCCGGCGCGTTCGCGGATAGATCGCGCCAGTTTTCGAAATCGTGGGTCAAGAAATTGTTAGCGTCATCGGACGATACAATCTGAGCGTGACCGGCATACACCAGCGAGAACGCGCGGCGGGCGCTGCAGATATTCACCGCCTGCCAGAGCCGGTTCAGCACCAAAACCTGACTGTTTAACGATGTATGCAAGTCTCTATAATCAGCTGCGGTATAACCCGCCTTTTGCGGACTTCCGCGTAAATTTGCGCGACGGTACCACTGACATTTTTGGCTGTCAACGTGCCGGGCATTTCACGTCACGGGCATTAGCCAGTGGATGTAAATTTCCCTGGCACGGGTGATCCATCTGTGGTTCATCCTCGACACGGCTCTTTTCAAGCCGCCGAAATAGGGTGTTGTAGGGCGTTTCTGTGAAACGCCGGTAAATCCTTTTGGCGTCTCACACAGACGCCCTACAGTTCGAAAGCCGAACAATGAAAGCGCAATTTCCAGCCGAGCAATCCGATTCGGGAGAATTTCAACGCCAGGAAGACGCATTCCGTGAATGGATCTCGGCCGATGGATCGACATCGTATCCCGCTGTCGCGGGTCGTTATCATCTTTATGTTTCGCTGGCGTGCCCATGGGCCAGTCGCACGATCATTTTTCGAAAGTTGAAAGGACTCGAAGAAGCGATCGGTATGACAGTTGTCGATCCTATTCGGGATGAGAAAGGCTGGGCGTTTCGCGATCCATCCGGCAAGATATCGCCCGGTGCACCTTTTGATTCCACGGATACGGTCAATGGCTTCCATTTTTTGAGCGAAGCTTACAAAGCAACCGCACCAGATTATGACGAGCGCGTCACTGTGCCAGTGCTCTGGGACAAGCAAACGAACAAAATCGTCAATAACTGCGAGGACGACATCTGTCGGATGTTCAACGACGTCTTCAACGACTTTGCCGAGCATAAAGATCGCGATTTTTTCCCGAAAGACATCGAAACCGAGCACGCGAAGCTCTCGGATTTTCTGTACGACAACATCAACAATGGCGTTTACAGAGCGGGTTTTGCAACGCGCCAGCAACCCTACGAAAGAGCGTGCCGCAGAGTTTTTGAAGCGTTCGATCGACTAGAAGAGCGCTTATCAAGAAGCCGCTTCCTTTTCGACAACCGTATCGTCGAGGCGGACTGGCGACTTTTTTGCACGCTTATTCGCTTCGACGCCGTCTATCACGGCCATTTCAAATGCAACCTGCGCCGTATCATCGACTATCCAAATTTGCAGGCTTATTTGATGGATTTGTATCAGCAGCCTGGCATTGCCGACACCGTCAATTTCGATCACATCAAGCGTCATTACTACATGACGCACACCGAAATTAATCCCACACGCATCGTTCCCATCGGACCGGTTCTCGATCTGGAGAAACGGCACAATCGCGAACGGCTAACCTAGTGTGGTAACAGCTACACTTCGTTGCTTTACATCAGCGCGTTAATCTCGCCTCTCTCTTGCCAAGGGAGAGCGCAGGGTGAGGGTTTGCGACTTTGGGTTTCTGTGTTCCTCGCATGCCCCCACCTCAATCCTCTCCCCTACAGCAAGAGGAGAGGCGAGCAGAACGCAGCGATTTTATCGGAGCCTTTATATGCAACGTAACTTGTGGCGCACTATACCAAGAGCTTCAATTGGGCATCTGGCGATGGCGACGATCCGTTCTCCAGAATGCTTCGATCTCTTCCAACGTGCGGCCTTTCGTTTCCGGAGCCAGATAATAGGCAAAGAGCCACGACGCCACTGACGCAAACGCATAAAGCAGAAACGTTGAGCTCGCGCCGAGTTTCTCGACCAACGTCAGAAACGTGAGTGAGACCAACAGGTTCGAGCCCCAGTTGAATGTGGCAGCCATCCCCTCGGCCAACCCGCGAATTTTTAGTGGATAAATCTCGGCGATCATGAGCCAGAAGATTGGCCCGAGGCTAATTGCAAACGAAGCTACGTAGCCCATCAGGCAAATCACAGCAATCCAGGCGAGCTGTACCGATTGGTTTGAAATGCGAAAACTCAAACCGAGCATGCCGAGCGTGACGATCATTCCGGCGATACCGACCAGTAACAGTGGCCGGCGCCCGGCGCGGTCAACCAAGAACATCGCGATAATTGTCATGCTGACATTTACGACACCGACGCCGGCGGTCGCGAGAATTGCACCCGAAGCGGAATTGAATCCAGCGGCCTGAAGAATTTTTGGCGCGTAATAAATGACCGTGTTGATGCCGGTAATCTGTTGAAAGATGGCGAGGCCTAATCCAACAATGAGAGCAGGGCGCACTTGCTGGCTCAGCAAATCGACCCAGCGTCCGCTTTCAGTCTGTTGGGCCAGGCTCGCCTTGATCTCTTCGATTTCCACATCGACATCGGCAAGTTCGCGGATGCGAATGAGCACCCGGTGCGCGACTTCATGTTGCCCGCCACGAATGAGCCATCGCGGCGTTTCCGGCAGAAAAAACATGCCAGCGCCGAAGACCAGTGCCGGAACGACGGCCAGGCCTAGCATCCATCTCCAGCCTTCCATGCCAGCGAAGGCGTAATCGGTCAGATACGCAATGACGATGCCGATGGTCACGGCGAGTTGAAAGAGCGATACGACCCAGCCGCGCGCACGCGCAGGCGCAACTTCGGAGAGATAAACCGGAACGTTCGTTGAGGCGAGACCGATCGCCAATCCGAGAACGACGCGGCTAACGATCAGGATCGCAGGTGATGGCGCTATCGCGCTGGTGAGCGCGCCGATACCGAAGATTGCCGCAGTCACAAGCAAGACCCGTCGTCTCCCGAAAAAATCGGCGGCTTTTCCACCAATGATCGCGCCGATGGTGGCGCCTAGCAGAACGCCGCTGACAACAATTTCCTCGGCTGCCGTCGTTAGGCCAAATTCGCGTTTGATAAAAATGAGCGCACCCGAGATGACGCCTGTGTCGTAGCCGAACAGAAGCCCGCCCAATGCCGCAAACAATGCTGCGATGAAAACGAACCTCGGGCCGCGGAGATGCGCCTCGGCTAATGTGGCAATCCTGGTGCCGGCCATAATTTTCGATCTTACTCAGCCATAGGGCCGTGAGAAAATCCGATAATCGAAATTCGGGTTTCAAAGTTTCCTAGCAAGCGAACTGTGCCGCGCAAAGACGGCAAATAGCCTTTGCCAGCGCGGCAATTCTTCATAGAGTCGTGCGCTTCAACTCCGACGCGATGATGAATTTTCTGGCCTTAAATATTCTCAACGCAGGGGTGCCACTGTCGATGGTCTGCGCCGCGATCGGTCTGGCATTTGCGTTCTTTTTGATCGCAGCAGTGAGCCGGGCTCCTTCGGGAAACGAGCGGATGCGAGAGATCGCGGGTGCTGTGCAGGAGGGCGCCAGGGCTTATTTGAATCGGCAAGTCAAAACGATCAGCGTGATTGCAGTCGTGATTTTTATTTTGCTCTTCATATTCAAAGATCACTCGACGGCGATTGGATTTGTAATCGGCGCCTTTTGTTCGCTAGCGGCAGGTTTCATCGGCATGCGTGTGGCTGTGCTGGCAAATGTTCGCACGGCGCAGGCCGCCACAGTCGCGCGACTCAATGCGTTACGGATGGCGTTCAACGGTGGCTCGGTGACTGGTTTGCTTGTAGTTGGGCTGGCGCTTCTCTCGGTCTCGATCTTCTACATGATCGCGGCAAAGCTCATCGGAAGCGACGCGGCCGTTCGCAGCCTGGTTGGACTCGCGCTGGGTGGCAGTCTCATTAGCGTTTTCGCGCGATTGGGCGGCGGCATTTACACAAAAGCTGCTGACGTAGGCGCCGATCTGGTCGGCAAGATCGAGAGCGGTCTTGAAGAAGACGACCCGCGCAACCCCGCAGTAATCGCCGATAATGTCGGAGACAATGTCGGCGACTGCGCCGGCATGGCTGCGGACGTTTTTGAAACTTACGCCGTCAGTTTGGTCGGCGCGATCTTGGCCGGTCTGTTGACACTTTCCGGAAATCCAGCGGCCATCGTTTATCCGTTCGTCCTCGGTGGAATTTCCGTGCTGGGCGCGATTTGCGGAATTTTATTTGTAAACGTAGCGCGCGGTAAACCGGCAGCCGTCTTGATGGGTGCGGTCATGATCAACGCGCTGATCTCTGCAATTTTGTTCTGGCCGGCCACGCGCAGCCTCTTCCCAGGCGGAGTAACAATCGACGGCATCTTGCGCTCTCCCGCTCAGCTCTATTTTGCTTCGCTGGTCGGTCTGATAATGACTCCGGTCATCGTCGCGCTCACAAATTACTACACATCGTCCCATTTCCGGCCGGTTAAAAAAATCGCATACGCATCCGAGACCGGTCACGCCACGAATATCATTGCTGGGTTGGCGGCCGGAGAACACGCCACTGCGCTGCCTGTGCTATTCATCGGAGCAGCAATCCTGGTTACTTTTCATTTCGCCGGGCTCTATGGAATTGCGATTGCGGTGATGTCGATGCTGTCCATGGCGGGCGTCATCATCTCCCTCGATTCATTTGGTCCAATCACAGATAACGCCGGTGGCGTGGCGGTAATGGCCAAATTGCCGAGGGAAGTTCGCGTTGTGACGGATGACTTGGATGCAGTTGGGAACACCATGAAAGCTGTCACAAAAGGTTATGCGATCACTTCAGCGGGACTGGCTGCGCTGGTTTTATTTGGCTCGTATGTGGAGGAATTGCGCGGACATATCAACGCTAGCGGCGGAGTGTTTTCGTATCAATTCTCCCTCAGCGACCCGAAAGTGATCATCGGACTTTTCATCGGTGGACTCCTGCCATTCACGTTCACGGCATTTAGCATGGACGCGGTAGGCAAAGCAGCCGGCGCGGTCGTGCGCGAAGTGCGTCGGCAATTGCAACTGAAGCCGGGAATCCTGACCGGACATGACAGGCCCGAATACGGGACATGCGTGGACATTGTAACCAAGGCGGCTTTGCGAGAAATGATCGTTCCCGCATTGTTGCCGCTGGTCGCAGTCATCCTGGTGGCGATCATTAAACCGCTGGGACCGGTCGTCCTGGGCGGGCTGCTGGTTGGCACGATCGTGACCGGATTATTCATCGCCATCGCGATGACATCGGGCGGGGCCGCATGGGATAACGCGAAGAAATTTATCGAGGAAGGAAATCTCGGTGGCAAAGGCTCTTTCGCTCATGCCGCAGCAGTCACTGGTGATACGGTGGGCGATCCTTATAAAGACACCGCCGGGCCTGCAATCAATCCGATGATCAAAGTCGTCAATATTCTGGCGATCTTGATCATCCCTATCTTTTTTTAGGTAGAGGCGACTTACCTCAATCGCCCGGACGGTTCGCGTGAACCGCTGTACCAAATCATCAAATCGCTTGGTTTAATTAAAAACGCGTGGCAGAATCCACGCTCTCTTGTCCATGCGTAGCGTTTCAGTATCGCCCGCACGAATCAAATTTTGGGGGACGCGCGGCTCCATAGGAGTGCCCGGCGTCGGCACCGTCCGTTACGGCGGCAATACCACTTGTGTAGAGGTGCGGGCAGACGGCGAAATCATCGTGCTTGATGCCGGGTCCGGGATCCGTCCGCTCGGGAGTACATTGCACAGGGAATTCGGCGCGAAACCGATCAAGCTCTCGCTGTTAATAACCCATGCGCATTGGGACCACATTCAGGGACTGCCTTTCTTTTCTCCGGTATACGACAAGAAAAATGAGATCCGCGTGCTTGGCTACAACGGTATCGATACAAGCTTTAGCGAAATTCTCGCTGAACCGATGAAAGCGCCATTCTTCCCGGTAGCGATGCGCGAGCTCTCCGGCACCGTGGACATCAAAGCGCTGACCGAAATGGAGTTCACTATTGGTAAGGTGCAGGTGCGCGCCATGTTCGTAAATCATCCAGGCGTTTGCGCCGGCTATCGCCTTCTCACCAGTGCTGGTTCAATCGCTTTCCTGCCTGATCACGAGCCGTACGATTTTCTGCATTCCGCCCGCGGAAATCAGATGAGTGCGGAACAGGCGAAGAAAATTGGCGCGGAAGAGCGGGCCAGCCTGATTCAATTTCTCCATGGCAGCGATATCTTGATTCTTGATGCGCAATACACCGACGAGGAGTATCAACGGCACATTGGATGGGGACACGGTTCGGTCTCAAGTGTCGTTTCGCTCGCCCTCGACGCGGAAGTCCACAGGCTTCTGCTTTTCCATCACGACCCTGGCCATGACGATCAGATGGTAGAGAAAATGGTGAAATGCGCGCGCGAGCTCGTAGCAAAAAGCGGAAAACCCTTGGAAGTCGAAGCTGCTCAAGAAGGCGCTGAGATCCTGCTCGAGCGGACGATCGCGGTGACATAAATCATCCGCGAGCGCGACTGCGCACGTTTGCAGGCCGCCTTATCTCTTTTAGTTTTCTTCTCTCGTTGCCTCGTGGTGTAACGGTAGCACTAGAGACTCTGGATCTCTCTGTCTAGGTTCGAATCCTAGCGAGGCAGAATTCCCGCTTACGAGGGAAAACGGACATCAAAAACGCTTGTTGACATCTGCAAGTGGTCTCACTTATGGTGCTCACTATGCCATACGTAGTGAGACATCCGACGGGGCGATCGCCTTTCTGGTATGCGGTTTACCGGGATCCGTGGGGGCGGCGGCTGAAGAAATCTACAAAATTAACGAGCAAGAGCAAGGCGCTGGAAATGGCGCATGCATTGCAGAAGGCCGCGAACGAGGCGCGACAGCACAGGCTGACGGAAGCGAGAACACGCGAGCTGCTCAGTGAAATACTGCAGAGCGTCAACGGTGAGGGTTTGCGAATGTTCACCGTCGCCGAGTGGTTCGATCATTTCGTAAAGCAAAAACAAAAATCGCGGGCAGATAAAACAGCGCTGCGACACGAACAGATGATGCGCGAGTTTGTCGAGTTTCTCGGGTACCGTGCGCGACTCAACATTGCGGCGATAACGAGCAAAGATATTGCAGATTTCCGGGATCATCGCGAAAGGCTCGGACTTGCGCCGAGCACTCTTAACGGTGACGTGGCGATCTTGTCCGCGGCGTTCAACGCTGCATCAAAACAGGGCCATGTCAGTGTGAATCCGTGCGCGGCCATCGAGCCGATAAGAGATAAAGTCACGGCGCGCAAAGCTACATTCACACCGGAGCAGGTGACGGCGCTTATCAAAGTCGCCAATGGTGATTGGCCGGGTTTGATTCGCGTCGCATTCTATTGTGGCCAGCGTCTCGGTGATTGCGCGAGTCTGCAATGGAAGCAGATCAATCTTGTCGGCGACATCAAAACGATACGCTTCCAGCAAGGCAAGACTGGCCGTGAGATCGTCACGGTGATTCATCCGGAACTGGAGAAGTTTTTAACGTCATTGCGCAAACAGCGGAAAGTTGTCCCGCTTACTTCGCAGAGCGATGAGGCGTACGTATTCCCGTCGTTGGCGCAGCAGGCGGGGCGGAACATCAGCCCGATGTCCAAAGCGTTCCGTAAATTGATGGCACGCGCGGGGATCAGGCAGCACATCATTCGCGATCGTAATGCGTCGGGATCATCCGGCCGCACGGTGAATGGGCTGTCTTTTCACAGTCTGAGGCATGGCTTCGTTTCATGTCTGGCCAATAGTGGCGTTCCCGAAGAAATCAGAATGGCGTTGGCGGGTCACACTTCGCGCGAAATGGGCCAACGGTACACGCACCGCGAGTTGGCTATCTATCGAGAGGCCGTGTCGGTGCTCCCGCGTATATAAAGGTGAACAAACGCAAGCGAACAGTACCGGCGCGCGATAATCCGATCATCGCAGCCCTGCGGCGATCTTTACCAGGAAGCGGTAGCTTTACATCATTATTAGACGTAGATCGCCCGCCTGACCGCGTGCTTGACCCGGTGATCGCGTTTGTTTTTAACGATGCGACGATTCGCGAGATCGGCGTTCTCGTAGTCAAAGCATTACTAACCGACGACCGGCAAATAGTCAGGACCGTTAGGGACGCGCTGAAGGAGTCTAATCATATCTTCAGACGTGATCGCGAGCTGGTACTTCGTAAGAAGGTAGTTAAGTATTTTCCGGACCTGTTCGGCAGCGGGTTGGGCATTGTAGCTATTAAGAGAGAGATCGAGAAACGTTTCAACTGCGGTAACAAACTGCCACAACATAACTGGAACAGGTTGCGCAAGGCGTTGTCTCTGGTTGAGCTACCCACTGGACGGCCTAAAAAGTCAGACACGAAACGGGTGAAAACTGTGTCCCTAGTTTAGTTGTCTGTTGTCGGCAATACTCGTTGCCGATGACGACAAAAAGTAAACCAAGAGCGGCATCCGAGGTGTCGGTCAGTCCTCTCACCGAGTGGACTGATTTTCACGGCGTCCTCTTGCTGTTTGGGTTGCGCCGGTCAACTGCGTATCACCTCGACGCCGAGGGCTTGATCAAATCCGTGTCACTTGCGGAGCACGGCGAAAAGCGCGGCAAACGCTTGTTTCATGTGCCCAGTATCCGCGCGTATCTCAATTCAAAACTGGAGAACGAGCGACCGAAAAGCGAGAACTCCTCAGGCGTGAAATGAGCGCGCCTGGAAAAGGAAAAGCGCGCCGCCAAGCGCGCTCTTCGCAATTGAACTCCAACCCCTCTTCGAGTGGCGAATGTC
>QHMR01000193.1 GCA_003217875.1 Verrucomicrobiota bacterium
GACCTTTTTCATGGCGCCGAAGCATTTCCTGACCCTCCCAAGAAGGTTATACAGCAGGGAGTGAGAGATTACCTTGCTGCGGTTTACAACGATGAAGTCCCTAAGATGTCAGTAGGAGATATTAGCCTCTATTCCGGCGGAGCTCACGCCACTCTGAGAGTGTTGTTTGCTCAGGTGGACGCGAACTCGATTCCCAACAGAGAGCTCTACGCTGAATCGCTGCGATGTGTGAACAACCTGGCTCAGTATCGCCGAATGAGAATATTTGCGGGGAACGATACCGTGCCGCCAGTTATCTGGTTGGTCATACTTGTTGGCGGCGTATTCGCGGTGTCCTACACATTTTTCTTTGGAATGAAAAACATCAGGGCGCAATACCTGATTACCACTACCCTCACGGTCATGATCACGTCGATTTTGTTTTTGATTTACGTGCTCGACCATCCCTTTACCGGGGCAAGCAGAGTGAGTTTGGAACCTTTGAGGCAGGCGATAGCTACAGCGCAACAGGGATGAGTAATCCTGTTCGACCCCCCTCGAAACTCCGGCAAATTCTTAACGCCGCTTCTTCCTTGTCGGCTTTCCTTTGCGCTTGGTCTTGGCCATTCTGCGCAGCTCCGCTTTGCTCATCGATTTGTACATTCCGCGCGAAGCCCCTCTTAGTGATGACTTGGAGCGTTTACCGCGCTTGGCTGCGAGCGCCGCGCCGGCAGCCATTTGTTGTTTCTTTGACTTTGCAGGCATACACAAATAATTCGCATCTCAATTGCGAATTGGATTCGTTCGCGCCACTGCGATTTTGCGCCAGAAGAAGTAAACCGGCACACCCGTCAGCACGATGAGCATCCCGATTCCCGAAGTCGCCGGTGCAAGAAATGCAAGATCAATAATGAGCAAAGCAGCGAGCACAATTGAAACAATTGGCACGATTGGATAACCCCATGTGCGGTATGGGCGCTCTACATCGGGTTTTTTGTGTCGCAAAAGCATCAACGCGGCAATCATTAGAATGTAAAAGAGCAAATCGGCCGAGACGATGTATTCGAGCAGTTGATTGTAAACATTTCCATAGGTCGCCTCATGTGTTGCGGCATTCACTGTCACTGTGCGCGGCAACACAAGGAACGCCGTCCAGATTGCCTGTGCCACCAGCGCTGCGGCCGGAACATGAAAGCGATTCGTGGTCGCGATTTTTTGGAAAAACAATCGGTCCCGAGCCATCGCATAGTAAACGCGGGCCCCGGAGAGAATCAGACCGTTATTGCAACCAAACGTAGAGATCATGATCGCTGCAGCCATGCACATCGCACCCGGCTGCCCAAACACGGCCTTCATCATTGCCACGGCGACGCGATTCTGCGGCGCGTGCTGGATCTCCGGGAACGGCAGAACGGCCAGATAAGCCACGTTTGCGAGCAAATAAAGTACGACCACAATTCCGCAGCCTCCCACCAGAGCGCGCACCAGATTTTTTCCCGGGTCACGCACTTCGCTCCCGACAAACGTCACATTTGTCCAGGCCGTCTGCGCAAAAAGCGGGCCGACCATCGATCTTCCAAAGAGCAGTACGAGAGCCAGCCCACCGACGAATGCGAAACCAGGCTGCGCGACCTGCGGGCTCCAGCCGTTGGACCACGAGTTCCACCAATCCGATCTCAGCACGCCAGAGTTTGCATTCCAACCCAGGGACAAGCCAATGACAACCACAGCTGCCAGTGCAGCTGTTTTTGCAAATGTGAATGTGTTCTGGATAATTTTTCCAACTTCAAGGCCGCGCGTGTTGCTCCACGTCAGCAGTATGATCAATGCAATCGCGACCAATTGCTCCAGCGACAGGCTAATCGCGTACCCCCCGAACGAGATTGGCGCAACCAGATAATTGTCCGGCGAAACTCGTGGAACGAAAACGCCGAGAAATTTTGAAAACGCAATCGCTACCGCAGCGATGGTTCCGGTTTGAATGACAAGAAACAGGGTCCAGCCATACAAGAACGCGATAGAGCTTCCGTACGCTTCGCGCAAAAAAATATAAACACCCCCCGCGCGCGGCATCATAGTCGCGAGTTCGGAGCAACAGAGCGCGCCCGTAATGGTTAGCAAACCAGCAAAAGCCCACCCTAGCAGTAACCAGCCGGGTGCGCCGCTCAATCGAGACGATTCCGCGGACGTGATAAAGATGCCCGAGCCGATCATCGACCCGATGACGATCATCATCGCATCAATCGGCCCGAGCGCGCGAACCAGACCGGACTGTGGCCGATTATCGATCTTCGCGTTCACATCGGCGTCAATCGATTCTGTCATGTTGAGTGAAGCGAAACATCTCTGGCTATTTTGATACGGATGCTTGGAAAATGATCTGAAATTCTTCGCTTCGCTCAGAATGACAGCGCGTTCATGAACGTCTCTGCGGCGCACTTATTCCGACACCTTCACGTTCGAGTTGTGTTCGTAGT
Organism: Verrucomicrobiota bacterium; assembly: GCA_003217875.1. Taxonomy (GTDB): domain Bacteria; phylum Verrucomicrobiota; class Verrucomicrobiia; order Chthoniobacterales; family UBA10450; genus Udaeobacter. Next base: position 2,457 of record QHMR01000193.1, read on the forward strand.
TCACGCGCGAACTCGACTGCGCCCGGAGTGTCGCCATGGACACAAATCGTCTCGCCGCGCACATCGACGTCGCGGCCTTCAACGGAGCGGACCTTACCTTCGCGCAACATGCGTAGGACGCGCTCAGCAGCTTCCTTTGGATCGCGAAGTAATGCATCCGGTCGCGTGCGCGGAACAAGCCATCCGTCGTTCAGGTAATTACGGTCGGCGAAAATTTCTCGTGCGATTTGCACACCGTGCGTCTCGCCGGCGCGGGCAAGCTCAGTGTTGTCCGGTGCGAACAGAATTAGCTTCGGATCAACCGATTCGATGCCCCGCGCTATTGCATCGGCCAGTTTCTCGTCGCGCACGGCCATGTTATAAAGCGCGCCATGCGGCTTTACGTGATTGGGTCGCACACCAAGCGCGGACGCGATCGCTTGAAATATTCCAAGCTGATAAGCCACGGCATCGAACACTTCCTCGTTGGGCACCTTCAATTCCTTGCGTCCGAAATTTTCGCGATCGAAAAAACTCGGATGCGCTCCAACAGCTACTCCATGCTGCATCGCCGCAGAAATGGCAGCGTGCATTGTGTCGGAATCGCCCGCGTGAAAACCGGTTGCGATGTTGGCCGAGCTGATGAGCTCGAACAACTCGGCATCGTGTCCGGATCCTTCGCCGAGATCGGCATTGAGATCGACAGACAATTTCATAGGACTTGAAGGCTGAGACCGATGCGGAAGCGTTCGAGTTCGCGCTCGCGTTCTAGCAAAAGGCGATGTGCATCGGCCAGCGAAACTTCGGAAAAGCGCACGCGGTCGGCTGCTCGAAGCTGCGCCGCGATCCCAAGATCGACCGTGATCACGTGCGCTATTTTCGGATAACCACCGATCGTTTGGCAATCGCCCAAAAGCAGAATCGGCTTTCCGCTCGGCGGAACCTGGATTGTGCCCGGAGCCACTGCTTCAGAAATCAGATCGCTCTCATCGACCCGCTTCAGTTCTGGACCATCCAAACGCACACCCATGCGATCGGAATCGGGTGAAACAGCGAACAATTCGCTCGTGAAATGTTGAACCGATGAAGCGCTGAAGCGGTTCCAATCCACCCCGCGGACGAATCGCAACACCGGTTCGCGCCTTGCGGGACTCACCCAATCATGTGGCGCAGTCCGCAAAGAAATTCTTTCTGTAGTCCCGACTAGTCGGGATGACCGCCGAAATTCGTCCAATAATAACTCGTCTCCATCGCGCAGAGCGCGACCGTTGAATCCTCCAAAACTGGCTCGGAGATCGGTGGAGCGACTACCGAGAACAATTGGAACGTCGATCCCGCCGGAAATTGCGAGCCACGATCGGCATCCAATCTTTGGCGGACCGAATTTCAGTTCATCCCCAGCAGAAACTAAGCAAGCGTGTCCCGCGGGTAACGCCACCGGTCCAACGCGCACATCGAATTCGCCACCGCACCAGGCTACGATTCGCTCATCCTGGAAATGCAGACGCAGTCCGGCAAAAGTAATTTCGAGGCCGGCGGCATGTTCATCATTGCCAACGAGTAGATTCGCCGCACGCAACGCAAACAGGTCGAGCGCGCCACTTAACGAGACGCCGAACTCGCGAAAGCCGATGCGCCCCAAGTCCTGCACGGAGGTAAGAAATCCCGCCCGCGCTACGAACATGTTCATCGCATCATGATCCTAAACGGAGTGAAGGATCTCACAAAAGCTGATGGCTCAGGCAACGCTTCATGCGTGACCGTCAAATTGCCTGCGATCCTTCCCGTCGCTCGGGGTGACTACCTTTCATCGCTTCAACGAACTAAATTCTTCGCGCGTGATTGCACGAAAACGCACGCGATCACCCGCCCGTAAAAGTGTAGGAGGATCCTGTTGTGGATCGAACAATCGCAACGGTGTGCGGCCGATGAGATTCCAGCCGCCCGGGAGCGCAAAGGATAAATTCCGGTTTGCCCGCCTCCAATGCCGACCGACCCAGAAGGGATTTCCTTTCGTGGAGTGGTTCGACGAGGCGTCGCTAGTACCTTCGGAAGACCCGTCAGAAACGGGAATCCGGGAACGAACCCAATGCAGCTCACCCGATATTCAGCCGCACTATGAAGATCAACGACTTCTTTTGCCGGGATTTGCGCGTGTCGCGCAACGTCATCGAGGTCTGGACCAAACTCGGCGTCGTAGCAGACTGGAATCTCGACCAGGCGTACATCGCCTTTTGTAGTTCTCCCGCGTCTGCCGCGGTCAGAGGTCGCGGCTATCACACGCTGAACTCGCTCGTTCAACCAGTCGAACGCTCGATCCGATTGCCCGCGTGCTTTAGCAGCCTGCATGGGGTCGCAGAAGACTGCGACGGTAGTGTAAGCCGGTGCGACTTCAGTAACGCCGGGAATAGCCGCACTTCGGAGTTGCTGAAACATTTGCAGGACTTCGTTCAGTGTTTCCTCGGGCGCGTCTTCGAATCGCTCGCGCACGCGAACGATCAGCGCGGAATCTCCGAGGGGGACAATCTCCATTGGCGCTAGTCACCTTACTCTGCGTGCTTTGCTTCGATCTCGATATTGATCGCAACCGTTTGGCTGATGCCGGAGACTGTTTCAGTCGCTGGGGCAAATACCAAATTGAAGTCGCGCCGCGTGATTGGATCGACCGTTACGCCCCAGCGCGTCTGGCTCGTCTCGTTGAGCGGCGTAAGTAATTTCACGTGAAGTGTTACGGGCTTCGTCACGCCGTGCATGGTGAGGTCGCCGAGAATGTCGCCACTCTGCGGCCCGGTCTGTTTTACGTTGCGGCTCTTGAAAGTGATCTGCGGAAATTTTTCGACGTTAAAAAATTCCGCGCTGCGCAGATGATCGTCGCGCTTTTTGATACGGGTGTCGATGCTGCGCACGTCGATCTGCGCCGTTACGGAGGAATTCTCCGGATGCTCGCGGTCGACGTTGATCCGGCCATTGAACTTCGCGAACTTTCCGTGAGTCGTGCCCAGGAATTGATGCACACTGAAACCGATCGTTGATCCTGACGGGTCGAATTTATATGTCTCATTCGCTAACGCGGCGGAACTCAAGCCGGCGACGACAAATGCGGTGATAGAATTGCTTAATCTCATTTGGAACTGTCTTTCGCCTCCGTCGCAAGCGTTTTCAAGAGCGGCGTACGAGAAAGTGGCAATCGCCCGAACAAATTCCCCAGCGCAAAGGCTGGGTCAGCTTTCAGTCTTTTCATATCATGCACGCCGGTGATGCGCGCCAGTTCAGTCTCAAAATGAGCAACCGCGCGCGCCGTCGGATCATTTGCATCGAGGTAACCGAAAGCCCGACGCAACAGCATAAACAACTCTGGCTCCCGATGGTCTCGTTCGGTGCAAATCTCAATTAGCTCGACAAAATAAGCTGCGGTCTGTGTGCGCAGGTAGTTGCTGCGAATTCCGGAAAACGGATTTTTCAACACAACTTCAGTAAGCGTATGCAGATCCGATTTCCGGCTTCGCACGATGGAAATTTCTGCTTCAAAAAATAAATCCAGCTTTCCGGCAAATGGACTCTTAGGGCGGCGCGCGCCTTTAGCGACGGTCTGGATGCAGCCGAATGCTTCCGTGCACCACGACACGATCAGACTCGTGTCGCTGAGTTTGCGCTTGCGCAACAGGATGGCACCCGTTGTGTCCACAGTGCAAGTTAGCACACGCGGCAATTGTAGAGGTGCTTGTGCCAAGCACCTGCCTCTGAATTTCGGCGTTCGCCGCGGCGAACGCCGCTACATCATTAGCGATTCATGATGTGCAGCGCGCGTTTCTCGACATTGAGCGCGGCTTCTTTCACTGCCTCGCTCAAGGTCGGGTGTGAGTGAGTGGTCCGGCCGATGTCTTCAGAGCTGCCGCCGAATTCAATCACTGAAACGGCTTCGGCAATTAATTCTGAGGCGGTATGGTGCAAAATGTGTGCGCCAAGAATGCGATCGGTCTTGGCGTCGGCGACGAACTTGACCATTCCTTCCACATCATCACTGCAAAGCGCGCGGCTGTTGGCGCGGAATGGAAATCTTCCGACTCGATAATCAATCCCCTGCTCTTTCGCTTGCTCTTCAGTGAGACCAACTCCGGCAAGCTCTGGGTTCGTATAAATTATCCCTGCGATGGCTTCGTAGTTTACGTGACCGGCCTTGCCCGCGATGATTTCGACGCAGGCGATTCCTTCATCCTCGGCTTTGTGCGCGAGCATCGGCCCGGCGATCACATCACCGATGGCATAAATACCATCCACATTCGTCCGGAAATGTTTGTCAACTTTGATACGCCTCTTCTCGTCGAATGCGACTCCGACCTTTTCCGCGCCTAACGCATCTGAGAACGGGCGGCGCCCAACTGAAACGAGAACTTTGTCTGCTTCGAATTTTAATTCTTCGCCATTTTTCACTGCGGTCACAGTCGCGTGGCCATTGTCGACTTTGACCGCGCTAACTTTCGTCTCCAGGTGGAACGTGATTCCCTGAGCTGTGAGCAGACGTTGAAGCAGATTCGACAGCTCTAGATCGAACCCGATCGCGATGCGCGGCAAAAATTCCAGTGCCGTTACTTCTGAGCCCAGCCGGTTCCACACCGAGCCGAGTTCCAAACCAATCGCACCCGCGCCTATGACGAGAAGTTTCTTTGGCGTTTCTTTGAATTCCAGCGCTTCAGTGCTGCTGACAATCATTTTTCCATCGAATTTCGCGAACGGCAGTTCCGTCGCTGCGCTGCCCGTGGCGATGACGATGTTTTTTGCCTCGATCTCCTGCGTATCACCATTGGCGGATTTGACCGAAACCTTTCCAGGCGCGGTGATCGTGCCGAAGCCCGTGAACACAGTGACCTTGTTCGTCTTCATCAGCGAGCGCACGCCGCTGTTGAATGTCTTTACCACCTTGTCCTTGCGCTCTTGCATCTTCGCGAGATCCACACGCGCTCCGTCAGTGACGATGCCGTGTTTGGCCGCCTCCTTTTTGACGAACGTGAAATGATCGCTCGAGGTAAGAAGCGCTTTGCTCGGGATGCAGCCCACGTTCAGGCAAGTGCCGCCCAGCTCCTTGTCCTTTTCGACGAGGGCAGTCTTTAAGCCGAGTTGGCCGGACCGGATCGCAGCAATATAACCGCCCGGTCCCGAACCAATGATAACAACATCAAATTTCTCCATACGTTACTTTGTCATTCCGACCGAAGTGGAGGAATCTCTCGGACGTAAAAACGGAAAGAGCAAGAGACGTCTCCACTTCGCTGCACATCAAAAGGAGACTTAAAAATCCAAGGGCAACTTTTTTGGGTTTTCGATGCAGTCCTTCACTTTGACGAGAAAAGTGACGGCTTCTTTTCCGTCAATGGCGCGATGATCGTAACTGAGCGCCAGATACATCATCGGGCGGACTTCCACGTTCCCATTCACGGAAACAGGTCGCGGCATGATTTTGTGCATGCCGAGAATGCCGCTTTCAGTTTTCCCTCGCGCGCCCTGGCGGCGAAGTCCGCAATGACTTGTTCAAGCTCGGCAAAACTTTTCTTGTCCGCCTCACGTGCTACCGGCACGACGAGTCCACGCTCCGTCCCAACCGCTACACCGATATCGTAGAAATTGTTTTGGATGAAATCGTCGCCTTCGATGCGCCCATTGACAACCGGCACGGCTTTGAGCGCTTCTACGCATGCCTTAATAAAGAACGACATCAAACCAAGTTTGACACCGTTCTTTCTTGTAAAATCCTCTTGAGCTTTGCTACGCAATTGTTGTACGGCGCTCATGTCACATTCATTAAATGTGGTAAGAATGGCTGCGGTGTGCTGCGCCATTACCAGTTGCTGCGCGATCTTACGGCGCAGCGGCGACATTCTTTTCCGCGTGAACCGGCCATCTGCGGAGGGTTCAGCAACTGTAGCCGACGGCGTTGCCGTCCCGGGGAAGCTCATCGCTTCCCCCGCAGTTTCTCTTCTCTGAGCAGGGTGCAGGACATCAGCTTTAGTTAAACGTCCGCCTTTGCCCGTGCTCGAAATTTTCTCCGGCTCAAGTTTCTCTTCTTCCACAATGCGGCGAACGGCAGGTGAGAGAACCGTAGTTGCAATGGGTGACTCCGCCCTGCCGCGGTTAGCGCTCACGGCTACAGGCTCTTTTCCTTCCGCGGCTTCTTTTTCTGGCTCGGGTGCTTTCTTGGTTTCCTCGGGTTCTTTCTTTTTTTCCGGAGCCTTCTCAGCCTTCTTTGCTTCAGGAGTTTTCTTTTCCTTTAGCTGCTGCTTTGAATCTTCGATCGTGGCGACCACTTCGCCGATCTTTACTTCCTGGCCTTCTGGCACTTTCGTCTCGAGCACGCCGGCTTTTTCAGCAACGATCTCCGTAGAAACCTTGTCAGTCTCGAGCGTGAAGAGCGGCTCGCCTTCGTTTACAAACTCGCCGGACTTCTTATGCCAGATAGACACGACACCGCTGGTAATTGATTCACCGACCGCTGGAATTTTCACTTCGATGGCCATTCGCGAGAGTTACGTAAGCTAATCGAGCGTCGCGGTCGAGAGACGTTTCGTCAACAATCGACGCCATGCAGGTGCCTTGGCTTCAGTGCGGGAATTAAACAAGATTAACGAGATATGGCGAACCTTGCGAAAGGAAAGGAGCATCGGCGGCACATTTTCGTGCTTGCCGATACCCACAATCGTTTACCGGAAAGAGTGCTTGAGATCGCGAAAGGTGCCGATGAAATCTGGCATCTGGGGGATGTTTGCGCCGAGAACATTCTCGACGAGCTTCGCGCCGCTGGGCCTCCAGTCACGGTCGTGCGAGGGAATTGCGACAGTAATTTGGATTGGCCGCTGGTCATCGATCTCGTGCGAGGCGGATTGAAATTTCGTCTGCAACATGTGCCGCCTGACCACTTGCCGAATGACGTTGATATCCTCCTCCACGGACATACGCACGTCCCACGAAACGAAAGGCGCGGAAGTGTCCTGTTTCTAAATCCCGGTTGCGTGACGCGCGCGAACCAAGGGGCGCCTCCAAGCGTGGCGTGGCTCGAAATCTCAGACGGAAAAATCGACTGGAAGCTCGTCCCGCTTCGCTAAAGCAAGGAGATCAGCTATCAGTCGCTTGCCAGTCGCAATCCCGCCGCCTGCTGATTCAGGCCACAGCTAAGGACGATTGCGCGGCGCGCTCTTGGTATGGACATGCGCGCGCGTGGAAGCTGCAATGAACCCGTCGAGCGTACGTGAAGAACAGGCGGAAGCTCTCTCGAACGTAAGGCTTGAGCCGCCAGCATGATCTGCCATAGCCCCGCAGCACCGACGCTTTCGCCCAAGGCTGGTTTCGCAGTGTAAACAATCGCATTTGGAATTACGACCTTCAGCGCCCGGCATTCTGCTTGATCGACGAACGTGCCATTGGCGCTCGAGACCACAAAGTCGATTTCGGTTTCAGCGAGGTCACGCAGGGTTCGCTCCAAAATTTTCTCCGCTTCGGCGCGCTTCGTAAAACATCCACCGGGATGAGCGGATTCGATTGTGAACGGGCCATCTTGTCCGAGCAAGATTGCTCCCGCGCCTTCGCTCAAAATCATTCCGCGTGGTTGCTTACTGAATGGCTCAATCGGAGGCGCCCGACGAAGCAACCGCCATCGCCGGTAGGCGTCGCACAAAAGCCAATCGACTTCTTCCGTTCCAACGACGAGGCAGTGTTCGAGTGCCTCATTCGCCATCAGGTCTTCGGCCATTTTTATCGCCGCGAGGCCAACCGCTCCGTCGCCCACCAAGGTATAAGTAGCTCCAGTAATACCGAGAATCGCCGCAAGATGGCTCGCTGGAGCATTGAAGACGGTTTCCGGAAACAACAGCGGGCTGGCCGACTGCGCGCCTGCGTCAACAATGTCGCGGTAAAAACGTCTTGTATAAATCACGCCGCCATTTGAGATGGCGAAGATGAGCGCAGTTCGTTCTGCATTCTGCGAATTTAGCTCTACTCCTGCAGCGCGTAAGGCTTCCAACCCTGCTGCTGCTGCAAATCGCGAAATGACACTGGCTCGGCGAAGACGCGGATAGCTGAATCCCGCCATCGCCGATTCCGGTACTCGGAAAGCGCTGTAAGCTTGCTCGCTGAAAGGTTCCGAAATTGTTGTTGCGGACGCCTCGTGGCCTTGGAGCAACCGTTCCCACACTGAATCAACGCCGCTTCCCAGGGGAGTCACCCACCCCATGCCGGCGATTGCAAGACTCATGCTTTAAACCTGCGCATGAGAATCGAAGCATTTGTTCCACCGAAGCCAAAAGAATTCGAAAGGACTGTGCGCAAAACAGCCGACCGCGATTCGTTCGCATGTTTGGAGGGAGAAATTGGTGTTGGAGCGCCAGCAAACAGACTACGGCTTCGATCGCACCGGCTGCTCCTAGTGAATGACCCATCATGCTCTTGGTGGAGCTCACTGGAACGCCATTAAAAAATCTGTTGATCGCCTTTCCCTCGGCGGCGTCGTTAAACAGCGTGGCTGTGCCGTGGGCATTGATGTAATCGATTTCGTTCTCTGCAACGTGCGCGCTTTGAACAGCCCGCTCCATCGCTTGCCGCGGCCCGATACCGGAAGGATCCGGCTGTGTGATATGAAAATTATCCGTAGAAATTCCGTAACCGATGATTTCTGCCAGAACAGGTGCACCACGTCGTTGGGCGCTGTCGAGGTTTTCCAACGCAAGGAGTGCAGCGCCTTCTCCCAATACCATTCCGGTACGATGTCGATCAAACGGCCGGCATTTCTCCGGCGTTGACGCTTGAAGCGAATCAAAGCCGGTAAAAACCAGTTCTGAGAGAGCGTCATAGCCGCCCGCCAATACGCGTTGATAGCGACCCGATCGCACACATTCGAACGCATGGCCGATCGCATTCGTGCCCGAGGCACATGCGTTCGCAATCACCTGGCATGGCGCAGAAATTCCAAACGCCACCTGAGCATCGATGACCGGCTTTTGCGCCGGATAATTTGCGATCCACGTCGGCGCGCGCCGCAGATCCCCGGCTTGCCGTAATGAGCGGTAGTAATGCTCCCCGTACGACATGCCGCCGCTTGTTGTTCCGATTACTGTCAACTCGGGCTCGAAGTGAGGTTCTTGCGCTACAAGTTCTGTTAGCGCTTGAATCATCATGTGTGAGGCGCGATGCAGGCGTCGGGAACGCGGCGCCTCAGCCTGGGTCGCAAGGAGACGGTCGTCGGAAACTTGACCAGCAGTTTTACATCGGCATTGGCCAACGGAAAATCGCGTGACAGGGCTAATGCAGTTTCTCGAATTGCGCAGCGAATCGAGTGTTTCATTCAGTCCAAAGCCCAGGGGGCTAACCACGCCTGCAGCCACAACCGCGACACGAGCACGGGTGTTTTTCCGGTTCGAGCTGTCTGATTGAGCCATGGTTGAAAGGAAAAATTGCGTCGCGATTTTCTATTGCTTTCTTACAGGAAGCATCTTACAAATGTGCCAAAAGGAAACGGAAGCCTGGGAGTTGGTGGATTGTCAGTTGAGTTTATTCAGTGGCGATTTGAAATCCGATAAGCGGGAACAGTGACCTGGCTGCTTTTTCCAGAATAAACTCAATGGGAACTAAATTATACGTAGGCAATCTTCCCTTCAACACCACGGAAAACGAACTGCAGGAGCTTTTCTCACAGGCTGGAGCTGTGCAGGAAGTCACTCTCATGCAGGACAGATTCACCGGCAAATCGCGCGGCTTCGCTTTCATCACAATGGGCTCGGACGAGGATGCTCAAAACGCCATTTCCAAGCTAAATGGTCAGGCCATGGAAGGCCGTCCATTAACAGTAAATGAAGCCCGCCCGCGAGAACCACGAGCGCCTGGCGGGGGTGGCGGACGCGGTTACGGTGGCGGCGGTGGATATGGCGGTCGCCGCGAAGGTGGCCAGCGAAGAGGCCACTGACGAGTTCGCGAATCACGGCTCCTGCAGAAGAGATTGGGCAGGGCTGGATTCGAACCAGCGAAGGCGTAAAGCCAGCAGATTTACAGTCTGCCCCGTTTGGCCACTTCGGTACCTACCCTTGCTGTAGCGGAACATTCGCAGCGGCGAGGTTCCGCATGCGAACGCTAATTGTCTATCGTTATTGAAAAAATTCAACGATCGCGTTGACCACATATCGCTGGACTTCGCGCGAAATCTGCGAATAAACGAGTAGCGCTGGCGTCTCGCCAACCGCGGTTGCTCCATAATTTGTATCGGCTAATGTTTTTTGCATGGCGCTTCTGCGCGGGCTTTTTTGGTTCGCTCTGTTCATCGTTTTCACGTTTTGCTTCGTTGTGCTGTTCGAGTACGGCCCTCGCGACTTCGCCAGCGGTGTTCAGAAGGAGTATCTCCGGGTAAAATCAGTCGTCGTAAAGCAAACGGAAAAAATAGGGAAACCAAAAAAGAACCACTGATCCACGAGCAAGCGCCTGCCTTGCGCGAATGGGGTCATTCGCCTCCACCGGCGATCGCCAAGGTTTCGATTGGCAAAGGAACAAGAAAATCTTTTGCGTTTTCAATCTGCAAGAGTGGCCGGGCCAGATTTGCCGCGAGAAAACTCGTATCTGGTGTGGGAGCGATCGCGGCTTGTGCGGCGATTTCGCATTCAGCCAATTGTTGGATAACGCGCGAAACTTTTTCGCTCAAATTGCGATCATCGGTGAATTGAACTGTGCAAATGCCGGGTGCGGTTGCTTCTACAAACGGACTGAGAGTAAACGCGTGGTGAATCAAGATTTCCTGGATCGATTTTTCCTGCATCTGTGCACGAGTTTTGATCACCACGCGCAAAGAACGGGCCAGAGCCTGACTAGGAGTCATTCCTTTTCGAATTCCCGCTTTTTCCGCAGGCTCGTTCAGTTGAACGATGACCGGTTTTCTTTGCTGTTCTTCGATCAATCCCACTGGTTTGGCGCGAAGTTCTGGCTGATGTCGGGTAGCAGCCTGCAAATAGAAATTCGGCAGGTAAATCGTCGCAAACATCACTTAACTGACCCCTGATAACTCACATCTGATCGGTGGCTGGAGATGTGATCGTTTCACAACAGTTCGCACCCGTGAAAGCGCATCATGCGTGTCGAAAGTTTCGAGGTTCCAGGAATTTTTGAGGACAAGTTTCAGTTGTGCACTGCCAACCATTTCGTAGCGACTGAGGACCAAACATGCCGTAGGGGCTAATTCGACGAGCCGTTGCAAGCGATACCAGGTCGTTTGCGGAATTTTGCGCAATTCTTCCGGCGAGTTCAGGACAAGATCGACAATCACGAGCGGGAAATTGCCATCCCGCAAGAGCAGATCAGCGGCTTTGATCGCTTCAGGTGCTTTGCTACAACGGACCCAAAGCAGGTGCCGCATGGAAGCATTATTTAACCCGCAGGGGTCAAAGGAATCGCGTCCATCAATTAACGCCAGGAAATAATTATCGCGATGCGCGGCATGAAGAAGCGCATGAATCAGCGATGCGCTTCCTGCACTTATTTGTGGACTGATTAATTCAGTGATCGCGCCTCGCGGCAATCCACCCTCAGTCGATTCATCAAGAACAGGTAAGGTAACTAAACGCGTTGTTGGCGCAGCAGGGGCATGGGGGAAACGCTCCGCCAGCAGTTTCCGGAGATCGATAATCTTGCCGTTTGCAGGCATGAAAGAAAAGATGGCGCTTCTGTGGAATATGTTCAAGGGAACATTTTCGCATTCGCAGACCGTCTTCGGCCTTCAGTGTTTCTTGCGCCGCTCTTGTTTGCGGATTAGCGATACCATCACGCCTTGAATCTTTAGCTCGCGCGCCGGGACCAAATCAGGGTAGCGCGGGTTTTCGGCTTTTAGATATGGCCGGCCGTGCTCCATAAGATAACGTTTCAATGACGTTTCGCCGTCAATCAACGCCGCAACGATATCGCCATTGTGGACCTCTTTAGTGTCTTCCAAAATCACAATGTCACCATCGACAATGTGTGCGCCGATCATCGAGTCGCCCCGGACACGCAAGGCAAATGTGCCGCGATTCTTTAGAACATTTGCCGAGCGCACATCGAGTGAGACGTGACCTTCAACCGTTTGCTCGGTCAACGCCGACATGCCCGCGGGAATCTGCCCGTAAATTGGAATGTCCGTAATCCTGACCTTCATGGCCGGAGTAATGAGTGCGCGAGCCTTGCGCGCGTGTCGATCAAGAAAGCCTTTACGTTCCAATGCGGCGATGTATTGCATCACCGATGTCTGGCTGGCGAAGCCGAAATGATTTTGGATTTCGCGTGTGCTTGGGGTCATGCCCTTCTCGCGTTGCTCGCGCTGAATAAAATCCAGAATGCTTCTCTGCCGCTCGGTCAGCATGTCGGTATCATCCTTTAGTTCTAACCACGAAGCAAGTTCAAATGAACAGATCGCAGTGTTTGAAGTCACGCGTTCACGCGGCCCGAGCTTGCGATTCAATGAAGAGCGCCCTGAAGGTGGAACTCCGAACTCCAGGCTCCGACTGAGACGTCCCTCGCCTGGTTCGGGATCAAGAGAGAGAACTACAGCCGCACCAAGTCGACCAAAAACTGACACCAAAGGTAAATCATGCCGCGCCAGGAG
>QHMR01000194.1 GCA_003217875.1 Verrucomicrobiota bacterium
TCAATAAAATTCTCCGCCCGCTCATAAGAGCTGAGCAAAGAGTCCACCTCCCGGCGCAATCCCTCGTCACCGTGGCAAGCCTCATGAAGAAATGCCGCCCGCTCCCCGGGCGCACGTTCGACGGCTGACTGGAAAAGATCGTTGACCTGTTTCCAGCGCTCAGCCTTCATCAGGTTTCTTCCTCGCTCAGCGCCCGGTAAAGCCAGGCCTTGGCCATGGTCCACTCGCGCTCCACCGTTCGCTGAGAGAGTTTCAGGAATTCAGCCGTCTCTTCGACCGTCAAACCGCCGAAGTAACGCAGTTCAACAATCTGACTTTTACGCGGGTCCTGCGCGGCCAAGTTTTCCAACGCTTCATCGAGGGCGAGTAATTCCTCCGATCGCGTTTCTGTTACTAACGCAGCTTCATCCAGGGTTACTTTCAGTGCGCCGCCGCCACGCTTGAGTGAGTGGCGTTCACGGGCATGGTCAACCATGATGCGCCGCATCAACTGCGCGGCCGCTGCGATAAAGTGGCTCCGGCCTTGCCAGACCGGCTTCGTATTATCGACCAGCCGCAGATAGGCTTCGTTGAGAATGGCGGTGGTTTGCAGGGTGTGGCCGGCGCGCTCCCGGCTCATGTAATGGTGGGCGAGCCGATGCAATTCGGGTTGCACCAGCGGGAACAACTTCTCCAGCGCTCCCTCGTCTCCGCCGCTCCAGTCGCCGAGCAATTGGGTGACCTCTTGTCGCGTGGATGGGGGCGTCGTCATACAGGCTGCTCGACGCCGCAAATTCTAACACGATCGAGGGATTTTTACAGCACAGCCGGAGGCGATCAAAAAAAATGCGCAGTCGTGGCGGGTTTCAGCCGGCCTTCCCGCTTTAGCACATGAACCGGCACAACAACAGATACGCCGGAAAAACCAAAACAGAAAGCAAACCCAAAACAAGAAAAACCTATGCAATCCATACAATTCAAAAACAACTCAACCACCAGCCGACGCGGAACTATACCGCCGTTGGAAACTTCAACTCCCACCTCCGCACCTCGCACGAGACATTCGCTCTTGCTGGCGATCGCCACTCTTGGTTTAACACTCATGTTCAACCTAGCGGCTGCTCATGCACAAGGCCCAAGGCCGTCCAGGTTCAACCTGGTACCAGCTTCAGATCCTATCGCAGCCTGCCTGCCGAACGCAGCAGCGACCGTGGCCGTTTTTCCCAGGGAGGACATTCGCGGTGTGGATACGCTGGATTTGCACGCCGAGGGTCTGCGGCCCAATACAACATTTGCGGTCTTCCTGACCGAAATGCCCGTGCCTCCGTTCGGCGCGGTTCAGTATATCGGGGACTTCACCACGAATGCGGCGGGCAGAGGGTCCGTCCGCGTGGATGCCATCATCGATGAGGCGTTCGCATTCAACAACATCACCGGGGTCCGTACTGATCTGAACCATATAGTCTTCTGGTTTGCCGATCCAAACGACGATGAAGATTGCATTCCCGGATCCGCTCCAACCCACTTCGATGGAGACGGTGAGGCCGGAGTCGCGGCGATGTCTTCGAAGAATTTTCTCCCGGGCGCGCCACTTCCATAACTCCGTGAAGAAAAGAAGGAACCCATCCCATGAATCCATTGATCCAGTTCAGACCGACAATCCCGCAGAGAAATCGCGAGCGACAGGATTCGTTCGCACAACTTGAGGTAATAACTATGAAAATCATGCAGTCGCTAGTGTTATGGAAATTTTTCCATGGTAAAAATATTCAGTCACCCCTGCGCTCCCTTGAGCGGGCGTTCCTTCCCTCGGCCGCCGCCATTCTGACGCTCCTGCTTTCAACAGCGAGCAGCAGCTTTGCCGGGAGCGCCACTTGGAAGCAAAGTCCTGCCAGTGATGACTGGTTCACCGCGACCAACTGGAAGCAAAGGACCATCCCTAACGGTCCGGGCGACACGGCAACGTTCGCGTCCTCCAATCAAACGAGCATCGACATCGTGTTTGATACGGAGGTCAGCGGCATCGTATTCAAGCCGGGGGCGAGCGCGTTCACGATCGCGACCAACCCTCAAGTCACGCCGGAGTTGACCATCAGCGGCGTGGGCGTCACGAACAATTCAGGGATCGTGCAAAACTTTGTAGTTAACCAAGGCGCTGCTCAGATACTCTTCGCTAACAGTGCGACCGCGGGAAGTTTAACTGCCTTCACCAACACTGGAACCATAACTTTCAGCGGCACCTCAACCGCGGGCAATGCCACCTTCACCAACAACAGCTTCGTGAACTTCACCAACACCTCGACTGCAGGCGATGCCACCTTTACCAATAATGCCGTGCTCATTTTCGACAGCAACTCGACCGCAGGTAACGGCGCCTTTACCAATACTGATGCCGGCATCGTAATATTTAGGGACGGCACACCCACCGCTGGCAATGCTACGTTTACCAACCTTGGCGGCGCAGTCAGCGGGAGAGGTGGCGGATTCAGTGTAGTTACCTCGGGCACTGCTGGCAATGCCACCTTCGTCAACAATGGCGGCGCGGTCAGCGACGCATTGGGCGCCGAAACGCTATTCAACGACATCGGCGACGCGGGCAACGCAACGCTGATCGCCAACGGCAGTCTGGGCGGAGGTGGGGGCGGTTTGATTCAATTTGCTACTGCTTCCACTGGCGGCACGGCCCGGGTGGAGGTTTTCGGCAACGGCAACCTGGACATTAGTGTTCACGACGCTCCGGGCCTGACGACTGGATCGATCAAAGGAGACGGCGCTGTATTCCTGGGGGCCAACAACCTGACCGTCGGCACGAACAACCTGAGTACGACCTTTTCCGGTGTGATGCAGGATGGCGGAACAAATGGTGGCATTGGCGGCTCGCTGACCAAGGCTGGGAGAGCCAACCTTAGTCTAACTAATGCTAACACCTACACTGGCGGCACCACCATCACCGAAGGCATGCTGCTGGTTAAAAATGAGACCGGCTCTGCTACTGGCACTGGCGCTGTGCACGTCAACGCGGGCACACTCGGTGGCACGGGCATAATCAGCGGTGCGGTCACCGTCGCAACTGGCACGAGCGCCGCAACCTTGTTGCCGGGGACTACGGCCGAACCGGGCACCCTAACCATGCAGAGCACGCTCACATTCAATTCTCTTGCGACCTACCAATTTGTAATGGACAGCAGCACACCCGCAGCGGACAAAGTGGTGGCCAACGGCGTCACCATTAATAGGAGCGCGCAGTTTACCTTTACCGATCTTGGCACCGCTGTGCTCCCGACCGGCACAGTCTTTATAGTTATCTCTAATACCTCCGCGAACCGAATCGCAGGCACCTTCGCCAACTTGGCCGACCGCTCAACGTTCACTGCAGGCAGCAACACCTTCCAAGCCAATTACAAAGGCGGCGACCACAACGATCTCACCCTGACGGTTGTGCCTTAGCCTGAATAGAACAACTTAAACCTGAATCGAACAATTCAACTTGAATCTAAACCTATGTCGCTTTACACCGAGATGTAAAGAATGGAGAAAAATATCATGAAAAAACATTGGCTCTCGCTGGCAATCGCCAGCTTTGGTTTAACACTCATTTTCAACCCAGTGGCTGCTTCAGCCGATCCGGAGGTATTCGAAGCGTCCGGTGCCACGCCAGCGGATATCCAGACCGCGGTAGACGCCTTCAGGAATTTTTTGGGAGACAACAATGGAGTAGGCGGTACATTTCCCACTGGCCGCCGTGAGATCAACTGGGACGGGGTTCCAGACGCTTTCTCCGCACCGAACCTGTTGCCGGCGAATTTCTTCAACAGCAACTCGCCGCGCGGCGTCGTATTCTTCACTCCAGGAACAGCAGGGTTTCAGGTGAGCGCCAACAGTATCAACCCAACAAACACTCCGGTCAGATTTGGAAATATCCACCCTGTCTATCCCGCGCTCTTTAGCACGTTCAGTCCCCAGAGGCTCTTCAGCGCCTTGGATAGCACCATCACAGAAAACCTTTTCTTTATACCTGGAACTGCGCATTCGGCAACGGTCAAAGGGTTCGGTGCCGTATTCACCGACGTGAATGTTGACGATAGCACGAAGATCGAATACTTCGATGTTGCCGGTAACCTGCTGTTCAGCCAGAACGTATTGCCCGGGCCTACCAATCGCGGAAGCCTTTCGTTCCTGGGAGTCGGGTTTGACACAGCTAATGTTTTCTTGGTACGAATTACCTCTGGCGATCGCATCTTGAAAACACCCAGCCGGGATGTCGTCGTGATGGATGATTTTATTTACGGCGAGCCACAAGCTTTGCCATAGGCCGCGTACAGAACCTATTAGAATACACACACAAAGAGGAAACCTCCTATGAAACCTATGAAAAAAAAGACAGCTTCTCAATCCGCATTCTTTAATCCACGCGTCGTACTTGGTTTTGTGCTTTGCTCACTCTCCGTCCTCCTGGCGCTGCTTGGGTTTAGTATTAACCCAACGTCGTCCGCCTTGGCCGCGGCGCCAGATCAAGGAGATAGCCAGCCCATCGTCGATGCCTCATATAAGAACGACGTCTCCCCGGCGCTCCGCGATGTGGCCCAGGGATGGCCCCTCCAATTCAAGCCACAACACGAGGCCGCTGAGAACCCGAAGATCCCCAATAACCACCAGGATAGCCCTGACACGGTGGTCCAAGATAAATTCGTCTCGGCGCTAGCCCTCCTGGCACCCCTTATACCTGGACCCATTCTTAACTTTAACGGCATTCCCTTTCCCGGCGTTGGATGTAATTGCGCCCCGCCCGATACCAATGGGTCGGTGGGAACAACGCAGTTCGTTCAGATGGTAAATGAGGGTTATCAGGTCTTTGATAAGGCCACTGGAAATTCAATCCTGGGCCCAAATAGCATCGAATCTCTCTGGAGTGGTTTCGGCGGTGCCTGCGAGAACTTCGGCTTCGGCGACCCAACGGTGGTCTTTGATAAGGCCGCCAGGCGTTGGGTCATCACCGAATTCGCGAGCAGGAACGGCAACATCCCGATCACTGACTATTGCATGGCGGTCTCGACTACTGACGATGCCACCGGCACATACAATCGTTATGGCTTTCACCTCAGCAACAACTTCATCGACTATCCGAAGCTTGGTGTTTGGCCCGACGCCTATTATCTGAGCGTTAACTTATTCAACTCATCCGGCACGGCATTTCTTGGTCCGCAGCCTTACGCCTTCGACCGCGCGAAAATGATAGCTGGCATGCCGGCTACCTTTATTAAGTTTCCACCATTGGGCTCCAATCACGCTCCATTTTTGCCTTCCGACCTAGACGGTAACATCAAGCCGCCGCCCGGTGCGCCGAACACATACGTGGAATGGCCTGCAAGCGGTTTCTACAACGTATACCACTTCCACGTGGACTTTGTCACGCCAACAGGCTCGACCTTTACTCTCTTCGCGAGCCCGCCCGCTGCCCCCTTTACTCAGCTTTGCCCCACCACTCGTGCTTGCGTGCCTCAGTTGGGGGCAGGTGGATCCAGCAGCCTGGATGGGATTGGTGACCGTCTAATGTATCGACTGGCCTACCGACGTTTTGGGGATGGACACGAATCGTTGATTGGAAATTATACGGTGAAATCGAACAATGTGGCGGCCGTCCGCTGGTTCGAGCTGCGCCGTGTGACGGCCGGACCGGTAAGAGTCTTTCAGGAGAACACCTACCAGCCTGACGCAACCTGGCGTTGGATGGGCAGTGCGGCGATGGATGGGTTCGGCAATCTCGTCATCGGCTTTAGCGCCTCAAGCCCTACTATCCACCCGCAGATTCGCTACGCGGGGCGACTGGCGACCGATCCACTAAACACTCTGGCTCAGGGTGAAGCCCATCTCTTTAATGGCGCGGGTAGCCAACTCGACACCGGTAACCGTTGGGGCGATTACAGCTCAATGGCCATTGATCCAGTGGACGACCTCACCTTCTGGTACACCACCGAATACTATAATACAAACAGCAGTTTCAACTGGCGCACGCGGATCGGCAGTTTTCACTTCTAGTAATTCGCCAAAATATCACCATTTCGGAGTTAGAAATCTCGGCCTATAGCCACTCGACCTGAGTAGGAGCCAACAACGAGGTGTAGCGAGCGACCATCGCATCGAGATAAACAAATGCCGGACTTCACTGACTAAAGCAGAAACACCGGACGGTTTGGGCATCTGGAGATTACGATCAGATTGCCCGTGGCATCCAGGCGGTCGCCGAGCACGTGGTACGCAGCGGGTGTATCCGCACTGGCGAGCGAGTGCTCGACATTGCCTGCGGCACCGGTAACACGGCACTCATGGCGCGCGGACGCGGAGCTGTGGTCGCGGGAGTTGACCTCACGCGGGAGCTTCTAGCCGTCGCGCGAAGACGTGCCGCGGATGCAGGCTACAGCGACATCACGTGGATAGAAGGCGATGCGGAAAATCTTCCGCTCCCCGATGGCGGCTTCGACGTGGTCGTGTCCTCATGCGGTCTCATGTTTGCGCCCGATCAACAGAAGGCAGCGAACGAGGTCGCACGCGTGACCAGCAAAGACGGTCGTATTGCAATCCAGGCGTGGACGCGAGAAGGCGGAGTTGGGCGTATGTTCAAGGTTACCAATGAGTATATCCTACCACCGTCCGGCGTGCCGAGCCCTTTCGAGTGGGGCGACGAGGCGAAAGTGAAATGGCTGCTCGGCTCGGCTTTTAAGGACTACCAGTTTGAAAGGTACGACTGTCCCGAATTCGCAGACACACCTGAACAGGTAGCAGATTCGTTCATCGACCGGTACGGCCCAACACATCGCGCATACCACAGCCTCAAGGCGAGCCTGAGTACGAATCTCTTCAATCGGACTCGCTGCCTTGGAGGGCCGGACGATGATCGCAGGCATGACATCGTCATGATGGACGATTTCATCTACGGCGAGCCACAGCTCCTTAAGTAAGGGAAGATGAGATTCAACGGTAGATACTATGGAAGCGCCGCCCAATCTGAACGCAACGGCCCACCCCATCGAATCTAACGAGAATAAAATGACCTGCCGGGCGCAACTTTGCGTCCGGCAGCTCTTCCTCGTTCTGTAGCGTCCGCTGTCCTTGGCGAGCCGGAGCCTTGGCGAAGGCTGCTCAGCGAAAACATTCCGGGGAGCGCGCGCGTCTCGCGTTCACGAACTTTTCGATAATCTCCCGTAAACAAGCCATGGTCGACAAACCAG
>QHMR01000195.1 GCA_003217875.1 Verrucomicrobiota bacterium
GAAAAGGTACACTCGCCGCTGTTTTGTCCTATGCCGTACGACGATGCAGTTTCAGAAGTTCGCTCGCTTCGATCCGCATGCCCCCCCATTGGACGACAGGGCGTTGGCCGCTCGCATTCGAAGGGTCACCCATCGGGCGGCTTGGGAAAATCCATTGCCGACAAATCAGCGCGTCGTCTTCCCGGGCTACGCCGACTTGCGCGCAATGAGCGAGGCGCGCCGCGAAGTTGTGCGAGCAAATATCGGCCTTGGTTGGCCGACTTACTTTCGGTTCGGAAATTTCCGGATGCTCTTCGAGCACAACTCCAAGTACCACGAGGAGACCCACGCCAACGTCAATGCAACTTTGGCTCGCGGCGAGTTATTCGTCGGTTTTCTCACAACTTATCCTCGTCTCAGCATCAATCACGCGGTCCTGGTCTACAAACGAAACCCTGCTTCTCAGAATGACGGAATTGAACGTTTTCTCGTTTACGACCCAAATCACCCGGAAGCGCCGCGTGAGCTCACCTGGTCCTCCCGCGATCGTGCTTTCGCATATCAAAAAGATTGGGATTTCATCGGCGGCTTCGTTCGCGTTTATCAAATTTACGGCAAGTGGCTGCAGTAAAGACGATTCTTTAGAGGGGTACCAATGCCAGAGAGTCCATCACCGCCCAAACCGGCTCCGCCAACACCGACGCCTCCTCCTGAGCCGTTACCGCCTAATCCTCCACCGGTTCCGCCGGTGGGAAGGTGACAATGTTATTTCGTGGGCGGAAACAAAAATCGTAGCGCCGGTTCGACGCGCGCTGCCCAGGCGGCTTCGCTGTGATCGGCGCCTTTGACTTCGAGATAACGAAGATCGACATGGAGCTGCCAGCCTTTGTCGACTAAACAATCGCGTAACTCGCGCGCCAGTTGCCAGCCCGGCTCGGCCGTCCCGGTATCGAGCCAGATTTTCAGCGGCGGTTTTTCACCCAGGATCCCCACCAGCCGGAAGATTGCGTAATCGTCCCACCAAATCGATGGCGACATCACAATTAAACGTGTGAATACTTCTGAATAGAAAATTCCCATCGCCAGTGTGGCCAAACCGCCGAGCGATGATCCGCCCAGCCCGGTAAATTCGGCATCTCGCTTCGTTCGATATTTTTTGTCGATGAACGGCTTCAATTCTTCGATCAAAAATTGCCCGTAAATGCGGGCCAAGCCGCGGCTGCGTTTCCTGGGGTGATCTTTCGGTTCGATTAGACCCGGCGTCGGCGCGTATTCATGGACTCGTTCCTCACCGATGTTTGCCACAGCCACGACTATGAGCGGCTCGATAAGTTTTCGATGAATCAATCGCTGCGCGGTTTCATCGACCCCCCACTCGACTCCGGCAAACGAAGTGGCTGCGTCGAAAACGTTCTGGCCGTCGTGCAGGTATAAAACCGGGTAGCGTTTCGTCGAGAAACGCCGGTAACCAGGGGGCAAATAGACCAGCACATCACGCCGGTTTCCTAACACCCTGGAGTGAAAAGCGCGATGCCGTTTGATATTGCCAGTGAGCGTGTTTTTCCGCATCGGAAACGAGATGCTTCGCGAAGATGAGATGTAGCGCAAGCCGCGGGCTTGCGATTTTGCGGGTGCACAACCAAGATGTCGCGCTGCTCCCTATGAACGAACGTTACATCAAATGGTACACGCCATATTTGAGCCGCCAGTTTGAAATGCTTGTTTTCGGCGATAAGGGCGGGTTGCCGCTTATTCTTTTCCCCACGTCGGGTGCCCGTTATTACGAAAATAAGGATTTTGGGTTGGTCGGTGCCGTGGCGTGGTACATCGACAATGGCAGAATCACTATTTGCTGCCCAGACTCGATCGATCTGGAGAGTTTTTACAACAAATCGATTCACCCGGCCGATCGGATGCGGACTCACAACGCGTACGAAAACGTGATAGTGCGCGAGGTGTTCGATCTCGCACGTCGCGAATGCTCATGCGGACGCGTTGCGGTTTGTGGCGCCAGTTTGGGCGCCTATCATGCCGCGAACATTGCGTTTCGGCATCCCGACGCTGTCAGTCATCTCATCAGCTTGAGCGGGTCATTGGATATCAGCTCGTTTTTCGACGGCTACCATGACGACAACATTTACTTCAATAGCCCGTATGAATATCTGCCGAACATGCCTGATCCTTGGAAATACAACCACATGAGCATCTTTCTCGGCACCAGTGAATGGGATAACACGCGCCATGAATCCTATCGCTTATCCGAAATTTTGAATTCCAAAGGCATCAAGCATTGGCTCGATGACGGAAAATGGCGCGGACACGATTGGAACTACTGGCGAGACATGCTGCCGTATTATTTGTCAGTGTTGGTTTGAATCCCACGTTTGACGCAAAGCTGCTGCGTTTGCGTGATCGACTAGATTTGGGAGTTACGTCGATCCGGTCGGGGGCACTGGCTCTGGGCTATCTGCCTGTCCAGTTTCTTTCTCCGCGCGCTCTTTCAGCGCTGCCTTGCGCGAAAGTTTTACGCGGCCTTTGTCGTCGATGCCGATGCATTTGACCCAAATGATGTCGCCGACTTTGGCGACGTCTTCGGTGCGTTTCACGCGAAAATCCGCGAGCTCGGAAATATGCACCAGCACATCCTTGCCCGGGAGAACTTCCACAAACGCGCCGAATTCTTTCGTTGAGACCACGCGTCCCTGATACGTCTGCCCGATTTCAATTTCGCGCGCCATGCCACTGATGATTTCCTTCGCGCGCGCCATGCTTTCACCGCTGGTCGCGTAGATGTGCACCGAGCCGTCGTCCTCAATGTTAATCTCAGCGCCGGTCTCTGCGACAATGCCTTTGATTGTCTTCCCGCCGGGACCGATCAGTGCCCCGATCTTCTCCGGATTAATTTTGAGCGTCTCAATCCGCGGCGCGTATTTTGAGAGCTCCGACCGCGGCTTTTGGAGTGTGCTGCGCATGATGTCGAGAATTTTCGTGCGCGCCTCCTTTGCACGTTGAATCGCTTCCGCCATAATTTTGTGAGTAATTCCTGGGAGCTTCAGGTCGAGCTGAAAGCCGGTCACGCCTGCGTCTGTTCCGCAAAGCTTGAAGTCCATGTCGCCAAAATGATCTTCGGAACCGATGATGTCGGTCAGTAATTCGTAGCGTTTCACTTCCTGATCCTCGCCATGCTCGGTCACGAGCCCGATCGAGATTCCCGCGACCGGCGTCTTCACTGGCACGCCCGCGTCCATGAGCGCAAGCATCCCCGCGCAGACGCTCGCCATGGAGGTCGATCCATTTGATTCCATGATCTCGCTCGAGATGCGGATGGCGTAACGAAAATCGTTTTCGCTCGGCACGACCGGCTCTAGTGAACGCTCCGCCAGCGCGCCGTGGCCGATCTCGCGTCGTCCAGGTCCGCCCGTTCGTCCCGTTTCGCCCACGCTAAATGGCGGGAAATTGTAATGCAGAATGAACCGTTTCGATTGTTCGCCGCCGCCGTAAGCATCAATCATCTGCGCCTCCTCGATAGGCGCGAGCGTGGCCAGCGCGACCGCCTGAGTTTCGCCGCGCTGGAAAATCGCTGAACCATGAGCGCGGGGCAAAACGCCCACTTCGGAACTGATCGGCCGTAAATCCCCGTAGCCGCGGCCATCGACGCGCTTCTGTTTTTCCAAAATGTTGATGCGAAACGCCTTCTTTTGGACGTAATCGAATGCCTGCGAGATCGCAAAGGGATCGGCCTCAGGATGTTTTTCCAAGATCGCCATCTTCACTTCGTCGCGCAACGCATCGACCGCTTTCGCGCGCGCAATTTTGCCTTCGGTATAAAGCGCTGCTTCTATTCGATCGCCCGCAACACCGTAAGCGATATCGAGCAGTTCTTGGTTCACATGGAGCAACTGCGCCTCGCGCTTAGGTTTGCCTACCATCGCCGCCAGCTCCTTTTGAATGCGAATCATCTCGCGTGCATGTTCATGCGCGAACTCGAGCGCTTTTACGAATTCGGCTTCCGGCAGTTCGTTCGCCGAGCCTTCGATCATAATCACATCGTTTTCGGTGCCGACGTAAACAAGATCGAGATCGCTCTGGGCACGCTCCGTATGGGTCGGGTTAGCGACGAATTGGCCGTTTATTCGGCCTATGCGAACGGCGCCGATTGGACCGGCAAATGGAATATCCGAAACGCACAGCGCAACGGATGCGCCGTTGAGCGCAAGAATGTCGGGATCGTTTTCACCGTCGGCGCTGAGCAGAATCGAGATGATCTGTGTGTCGTAAAAGTATCCTTGTGGAAAGAGCGGCCGCAGTGGCCGGTCGATCATGCGCGAAGTGAGCGTTTCCTTTTCTGTTGGCCGGCCTTCACGCTTGAAATAGCCACCGGGAAATTTCCCCACGGCTGCCGCCTTTTCGCGATAATCGACCGTGAGCGGGAAATAATCCTGACCTTCCTTGATAATTGGAGCCGAGACGGCACTGGCCAGCACCATGGTATCGCCGCATGAGACGACAACTGCCCCGTCGGCGAGTCTGGCTATTCTGCCGGTTTCGATAGAGATTTGATTAGCCCCAATTTGGGCTGTGACCTTTTGTTGCATTGTACTTTTCCTGGATATGCGGTTCCAGGCCGGTCACCCTGACTGTAGGTTTTAAACCCGTACGATGATCGCTCGCCACAGCGAGCGCCACGATCCGAAACTAAAACCTAAAATCCAAGGTGATTACTGCGACCTGGGACTGCTAGTTAATTACGTTTAATTTACTTATGGCCCCGGAGCAATTCAAACCGCTGGACATCAACGAATGACGTCGTGTTATTTGCGCAAGTTCAGCCTGTCGATCAGTTTTTTATAACGATCGGTTTTGGTTTTGCTCAAATAATCGAGCAGACTCCGCCGTTGCGCGACCATCTTAAGCAAGCCGCGGCGCGAAGAATGATCTTTCCGGTTGGTCCTGAGGTGCTCAGTCAAATGCTCGATCCGGCGGGTTAGAAGTGCGACCTGCACATCCGCGCTGCCGGTATCTTTGTCATGCAACTGGAACTCCTTAAGAGCCAGTGTTTCGTTGCTCTCTGCCATAACGAAGCGGCTACTTTAGTCGAAGAAGCTGTTTTAGCAACCGGACGGGTTATTCGGATCCTGCCGCGTTTGTGCCATTCGCAAGCAACTTTTCGCGTTTGCCATCGTACCACAGACGCAGTTTTGCGCGCGAGCGGACCGCACGCGGCCCACCGACGATCACGCCAAAGAAATTGCGCAGAAACTGTTTAGCTGGGTACATCCGCAATTTCCGTCCTGACGTGACAATCGGTTCTCGCAGCACCTTGAAGCGTCCCAGTTTTCTCAATGCGAGGCTAAAATAAACCTCTTCCCCGGCAAAGTATTGCTCATCGAAACCGCCAATCGCCTCGAAATTGCGCCGCGTGGTGAAAAGAAAAGCGCCGGCCCCAAGATTGAGCCCAAAGTAAAGTGCGCCAAACGCACGCAATAGAACGCGTCCCCAAATCGGAATGAATCCATCCAGCGCCACGCGTGCGCTGCCCCCCGCGTAACCAGCTTCGAGGACAGCGAGTCCTTGTGTAACATGGACCCGATTAATCCGCGTATCGGCGTCCACGAAAAACAAATACTCGCCCTGTGCAGCACGTCCGCCGGCATTCCGGGACGCCGCGATTTGCCGCCGATTGATTCGGATGACTTTTGCGCCTGCCCGTGAGGCGATCTCCGCTGTGCCGTCCGTAGATGCATCGTCAATTACGATGATTTCATACCGCTGTGTAGCATGAGACGCGGCAGCGCGAATCGCGTCAACCGTAGCGGCAAGCTCCAGCTCTTCGTTGTGTGCCGGAATAATGAATGAAGTCATTGGTTCGTGGGGCAGCAGCTTGCTTCTGATTTACAAATCCGCAAGCCGGCCGGTTTCAGCGCTCTAGCTGGTTCTGACGTAAACGAGCGAATCGAGAATGCGTCCGTCTTTGATCACGTTATTCTTGAGACGCGCTTCGAAAATGAAACCTGCTTTTTCTAGCACCCGCGTCGATGCAGGATTGTTCGCAAACACCTCCGCAGAGATTCGGCGGAGCGGAAAATTTCTAAAGGAGAAATCGGTCAGCGCCGCGACCGCTTCGGTCATGATGCCGCGCCCCCAGAAGTCCTCTCCCAGCCAGTAACCCAGTGTCGCAGTATGTCGATGCACGTCCTGCCCTAGGTGAATGCCGATCCCGCCAGCCGCGGCACCGTCAATCTCGATACAAAAATTTGTCGCCGACTGCTCAGTTATCTTCTTTTGCAAGAATTCATGCGCGTCACCGATTGTGTACGGATGCGGAAAGAGGTCGCGCAGGCCGAGCCAAACTTTTCGGTTGTTTGCGTGCTTCGTGAGCGACTCCGCATCATCTAATCGCCACGGACGAATCGCGCATCGCTCCAGGACGAGCTGCATTGATTATTTTGCGTCGAATTTAATCCCGGTTTTCTGCACCTCACGGTAAGGCAAAAACCAGACAAGCGATTCGTCGTGGAGATCAACGACCTGAATGCGATTACCCCATGGATCCCGAAAATCACACCGAAACGGTGGCTCCAGTTTCAGCTTATATTTTTCTGTGAGTTTCTTTCGAACTTCGGCAAGCTGCTCTTCATCGCGAACCATGATCCCGAAATGGCGCACGTTCGCCCGTTGCGCCTTTTCCACTTCGAAAATGGCCAAGAACTGGTGCTCACCCAACTTGAAGAAGGCATCGCCCTCGCCGCCCCTCATCTGTTCGAGATTGAAAACGTCTTTGTAAAACGCCACCGCCTTCTCGATGTCATCGACTTCGATCGCGACATGATTGCATCCATAAACTTGCACGCTCATGTGCCAACTTAGCCGAAAACGAAACCACGCGCGATTTTCTGATCTATGAATGAGGAAAGCCGAGCAGTGAATAAAAATTACTCCTTCGAGTCAGCCTTAATCGTTTCGTTAAGTGCGGTAGCGTTGCTGGTCCATCTCCTGACAAACGGGCGCTACGGTTACTTTCGCGATGAGCTCTATTACATAGCCTGCGCTCGACATCTCGATTTTGGCTATATCGATCAGCCGCCGCTCTCGATCTTGCTTCTACGATTGAGCGAAGCATTCCTAGGCGACTCGTTGTTTGCGGTTCGCTTGCTCCCCGCCGCGGCGGGCGCGGTGACCGTTTCCCTCACAGGCGTCATCGCACGCGAACTCGGCGGCCGCACATGGGCAATCGCTCTCGCGTGCGCAGCGTCGTCTGCGCGCTGTTCAATTTGGCAGTTGGCAATTTCTTTTCCATGAATGCGTTTGAGCCGCTGTTCTGGACGGCGTGCATTTATATTTTGGTTCGTGTTGTTAACGGCGGTTCACCGACGCTTTGGCTTTGGCTTGGCGCGCTACTGGGACTCAGTCTCGAAAATAAACATTCCACGGTGTTTTTCGCCGCTGGTATTTTCGTTGCTCTTCTGCTCACGCCTGAGCGCGCTCATTTCAGCAAAAAATGGATCTGGCTCGGCGGACTAATCGCGTTTGCTATCGCGTTGCCCAACATTCTATGGGAAGCCCGCCATCACTGGCCCACGTACGAGTTGCTGAGCAACATCGCTCACAGCAACAAAAACGTCGGGCTCAGTCCCACGCAATTTATCGCGCAGCAAATTGTGTTAATGAATCCCGCGACACTTCCGCTGTGGATCGCGGGACTGTTGTGGGTGTTTGGTTCGCGCGATGGCGGGCGCTATCGGGCGATCGGAATCATTTATCTGGTTACGCTTGCCGAGTTTCTCCTGTTGCACGGCAAAAGCTATTACCTCGCGCCTGCGTATCCGATGCTTTTTGCGGCGGGAGGAGTGGCGATCGAGCGCGCTTTCGCCACTCGCGTTAAATGGCTTAAATCGGTGTTGGTGGCCGCGATCCTTATAGCGGGCGCGTTATTTGCGCCCTTGGCCCTGCCAATTTTGCCACCTGCCAAACTTATCGCGTACATGCAAGCTATCGGCCTCCAACCGCCACGCACGGAGACATCACATACCGCGGCGCTGCCGCAGGTTTTCGCCGACCAGTTTGGCTGGGAACAAATGGCTGGCTCGGTTGCGCACGTTTATCATCACCTGCGGCCCGACGATGAGAAACGCGCCGCCATATTCTGCCAAAACTACGGCGAGGCTGGAGCGATCGATTTTTTTGGCCCAAAGGTTGGGCTACCACCGGCGATTTCCGGACATCAGAATTATTTTCTTTGGGGACCGCGCGATTGGACCGGTGAAGTTGTTTTGGTGCTCGACACAAACGACGAGGACGAGCGCGAGCTATTTGCCTCGGTCCAAGATTTGGGACAAATCGTGAGCAGCCCGTGGGCGATGCCGTTCGAGCGGCGAATGCACATTTTTCTCTGCCGCGATTTGAAGACAAGCGTGCAAGAATTTTGGCCGCGTGTAAAAAAGTGGTTGTAAGCCCCGAATGCTTTCGGGATCAATCGCGAAGCGTTTTGATCCCTTGCCGCGCGATCCGGTCAATCAGTTGCGGATAAGGAAAGCCAGCTTTTCCTGCTGAAAGCGCAAAGTCTTCGTCGTCAGCGAGGATCGGATTCGGGTTCGCCTCGATAAAAAAGAGTTTGTTGTCGGGCGTCAGTCGAAGATCGATGCGCGCGTAGCCGTCGATTGTGAGCAGGCGATAGATGCGTTTGCACGTCTGTTCGATATCGGCGACGAGCGACGGGTCGAGCCCCTCGATAAACTGATTCTCCAGACCCCAGCGCTTCCGGTATTCCTCATCCCACTTCGCCTTGTAGGTGGCAATCTTCGGTTCGTTTGGCGGCACTTCGCGGAACACAAGCTCGCGAATCGGGAAGACGGTCAACTTCACGTTGCCCATCAGACTCACATACAGTTCACGGCCCTCGATATATTCTTCCGCGATGGCGTCGCTGTTGTATTTCTCGTGAATAAAACCGACCCGCTCACGGAAATCGTCGTCGGTCTCGACGAAAGACGCCTGCGAAATGCCATATGACGCTTCTTCTTTTACCGGTTTGATCAGGATTGGAAACTTGAGCTGCTTCGGTCGGCCGATGCGCTGGCCACGCGGAACGACGACGAAATGGGGCACATGGATTCCGTGATAGTGCAGAATCTTTTTCGAAATGCCTTTGTGCTTGCAAAGCGTAAGGCCGGTCGAACCGCAGCCGGTAAAGGGCCGGCCTTGCATCTCGAAAAATGAAACGATGTTCTGATCGGACCCGGGGTTGTTCCTGAACTGTTCGACGAGGTTGAAAAGAACATCCGGCGCGAATGTCTCCAGTTTTTGTCGCAGAAGATCGACGTCATCAAAGATGGCGAGGTGCTCCGCCGTATGGCCGAGCGCCCCGAGCGCAGCCATGACGTCCGCCTCGGTCTTCCAATCCTTCGTTTTCATCTCCTTGCTGAAGTCCTGATCGAGACTGGTGGGACTTGTGCCGTCGAAAAGCACGAGGACTTTGAGTTTCTTTTTCACGCTATTTTTGTCTTATTTGTCATTCCGAGCGTAGTCGAGAATGGAGCGGCTGGGGAAGCCGCGACATCGACGGGAAGGCTGAAGGCTGAGCGAACGGGAAGTGAGCGAATCAAATCTCTCATCGTCGTTAGCCTCGCAAATCCAGAGATGTCTCGACTCCGCTCGACATGGCAAGAGGACTGGTTATTTCGTGCGCTTGAATTTGCCGGTGAAAAGATAATTCATCACGAGTGTAGTGACGAAAGCGGAGACGCGAAAATCCTGCTGCGGATCGTCGTTGTGCACATGGAGCCCCAGCTGGTCGGAGCGTTCGATCAGTCGCGCGAGCAATCTGTTCACACTGAACTTTTTCTCGTTGGTCCACTGGCACACCGAATTCATCAGCCGCCGCCGCCGCTGGCGCAGATACGAACTCGCTTTAATCCCGGCCGGTGCGGCGAAAAGCTGCCGCAGATCTGCATCGTAGAAATCCGGATACGTGTCCGCGTAGAGTTTTCGTTTGCGCGCGTAATAAGTTTTGAGCTTGACGTTCAGGAAATCATAATCGGCGATGCGATACTCCGGCATATGCGGCGGTGGTTTTCCCGCCAAGGATTTCATCAATTCATCGACGTATTCGAGTTTTTGGAGCGCCCGCCATCCCGCGTAACGTTTGTGCCAGTCAAGTCCCGGCGTGAGCCAGACCGCGAAGGTTTCGGCGAAGTCTTCATCTGGATGACTCTGAGCGTACCAATCCTCGAGATGCATCACGTAACTGCGGCTGAACGGGCGCGGCCGGTAAGTATCCGGCGTCTCCTCGCGCGATGTCGGCCCGAAAATCTGCCGCCACTTTTTCTTACGGGTAAGCTGGTAGGCGTAGGTGTAAGCGTGTCCCGCCTCGTGCCGCATCAGTTTCATAAACCACTCTTTCGTTCCGCCCTCGACTTCGAGCATCATAGTGCGCTCTAGCGCCCGTAGCCGGTCATGCACGAGAAAAAACGGCACGAAGATCGCTGGAATGCCAATCGGCACGAACCATTCATCGCCGATGTGACACGGCGGATGAAACACAAGTCCGCGGGCCGAAAGCTCCTCGTAGAGCTGCCGGATAAGCGGTTCGAGTGCCGTGGCCTCGAGCCGCAATCCGAGCTTGGAGATGCGACGTTCAAGAAGTTCCTCGTCGTTGAGCGATGGCCAATCGGCCGCTTCCATTCCCGCCATGGTATCAGTCCCAACGGACGTGGCAACCGTCTCGCCCGCTCGTTCGACTAACGCGTCTTTATTGAGCGCTGGACGTTGAACGGCTGCCGCGCCGTAACCTTGCGAAGGCGGGATGGATATTGAACCTTTGCTTCCATGCACGACATCTTTCGAATCCGTCGCGCTACAGTGCAACATGTCGACATTATCTCCTCGCATCGTGCGCGGATGTTTCAAGACATGGGCGACGTTTCCGATGACGCCTTTGAAATTCTGCGCGCGAAAGCGCGTTTGCGGCTGAAGGAATGGCTCGAGAGCGGCGACTACATCGGCTGGCTCGCAACTCCTGCCGATAAACCGGGAACGGTCGTTGGCGGCGCCGGCGTTCAGTTGCAACCGATCCTGCCGCGCCCGCTCGATGCATCGACAATTGCCGAAGGCTGGCAAAGGGACGATTGTGAACGTGTTTACCGAACCGCAATAGCGACGGCGCGGAATCGCGTGCCGGCTCGTTAAAGAGATCATCACTTGGTCGAAGAGGGCGCAGATCGACCGGCTCTTACTTCACGCGTCGGACGACGGGCGCTCAGTTTACGAACGGCTCGGATTCACCGTCGGCAACGAAATGCGTTTCGTCGGCGATTCTTAATTCTGCCTTCTTAATTCTTAATTCCCTCGGTCGCTGCAGCAGTGAGATCGCGCCTTTCTTTATTGAGGCAGCTTCGGCGTCGGCAGTGAATCGTCCAGTGGTCAAGAATACCCCGTGATCATAATCGCCCTGGATAGCGCCGCGAAACTTATCTATCTCTGGCCGGGTGACTGCGTTCTGCCTCCACCGTTTGGCTTGGAACGCTGAACGTATTGACACTACTCCTTGGCGAAACAATCCGTGACCGTCAATGCCGCGGTCCGCACCCGTTTAGTTACGTGAAGCTGCTCGTAACCCAAAGGCCCAAGAAAGGACATACAAAACTGCTCGAAATCTGTGGCTCCGAGATTTTGAAGTTCTGAAATGATGCGGCGCTTCACCTCAGATTCGTTTTCGTATACCAAATCCTTTAGCGTCGCTTGATGCGCCAGCAGCAGCTCCTCGACAGAATTCGCGGTCGCACCTGTCGCACGCGCTCGACCTCTGGCTGTTAGCTTCCATATGCCACGCGTCGAACCATCGAGGTCACCCTTTTCGACAAGCTTTTGACGACTCCACTGGACGAGATTATGCCAGCGAAAGATCGAAGGATTGCTTGGCATGCGCGCAGTTAAGTCTTCTTGGGTGAGCTGAGGGAAGATGGTCGCTAATCTCCAATAGACTTCTCTTGGCTCGGCTTTCCCGCCAAGCTCCAGCAATGTCTTGAGTAGCGGCAATTCGACTTCGCTCTGCTTCGGGAAGCTCATCGCTTTTGAACTTCGTAGGGCCGCTCACCGCGGAAGTGCTGCCATGCCCGCGACATCACGTCTTGAGTCCAGTCGATTTTCTCCCGCTCGCAATACTGCAACAGGTCTGTAATAAGACTGCAGACTGCATCTTCCGGCGCCTCGGTCAGGTCGACCATGTCTGCTATTTCCCGCATCGTGCTGTCTCCTTGCGTCATCCCAGCCAAGATCTCAGGGTTTGATGCCAATATGTGAGCCTTCAGCGCCAGTTCGGCAGCCGCGACTCGTTCCTTATTGTTTGAGCTCTTCATGATGTCTGGATGTTTTTTAACATGGAAGAGTTTCGGAGGCTACGAAATTGCGGCGTCTGGTCTGCGCCAATCGTTCCAGTCGCCCGGGGTTCGCTTTTCTTGCGTTGATCACGGTGGCATCCATCGGTTTGGAAAATAAATTATAAGTGGCTTTCAGCAGTCGGAGAGGGACTTACAGCCGAAATCGCTGGGCGAGACTGGACAGAGACGGAAAAGGCTGTACATGAAGCGGGATGAAATTGATCAACGCGCCGATTCGCGCTGCCCGCTGGGGCGGGCGGGCGGCATAAAGGCTCGTTAGACTTCGCCAAGTTGGAGCCCGCAATTCGCGGCACCCCAGTGGTCGAATCTCAACCACGCGCGGGTTTTTTTCCGCCGGTATCCCGAACCGAATTCGGCAATCACACCTAACAATTTAGAAATTAATGAAACCAATACTTCAAATTAATCACAAACAGCGCGGCTTACCCCGCGACAACGGCGCAGGGCGTAATCACCAGAGTTTTCCTCTAACGGATTACAACTATCGTCCAACACCGGAAACCCAAGTGAGTTCCTCCGCCGGTCGGCCGGCCACGAAGTCGCCCGCCTTTCACAAATTAAGCAGTGAATTCTTCGGTGCAGAAACAAGCCGGGATTATGTCGCCGAGCTTTTGTTCTTCATTCTGATTACTGGCATCGCCGCTTGGCCAGTCGTGTCCATGCTCATTGCAGTGACTCGCCTGATCAGGAATTACTAACGGACCGGATTAGTCAGGGAGGTTAGCGGTTGCCGCTGACGATGCGGCGAATAGTTTGGCGTGACCATTTATGGAAACGACGGCCAAAATCTCCCAGATCATTATCTGGTCGACGCTGACACTGGCCGGCTCCAACCTGGATGCAGCGAAGGAACCGCTCTACGATGGGCTCGGCTCCTATTCGCGCAAGATCACTACCGACTCTCCGGAAGCGCAGCGTTATTTCAATCAAGGCCTCGCTTTTCTTCACGGATTCAATCACAGCGCGGCCATCCGTGCCTTTCAGCAAGCAGCGGAGTTCGATCCCGAATGTCCAATGGCGTACTGGGGTGTCGCGCTCGCCTGCGGCCCGCACATCAATTTTTCGCTTGTGCCGCCGCCGGCCGCCGAGCTGGCTTGGAAAGAACTCGCGCTTGCTAAAGAACACACCGCCAACGCGTCACCGGTTGAACGCGCACTGATCGATGCGCTCGCAAAACGTTACGCAAATCCGCAGCCGGAAGATCGCACACCGCTCGATCGCGCATATGCCGATGCCATGCGCGAGGTTTGGAAGAGATTTCCGAGCGATGTCGATGTCGGCGCGTTTTTCGCGGAGGCTCTGATGGACTTGCGACCGTGGGACCAATGGACGCCGAAAGGCGAGGCGCAACCCGGCACAGATGAAATTTTGGCGACGCTGGACGCGGCGCTGAAGTTGAACCCGAACCATCCGTTCGCGAATCATCTTTATATTCATGCGGTGGAAGCATCGCCGCATCCGGAACGCGCGATCGCCGCGGCGAACCGCCTTCGCAATTTGCAGCCCGGCCTCGCGCACAACACTCATATGCCATCGCACATCGACATTCGCACCGGACGTTGGCTGGAAGCAGTCGAGACCAATCTTAAAGCCGTTGCGGCAGACCAGCGTTACCGGAAACTCTTCGGACCGGCCAAGGGTTTTCTGAATGTCTACGTCGCGCATAATCGGCACATGCTCGCCTATTGCGCGATGATGTCGGGCCAGCGCGAACTGGCGATGAAACACATCCGCGCCATGGTCGCGGAGTTGCCGGCCGATTTCCTCAAAGAGAACGCTCTGCAAGGGGAAGGCTTCGTCGCGATGCCGCTGGAAGTGATGGTGCGCTTTGGGCTCTGGGACGAAATCCTGGCCGAGCCGGATCAATACGCCGACTACATGCCGTTTACGCGCGCTTTTCATCATGCCGCGCGCGCGATTGCATATGCGGCAAAGGGCGACACGGCCAATGCTCGCAAAGCACAAAGCGTTTTCCTTGATCGCGCCAAACTCGTGCCCAAAGAAGCTTCGTTAGGCAATAACAGTTGCGAGATGATTCTGGGCGTCGTGATTCCAATGACCGAAGGGGAAATCCTGGTCGCAGAAGGCAAGGTCGCGAGCGGCATTAACCAATTGCGCACCGCGATAAGAATGGAAGATGCGCTCAAATACGACGAGCCGCCGGGCTGGTTGATTCCCGTGCGCCACTCCCTCGGCGCGGTGTTAATGAAGCAACAGCGTTTTGCCGAAGCCGAACAGGTCTATCGCGATGATCTCGCGCGTTTGCCGGGAAACGGTTGGTCGCTGGTGGGGCTGGCGGAAAGTTTGCGTAAGCAAAAGAAAAACCCAGACGAAGTTGCCCGGATACAGGCGAAGTTTGAAAAAGTTTGGGCCAAAGCCGATCTCATGATTATTAGTTCCTGTCTTTGCCAGCCAAAAGCGTGACTGCAGTCAGAACGTGACGACTGCGTTCGCTGGCGTTTTCCCCGACGGAGATCGGAACCTACAGCTTGGCGAAAACGCCAAGTAGCGGGCGGCGCGATGGCGTCGGCGACCGAAAGTCGCTAACAAAACCATCACGAGTACGCAGCTCGACGTGCCCGACGCTGCGCGAGGTGCCGTACACGAGCACCGAACCGATCGGCGCGGAGAATGGATCCGTCACTGAGAGTCTTTTAAATCCGTAATTGCTGACGAGCTCTTGAGCAGCGTCTCTTGCGAGTTCAGTCTTCGGGCGGGAATCAACCGCACCAGAAGCGAGCAAGGCTTCCTTGACGTAATGCCAGCACCGAGAGCGCGAGTGCGCGTGCGCGCGTTCCTGCGCGATGCTCGCTGCTTGCATCAGCCTGCTATCGATGTGTCGATCAACTCTGCCGAAGGGATAAACCATCTGCTTCGGATAGTACTGCGTGATGACAGGCGCCGATTCCTTTTTGCCTCCTGCCGTCTTGAACGTGAAACGGCTAACAGGCTGCTCCTTCTTGCTTACGGTTGGTTGATTCATCGGGCGCACTGGCTCCATCGCAAACGTTCGCGCCGAATCTTTGGCGATTGCCGGCGCCGGTTCTTTCACGATCGGTTGTGCCGGTTTTTTCGTCACTACCGCGGGCCGCTTTTTCGTGATCGCCTGCACCGGTTTACCCGTGGTTTCCCGTGCAGACTTCTCCGTGATCACTTGAACCATGTCGTCAGCACTCTTCTGATCGTGGCTCGCAAGATTAAGTGCGGAAGGGGCCAGCGCCTGCGCGTACGCAATTGCGCCAAAACCAACGACAAGCGAAATAGTTACAAATGCGACGCAGACCAATCGCCACATGGACGCGAGGTATGCCGGGAATCACGACATTAGGCAAGCTTTTTTTTTGAAAAAATTTCGGGCGCGAAAGCAGCGCTTCAATGCCAGCTCCGTCAGCTGATACGAATGCCAGCCCCGTTCCTAATCGTTAGGAAAATAATCCCGCTCAAACTGAGGCGGAGGAGCAAACATCTCGTCTCGGTCGATCATGGCGCGGCGGTGCCGGCGCGGAACGAATTCTTCTGCGTCAGAATCGGGTGCGACAATCGCAGTGCGACCGGAGGGCAATCGAAAAATCAATCTCCCGTCCGAAGTGATGCCAACGACCCGACCACGCACCGACCCGGCGCGGCGTGATGTTGAGGCAACAGATTTCTTTTTGCTATGCGAACTCGATTGGCTGGCAGTGGCTGGCTGCGTTGCTTCGTCAGATTTCGAGGGTGACTCCGTTTCGCCCGCAGCCGAGGAAGAACTTTCGGCGACCGCTGCTGGTGAAGCTGTTTCGGAAGCCATTGGAGCAGTTGCTTGCGGTTCAACATTCGTTGTTTGAGGCTGCTGGACATCGGACGATGCAACCTGGGGCGAGTTCGAAGCTGTCGCCGCATTCACCGTCGATTGGCTTGGGACCGGCATAGCCGCGTTTGCTCCTTGAGATGCCACAGTCGCGGCAGTGTTCGCAGTCGCCACATTTCGGGACGCCGCATTCACCGTCGATTGGCTTGGGACCGGCACAGCCGCGTTTGCTCCTTGAGATGCCATAGTCGCGGGAGTGTTCGCAGTCGCCACATTTCGGGACGCCGCCTGCGGTGGCGAAGATTCCGGCACGCCAATGAGAACCCCGATGTCCTTCGCCTCGCGATCCCGGTGCATGATTCTGCTAATCGGCTCCGCTAGCAATACGCCTACGATCACTGCTGCGGCGAGCAGCAGCGCGGCAACCGGCAATCCTATTCGCCACAATCGCGTAGACCGAGCCTCGGGTCGCCGCACAAGTGTTGTCCTGTACGGAATGCCGTACTTGTCGGCGAACGCGCGTCGACGTTCGATTTTCAGCAGGGATTGCCGAATCATCTCCGCCAACACGACCAAGTCCCTTGGGCGTTGATCGGGATCGCGATGTAGCATCCGGGCAAGCAAGGTTCGCAATGGTTTTGGGAACCTCGAAAGCTTCGGAGTCCCCTGGGTCGCGTCAGCCGAAAGCGCAACACCCGTCAAAAGAAAGTAAAGCGTCGCACCGAGCGAAAAAATCTCTGAACGGATGTCGCTGGGTGCAGTCGCTAATTGTTCTGCGCTGCCGGAATCTTCGGCGCCCGCAGCTGCGGCCTCGATCGGAATACTTTCGCGATCGGATCTGACAGCAGGCAAGCCGAAGTTCGTCAATTTTATTAGCGGCCAAGTGCCCTCAGGCGTCTGCCCTGGGACAATCATGACGTCGGAGGGCTGAATGCAGGGATACGGGAGCTTGTGAAAACTCGCCGACGACAGCACGCTCACGATTTGCTCCGCCACACGCAACGCTGCATCAGCTCGCATCGGTCCGTGGCCGCGCACCCACGCCGCAAGTGTTTCACCCGGCAGGTGCTCCGAGACATAAACAAAATCGCTGCCTTCGCGTCCAAAATCGAAAACTTTTGCAATGTTGACGTGCCGCAGCTTTTGCGCGGTGGATATCTGTTCCTCGAACTGCTCGCGCACGGCGGCATCGATGCTCTGCACCGGGATCAACTTTAGAGAAACTGGCTCAGCGGTTCTTTCGTCTACAGCTTCGTACGTGACCGATGCACCATTCCGATCGACTTCGTACGGACTGCCGTCAGACCTGACTCGNNNNTCGATTGTGGCAGCGAGTTGCTAAATGCGAGCCCGATCACCCCTTGAATTTTGGACATTGCACTTGAACCGAAAATCGCCGATCTAAAATCCCAAATGCGCATACCCCGTGGTGTAACGGTAACACAGCGCCCTTTGGAGGCGTTATTCTTGGTTCGAATCCAAGCGGGGTAGCCACCCTCTAAGCGCTCCATGCTTTGGAAGCCTTCAATGTGTCGGCGTGAGATCCTTCTCGTAAACGAGCCGCACTTTCACCAAAGACAGG
>QHMR01000196.1 GCA_003217875.1 Verrucomicrobiota bacterium
CTCGAGCAATTCGTAATCGCCGAAGTCCATCAACATCGGCATCGGACGGGGGTCATCCGCCTTCGCCGAGGCTACGGCGGACAAGCCGACCCTGGCTATAGGTTCGTCGGGGCTGAGACCCGTCTCCAGCAGGCAGGCGCCGCAGGATTGCTGCGGCGAATTGGGTGGAATGGCTGCTCCGCATTTGCGACAAAATTTTTTACCAGTGGTGATTCTCATCGCGCGGCCATTCCTTCCACTCAAGTAATGCACGGAAATTCCCAAAAGGTTATGAGCGCAACGCGG
Organism: Verrucomicrobiota bacterium; assembly: GCA_003217875.1. Classification (GTDB taxonomy): domain Bacteria; phylum Verrucomicrobiota; class Verrucomicrobiia; order Chthoniobacterales; family UBA10450; genus Udaeobacter. The sequence continues at coordinate 286 of QHMR01000196.1, forward strand.
CGATGAGGTGGCGCAGTTCGTCTTCGATCTCGGCCGGCGTTGCCACCGTGTGCGCGACTTCCTCACGCAACAGCTGTCGGTAACGCTGTCGCAGTCGATGGAACGCTTGTTTGATCGCGTTCTCGGTCATGCCAAACTCGCGCGCGATTTCCGCTTGCGACGGTCGATCCGGTTCGTCAGAGAGCAATGTGTTCAACCGCTCCAGCAACGGCGCCCTAGCTGATCCCTGAGATTCCTCGCGCAAGCGCACAAACACCCGGTCGAGCACTGTGAACGCCCAGCGGCGATCATAAAGCAGGTCGGCGCTCAGCATATCGCTGCGATCGAACTCGCTAGAATCGTACGATTCGATCTCGTCGAGCGGAATCAGCGTTCGGCCGCCGCCACGCTTGATCGTCGCGGCGTCACGGCGCTCGTTCGCCATGAAATGCTTGAGCGAAGCCAGAAGAAAGGAACGCAAGCGCCCCTTTTCCTGTCGCACGGACTGGAAATCTCTGCGTTCTAAAATCAGCGCGAAAAAACCCTGGGTGATATCTTTCGCCTCCTCTGGCTTAGTACCTTCTCGCCTGACGAAGCCATAGATAGGTCGCCAGTAAGTGCGGCAAAGTTCTTCCAACGCCGCATGTGCTGCCGGTGTGGAGCCTTGCGCTTCCAAGACCACGCTCCAGTGTGTGGTTCTAAATGCGACTGCTTGGTTTTGCGAACTGGGAATCATCCGGCTTCCCGAAGCCTCATCGTGATCAGCAGGCACGCTGCAATCAAGAATAAACGTCGAGGGCGAGATTACGCCGGCAGCACCGTGGAGAGGGTCACCTCGCTATCGATGGTTTGTTCAACGACGTTTTCTACAGTCGCTCCGACTTTTGATCCGTCGCGATCAACTATCCAGACCTGCTGGCCCTGTTCGAATGGCCCGCGGGTCATCACCTTAAGTAGAATGCCCTCCTCCTCGGTGGCCGGATTATCCAGCACTTCGACGCAGATTGCATCGGTCTTTCCGAAATCTCCCTGCAAAGTCAATTTGTCATCAATTTTTGGCCTTTGCATGGACGCCAGCTGCCAAGTTCTTGCTAGAAGTAATCGCCGCTCGCTGCCTTGGTGAGCGTGTCCGCGGCTATCAACGAGTCATTTGCCTAAACTGTCTCGACCAGTTCGCGCGGCTGCGCGACGTGCGCTTTAGCCTTGTCGCGTTTAAGCACGCGATACAGAAACCAAACAATGAAACAGTTCACCAGTAAAATGAGCGCGCTCACCAGGCCCGGCCGATGCCAAAGGTGACGGATTTCAATTGGAATCAGTCCAGCAGTTGCGAAAATCATCAGTAACTCCGCCCAGCGCTGTTCCATATACACTCCGATTCCCTCGGTAAAAAGAACTGCTGCGTAAAAGAGCGCCAAAAGACCGGTGGCACGCAACGTGCCACCCGCAAGAACCGCTTGCAGTTTGTGAAGCAAATAAGCGACAGCCTTGCTGTGCTCCAGCAAGATTTCATCCGCGGTCCAATCCGAAATGGCATCCATCCAACGGGTGCGCGCGTTGAGAAAAAGCAGTGAAACACCAAGTACCAGCAACAGCACACCCTTGCCGATTTTGAACAGCGCGATCAGCTTGAGATAACGGTGCCGACGCGGTTCCTGCAGAATCGCAGGAACGTGCGCTGGCTTACTCATTCTACAACTCTTCGTCGAACCTCGGTCATTGCGCAATGACCGGACTTTCCCGGCAGCAAATTTCCAGCTTGTTACCATCCGGGTCTTCGAAAAAGAAGGCGTAGTAACCCGGACTGTAGCTTCGGCAAATTTCCGGACCCTCAAGATTCTTCCCGCCAGCGTCGCGCACAAGTTTCGCAATCCGATCCACTTCTCCGCGCGTGTCCGCCCAAAACGCGATTCGTGTGCGATTCGGTTTGTGGTTTCTATCCGGACTAAGGCAAAAGAATTCCGACGGTCTGTCGCCACCAGCAGAATAAAAAGTATGGAAATCTTCGCCTGGGGCTTCTTGATGTGGCGACGGTTCGTGCCTTTCGCGAACAAATCCAAGCTGGGGCAGAAATTTTCCGTAGAACTTTCGTGCCACTTCCATGTCTTTCACCCGCAAATCGATGTGATCAAGGCAACGCGTTTTCATTTTGTGATTCTCAATTGGTTCGCGCCGCAATTCAATCGTCTGTGATGCAGGATCTGTTCGCAGACCAAATGAAGGCGCTTCGCGCGGCCTCGCTCGATCGACATCTTCGGGAACTCGCTGGCGCTCAAGGGCCGGAGATCGAAATTGCAGGCCGTCGTCTCCTGAACTTTTCCTCGAACGCGATTAGCTCCGCGGCGCGATCAAGCGAATTTCTCAACTGCACGCGTAATTCTTAATTCGGCAGAAACCGTTCCAAAATCGGCCTAAGCTTTTCTACCGTTGCTGAGGGCCAGAGCTTCCGATCAGTAATCAGCGCCGTGTCCAAGGCGAAGTGTTCCGGCCAGTTCGGCTCAGTCGGTATTTGTGGGACCACGTTTGAAATCACTTTCTTCGCAGTCTCCGCGTTTGCTACCAGGTGGCTGAGAACTATCTGCGCCGAGACCGGTTCTTCTTCTATTTTCCAGCAATCGTAATCGGTGATCATTGCCATTGTCACGTACGCGATCTCGGCTTCGCGAGACAATTTCGCTTCCGGAAGATTCGTCATCGCGATCACGTCAAAGCCGTTGCGATGATTAAATTCCGATTCGGCGCGCGTGGAAAACGCGGGGCCGTCCATGTTCACATAAATGCCGCCATTGTGAACCGTAACTCCGAGAGACCTGGCTGATTCAGCCACAAGATTGCGCAGGCTTGCGCTGATCGGCTCAGCGAAACCGACGTGTGCTGCAATACCCTCGCCGAAAAATGTATGAGCTGCGCGCAGGCTGGTGCGATCATAAAACTGCGACGGTAAGACCACATCCCGTGGCGCGTATTTTTCCTGCAAACTTCCCACTGCCGCCACTGAGATGATCCAACGAACGTTGAGCAAGCGAAGCGCATAGATGTTGGCCCGATAATTTATTTCGTGCGGCAGAATCCGATGACCGCGACCGTGCCGCGGCAAGAAGTAAACCTGACGCCCGCCTAATTTTCCCCCAATAAGCGTGTCAGATGGCCACCCAAATGGCGTGTCGATCTTGTGTTCAGTCGTGTCGCGTAATTCCTCCATCTGGTACAAACCGCTGCCACCAATGATTCCAATTGCTGGAGCCTCGTTTTTCGCGATCGGCATGCCGGGGATTTAAGACACGAATTACACGAATTGTCACGAATCTCGTAACGCTGCATGAAATTGGTGTGAATTCGTGAAATTCGTGTCGTGTCTTGGACGAAGGCGTTGTGGCCGTGTATTATTTTGACTCCTTCATGCCGAAATTTTTTATCAAAACTTACGGTTGCCAGATGAACGAGCGCGACGCGGAACAGGTTGCGCACTCGCTCATGGCGCGCGGGTACGAGCGGGTCTCAAAAGAGTCAGAAGCCGACGTCGTGCTTCTGAACACGTGTAGCGTGCGCGATATGGCTGACCAGAAAGCACTGGGGAAAATGGGAATGCTGGGGCGACTGGCTAAAGAGCGGCCGCACGTTGTGTTTGGGTTTCTCGGTTGCATGGCCCAGGCACGCGGTGACGAACTGCTCAAAGGTCTGTCGCATGTCGATCTTGTCGTCGGTACGCAGAAATTTCACCGAGTGGCGGATTACGTGGAGGAACTAGTGGCCAAGAAAGCGGCACGCACGGAGTGCGCGTTCTATCATTCAAGTCAGGCGATGGACGATTTGCGGTTTTCGATTGTTGATGTCGCGGAGGAACGTGGCTCGCAATCGACAATCCGCGATCAATCTGTCACGCCGGGACAGGCGACGGCATTCGTCTCGATTATGCAGGGCTGCAACATGCACTGCACATTCTGCATTGTTCCGCAGACGCGAGGGATGGAACGCAGCCGCTCTATTAACGATATCGTGAGCGAAGTGCGTGATCTAGTTTCGCGTGGCGTTAAAGAAATCACGCTACTGGGGCAAATCGTGAATCTTTACGGCCGCCACGAATTTCCGAAGATCGACAATAAATCTCCGTTTGTGCAGTTGCTCGAAGCCGTTGACGACGTCAACGGGCTCGAGCGGCTCCGCTTCACCTCGCCGCACCCGATCGGTTTCCGCGATGACTTAATCGACGCGATCTCGCGTTTACCGAAACTCGCCGAGCACGTCCATCTGCCGTTGCAATCTGGCTCCAACAAGATTCTGAAAACGATGCACCGCGCGTATACGGCAGAAAAATACCTCGATCTTGTGAGGCGAATTCGGCGGGCGCGAGACGGCATCGCGATTACGACGGACATTATCGTCGGCTTTCCGGGAGAAACAGAAGACGATTACAAGCAGACCCGCGATTTGGTTGACAAAATCCAATTTGATAACGCCTTCGTCTTTCGCTATTCGCCGCGGCGTGGCACGCCGGCTGCGGACATGCTGGATCAAATCGAAGAGCGCACCAGGGAAGAGCGCAATCAGGATTTGCTCCAAGTTGTAAACGTATCGAATCGCCGAAGTCTCGAACGGCTGGTCGGCCAATGTGTGGAAGTGCTCTGCGAAGGCCCCAGCAAAACCAATCCGGCCCGCTTAATGGGGCGAACGCGCACCAACAAAATTGTCGTATTTGAAGGCAGCGACAGACTGATTGGAGAACTGGTCAAGGTCCGAATCGAGCAGGCCAACGGGTTCAGCTTGTATGGCACGCCAATTAGGGAAGCGCATGTCTCCGGCGTGCTTTCGTTAGAGCGAAAGCCAGAGGCATGTGCTACTCTGGCAAGTTTTTGAGGTTCTCCGGCGCGCTCAATCACAAGTTAAAAACTTGCGCCACCTTATCCAAACTCACACCCCATCAGCGAAGCTCGCCGCATGATTTACGATCTCTCCTTGCACACCGTCGGAATCATCGCAGGAGTATTTCTCGTTTTAATGGGTTTGCTCGGATTAATAAAACCGAGCTTCGCTCGTGTGGTGCAGCGGCTTCCGCGCTCTAGGACTACGGGAGTTATCCTGCTCACCGTTTGTCTTGTTTGGACATTTTGGCTGCTCTACACGATCCAGATGGGCGAATTCTCCGGTTTTCGCCGGCCGCTCCTCATTGCGTTGCCAATCGGTTACGTGCTCGTCCTGCGTTTCGTCGACGAATTTCTCGCAGTACGCGCGCTTGGAATTCTTTGTTTGCTCGCGGCGGAGCCGCTGCTTGATGCCGCCTTTCTGCGCTACGAAACCAGCCGGTTGCTCATAACGGTGTTCGCTTATCTGCTGATTGTTGCCGGGCTGTTTTGGGTCGCGATCCCCTATGTTCTTCGCGATCAAATCAACTGGAGCACGCGCAGCGTTTTTCGCTGGCGCTGTTTGCACGCTATCGCCTTGATCTATGGCGGTGTGATTCTCAGGTTCGCGTTTAGTCAGTATTAGAAACCATAGCCGCGGTGCGCGACCGCCGATGACGCGGACAAGTTTCACTCCGGGATTTTTAGATTTGGCAGTTGTAGTGTCTCACGAATCTTTTCGGCATTCACAGAGCGCCGCTACAGTAAATGCGCATGAAGCGCATTCTGGTGATCCGTGGCGGCGCGATCGGCGATTTTATTCTCACCTTGCCGGCGCTCAAGGCTCTGCGCGACGCTTGTCCACATGCATACATGAAGATTCTTGGTTACAAACACATTGCGGTACTTGCCGAAAAGCGATTTTACGCGCAAGCAGTACGCTCGATCGAATACGGACCGCTCTCGAGCTTCTTCGCCAGGAATTCGGAATTGCCAGCGGAGTTGGCGAATTATTTCGCCAGTTTCGATTTGATCATTAGTTATCTGTATGATCCGGACCGCATCTTTGAAAACAACGTGCGCCGGTGTGGTGTTGAAAATTTCTTTTGCGGGCCAGCCAAGATCGTCCAAACCCTCGACCACGCCGCGCGCCAGCTTGCGCGGCCGATCGAAGAGCTGGGAATCAGAGTCACCGATCTTACTGAAAAAGTTTTTCCTTCAATAGGAGATCGACAGTTCGCGCGGCAGTTTCTCCAGAATTTGCAGCAACCGATTATCGCGATTCATCTGGGAAGCGGCAGCACGGAGAAAAACTGGCCGCTGGAAAAGTGGATTGCTTTGTTTTCGCGAAGCCGTGATTTCTCGATCGACAAAGACAAATGCGAGCGGTCCCGCGGACTGCCTTCCGTTCTCGTCATTTCAGGCGAGGCGGATAAGGCACAGACGGAGCTATTGGAACGCGAGTGGAAAGATCCAATGGTCCGTTTCGCCAAGAACTTACGGCTGCCCCACCTCGCCGCGGTGCTTGAGCGTTCGATCTTCATTGGGCACGATAGTGGCATCTCGCACCTCGCCGCAGCCGCGGGCGCAAATTGCATTCTGCTTTTTGGACCGACGGATCCCAATGTATGGGCACCCAGGAACAAAAACGTGCGAGTTCTTAGCGCGCCCGGCGGAAAGCTGAGCAATTTGGAAATCGCACGGGTCGAAGCCGCTGTCGCTAGCGCGCTGAACAGCTAATCAAGCGAAACGCCTGCTGCGGCAGCCGCAGGGTTGAGTTTACTCTTCGTAGCCGTCTGGAAACTTTTGATGCCAAGCCCACGCGGTCTCGATGATGACATCCAGCGACTGGAACTGTGGTTGCCAACCAAGCTCCTTTTTGATCTTTTCCGAGGAAGCAATAAGCCGCGGCGGATCGCCAGGTCTGCGTGGCTTTTCAATCGTGTCGATCTTCCGCCCCGTGATCTTGCGACAGGCCGCGATTACCTCGCGAACACTGGAGCCGCCTCCCGTACCGAGATTGTAGAATCCGCTCGCGGTTGCGCCAAGAGCCAGAATGTGCGCGTGCGCAAGATCGACAATATGGATGTAGTCGCGAATACAGGTACCGTCGGGCGTCTCATAATCCGTGCCATAGATTTCAAGACTTGGTCTTTGACCGAGAGCGACCTTTAGCACGTTTGGAATCAAGTGTGTCTCGGGACGATGATCTTCGCCGAGGTCCTCAGTTGCACCGGCCGCATTGAAGTAGCGCAAACAAACAAACTTCAATCCATGGACTTGGTCGTACCACCGCAGGATTTTTTCGAAAGCCAGCTTCGATTCGCCATATGGATTGGCGGGACGCGCTGGCGCAGTTTCGTCGATTGGGACCCGATCGGGCGGACCGAAAAGCGCGCAGGTCGATGAAAAGATGATCCGTTGAACACCTGTTGTCAGCATTGCATCCAGCAGATTCAATCCGTTCGAGACGTTATTGCGGAAATACTTTGATGGATCCCGCATTGACTCAGGGACAAGCGCGTATGCTGCGAAGTGCATTACGGCATCCGGGCGCGTGTTCGAAAGCGCACGCTCGATTTGATCTCGGTCCGCCAAATCGCCTTGGATGAATTGGGCGCGCGAATCGACAGCGCGTCGATGGCCTTCGATTAGATTGTCGAAAATGGCAACTTCGTGCCCCTCATTCAGCAAAAGCTCGGAGCAAACGCTCCCGATATAACCCGCCCCGCCAGTGACGAAGATTCTCATCGGCGGGAAAATGCTGCGCGACTCGCCTTAAATCAAAGCGAAGTGCGAGTGGAAGACGATTGCGCGACGGTTTTGCCTCTCTTTTTCTCGAGGGCTCCGACCATCTTCCGTACGCAACTATGTTTGCAACGTGGCGCGAGGACTTTCAAGCTTTGTTCTTCAGAACCCCATTGCAAGATGTCGATGTTTACATGTCGGACGCCCCACTGCTTCATCTCGAGCCGGCTTGGCTTGTACAAATCAATGGTGTCGGTGCCGATCAACGCATTCCCATAGTCGTCGATAACATATTCTTCGTTCGTCTCGGCGATTCGAAACCGTGTTCCGAGCGGATATCGTGACCAGTCAGAAGCAGCACTCATCACGTGTCGGCCGGACAAATATTCGCCGAGCGCGTTACGACGGCCGCTTCCCCCCTCAAGACGGGTATATGCGGTAGTACGCACGTTTGGTATGCGACGTCCGTTGGTGAGAGTCGGCTTCGACTGCGTTGCGCAGCCAACGATTAAACAAGCTGAAGCTCCTGCGAGCGCTAGGTTAAGGCACCGCATTATCGGGCCCTCCATAGCAGCCCAAGTAGGGATGGGCAAGCAATAATTTACAAAAATTCCCTAGGGCCGCTGAATTGAGCTAGGTTCTGAGTGTGTCTCGCAAGCTGATTAATGATAGCAGCTAGAGTGCTAGCGCGTGGCTGTTGGGGTAAGCTCGCTCGTGCAATGAGGACAGCGCGTTGCCTTAATAGGGATCTTCATCGCACACGCCGGACACTCTTTCTGGTCGACTGGTTTTTCCGCTGGTCGTCTCAATTGATTGATCAGCCGGACCAGAAGGAAGATAGCGGTCGCGACAATGAGAAAATTAATTAGCAGCGTAATGAAGTTGCCGTAATTCCAAGTAATCGCTCCGGCCTTCCCGGCGTCCGCGGGAGTATTGAATGCGGTCGAGCCATCCTTGGCCGCTCGCAGAATGACAAATTTGTTTGAGAAATCGAGTCCGCCGGTAAGCACGCTAATCGGTGGCATGACCACGTCTTTCACCAGCGAAGTGATCACTGAACCGAAGGCCGCACCGATGATGACCCCGACCGCGAGATCAACTGCGTTACCTTTTACGGCGAATTCTTTGAATTCATTCCAGATCTTCTTCATACGACGATGTTGACCAGTTTTTTCGGCACTACAATCACATTGCGCACCGTCTTACCGGTGATTCGATCTTGAATTTTCGGGCTCGACAGCGCGGCGGTTCTCAATTCTTCCTCCGTTGCGAGGACTGACATTTTCATTCGATCGCGGAGTTTCCCATTTATTTGAATTACGATTTCAACCTCTTCTTCGGCGAGCAGTCGCTCGTTGTATTCTGGCCAGGGCTGCTCCGTCATGTCGCCGTGTGCGTCGCTGAATCTTGTATTCAGCCTTTCCCACAATTCGGATGCAATGTGAGGCGCAAATGGACTCAGCAAAATAAGTAAGGGGCGCATCGCTGATAATGGAATGATTTGAACGTTCGTAAATGCATTCACGAAAATCATCATTTGTGAAATGGCGGTGTTAAAAGAGAACGATTCGATATCCTTGGTGACTTTCTTGATCGTGGCATGAAGAACTTTCTGCTGCGCCTTGCTCGGATCGGCGGGTTTGATCTTGCTGGATAATTCCCACTCGCCTGCCTGGTTCTCAGTCATGAGGAGGCGCCAGACGCGCGCCAAAAAGCGCGCAACGCCTTCGACGCCGCGCATGCTCCACGGTTTGATTTGCTCCAGCGGGCCCATAAACATTTCGTAGCAGCGAAACGCGTCTGCACCGTGCTGATCGATAACGTCATCAGGATTAACGATGTTCCCGCGCGATTTCGACATTTTCTGATTATCCTCTCCGAGAATAATTCCCTGGTTCACGAGGCGCTGAAATGGCTCCGGCTTTGAGACGTAACCGAGATCGAATAGGACTTTCTGCCAGAAACGCGCATACAACAGGTGCAGAACAGCGTGTTCGGTGCCGCCGACGTACAAATCAACACCTCCCGGCTTGTCACCGCCCATCCAGTACCGTTCCGCTTCTTCGCCTACGAAACGTTTGTCGTTGTGCGGATCGCAAAATCGCAAGTAATACCAGCACGAGCCTGCCCATTGCGGCATGGTGTTTGTCTCACGCAGCGCCTTGTCGGAGTACCGGATCCACTCCTTTGCCTTTGCCAGCGGCGGTTCACCGGTGCCGGTCGGTTTGTAATCGTCGAGTGGCGGCGGGACTACCGGCAATTCCTTTTCACCCAACGCGCGATGTTTTCCATTTTCCCAAACGATCGGGAACGGCTCTCCCCAGTAGCGCTGACGCGAGAATAACCAGTCGCGAAGCTTGTAATTGATCGCGCGTTTGCCGAAGCCGTGTTGTTCCAACCACGCGGTGATTTTCTTTTTCGCGTCGGCGCTGGTCAGCCCATTGATAATTGGCGAATTGACTGCGACGCCTTCGCCGGTGAATCCTATGGCCGGTTCGTCGCGTGTTGGCTGAACAACTACGATGATCGGCAGGTCGAATTTTTTCGCGAATTCCAGATCGCGCTCGTCATGCGCAGGAACGCCGCCGATCGCTCCAGTCCCGTAACCGAGTAATACGTAATCCGCGATCCAGATTGGAATCTTTTTGCTGGTCGCGGGATTAATTGCGTACGCGCCGGTAAACACGCCTGTTTTTTCTTTCGATAGATCGGCGCGTTCGAGCTCGCTTTTGCGCGCAGTTCGCTCACGATACTCGCGCACAGCTGGCCATTGCTCTTCGGTGACAATTTGATCGACGAGCAAATGTTCCGGCGCCAGCACAAGGAACGTACCGCCGTATAGCGTGTCGGGCCGCGTAGTGAACACGCGCACGTGCGCGTCGTAATTCTCAATTTTGAAATCGATTTCCGCACCTTCGCTTCGGCCAATCCAATTGCGCTGAAGCAGTTTGATTCCTTCGGGCCAATCCAATTCATCGAGGTCATCGAGCAATCGCTCCGCATAGGCAGTGATGCGCAACATCCATTGCCGCATTGGTCTTCGAACAACCGGGAATTTGCCAACTTCACTTTTTCCATCCACGACTTCTTCGTTGGCCAAAACTGTGCCGAGCTCGGCACACCAGTTGACCGGGACATCAGCAACATAGGCGAGTCGAACGCTGTCCGGATCACTCCCGCGATACGTGGAAATCGGCTCAGCCCGTTTGGTGTCGGGATTGAACCAGGAATTGTAAATCTGGAGAAAAATCCACTGCGTCCATTTGTAATAGCGCGGGTCGGTCGTGTTGATCTCCCGTTGCCAATCGTAGGAAAAACCGATCCGCTTTAGTTGGCTCTTGAATTTCGCCACGTTCTGCCGTGTCGTGACAACAGGGTGCTGGCCGCTTTTCACGGCATATTGCTCCGCCGGCAGACCGAATGCGTCCCAACCCATCGGATGCAACACATTGAAGCCACGCATCCTTTTGTAGCGGGCGACGATATCGGTTGCGGTGTAACCTTCAGGGTGGCCTACGTGCAACCCTGCCCCACTTGGGTAGGGAAACATGTCCAGAATGTAAAATTTCGGCTTCGCCGGATCGAAACCTTTCTCGCCAGGGTTAGGCGCATGGAAAAGCTGCCGCTCTTCCCAAATGGCCTGCCATTTTGGTTCGAGCTGATCGAAGGGATATGATTTGCGCCGCTCGCTACTCATCGGATTAGAATCAAGAACCCAGGAACCCAAGAAAGGAAACTGAAATTTTACTCGTGGGTTCCGGGCTTCCAGATTTTATTTCAGGGTGATACGGCTTCTCGTGGCGACCCGCAACGCGCATAAGACGCGCGAGATCCAGCATATTCTCGGATCAGGCTTCAGCGTTCGCGATCTGCGTGCGTATCCGCAAATCTCCGAGATCATCGAAACCGGAACGTCTTTCGAAGAGAACGCGAAGCTCAAAGCGCTCGGGGTATCAACAAAATTGCCAGGACTCGTGATTGCCGACGATTCAGGGCTAGAGGTAGACGCCCTTGGCGGTGCGCCGGGAATACACTCGGCGCGGTATGCCGGCGCGAATGCGACCGACACAGAAAAGATCGACAAGCTATTGGAGGAGCTTGCACGAGTTCGCGCTAAGAATGACTCTCGTCGAGCTCGATTTCATTGTCTGCTGGCGCTGGCGCGCAACGGTGAGGTTCTGGGAGTGTTTGAAGGGACTGTTAAGGGACAAATCACTCAGCAACCACGTGGGTCGCATGGATTCGGATACGATCCGATTTTTGTTCCAAAAGGTTTCGAACGAACTTTTGGCGAGCTTGGACCTGCAGAAAAAAATCAATTAAGCCACAGGGCTCGCGCCTTGGAAAAATTACGCACGTTCTTAGTACCGCGTTCCGGTCAGTAAAAGTGTCGCGATGTCCCTCGTAGGACAGTAACGACTCCTGTAATCTAACCTCCGGGCGGCGGCGCAGCACCGCCAGGCGCAGGGGCGGAGGCTGCTCTAATCTGATAGCCGA
>QHMR01000209.1 GCA_003217875.1 Verrucomicrobiota bacterium
TATCGGCGGGCGTCACCACCCGCAAGCGCCGCAAATTTTGGGACCGCGGATTACGCGGATGCAACGGATCGATTGTAGGAAGCACATCTTTCCGATCTAAAATCAATTTCGGTCGCCGTGATGAATAGAGCATAGCTTTACGCTTCCAAGCTTCGCTGTTAAAATGGAACGCGATGAAGCAGTTCACGCTCGAATATTGGAAGGATGATGGTTGGTACGTTGGCCGCCTGAAAGAAATGCCAGCTGTAATGAGTCAGGGTGAAACGTTGGAAGAACTTCAGGCCATGATTCGTGATGCCTATAAACTGATGGTTGAGGACGCTGCCGAAAACACATTTGTCCCGCAGGAGAAGCAGGAACTGTCGATCTCGCTGTGAAACGGCGGGAGTTTGTCCGAGGTCTCGTTGATCGAGGCTGCTACGTCAAACGCCACGGTGCGAATCACGACATTTATCTAAATCCGGCGAACGGCAGAGTCGCTCCGGTGCCGCGTCACGCTGAAATCAAAAACACGCTTGCTCGCGCCATCCGCAAACAGCTTGGCTTCGAATAAGGCTCACTCCCCCGCCGAACCCCGCCGAAGCCGGGAGGCTACGAGTTTTTCGGCGCCGCCGGCAACGATTAATTCCTGAGCGGCGGGGCTCAACGGCGGGAAGGGGAATGACTTTCCGTCCACTGTGAGCGTCGACCCGGCGTAATCGATTGTGATCTCTTGGCCGACGGTGGTCGGCGCGTCCCGCATTCGCGGGATGGTTCGCAGGTGTGTTACTAACTCGGGACATTCGAACACGACGAAGCCGTTATTAAACGCGTTGCGCTTGTAGGTTTCCGAAAAGCTGGCGGCGATCACGCAAGGAATTCCTTTGAACTTCAGCGCCGTCGCGGCTTGTTCGCGGCTCGAGCCGCTTCCAAAATTGAGTCCGCCCACGACGACGTCGCCCTTTTGATAAAGCGTGTTGAATTTCGGATCGTAATTTTCAAATGTTACTGCCGCCATCTCCTCTGGCGTCATGTCGTCGCGGTAGGTGTGTTTGCTCCCGTAAATGCCGTCGGTGTTCAAATTATCTTTATCAATGAAGAGAACACGACCGTGCACGCTTGGCGGAAAACCGGCCATGATTTCCACAGACGCGGGCGGTTTCGGTTTGCTTTGGGCACGTCGGACAGCGGTGCCCGCGGCGCGTTCCGCGAAATTTTTTGGCGCACAAATAAATCCGGCCAGTGCGCTGGCGGCGACGACGGCGGGCGAACCCAAATACACGTACGCATCGCGATCGCCCATGCGGCCTTTGAAATTACGATTGGTGGCGCTGATCGCGATTTCGCCTTTTTGCACCAGACCGCGCCCCAGGCCGATGCAAGCACCGCACCCGGGCGGCAATGCTATCGCGCCCGCGCCCAGCAGCGTTTGCCAATCGCCGTTCGATTCCGATCTCGCTTGCACTTCGGCGCTTGCGGGAGCCAGATAAAATTCCACACCGTCGGCAACGTGGCCGCCCTTGGCGCGCACGACTTCAGCAGCGTCATGCAAATCCTCGAAACGCGCGTTCACGCATGACAATAAATACGCCTTCTGAATGGGCACATGTTTTCGCTCCATTTCTGGCAGCGACACCATGGTCTTTACTTCGTTAGGACCGGACACATGCGGAACGACGGTCGCGAGATCGAGTTCAAGCTCAATCGCGTACTCCGCATCGGAATCAGCGCTCAAATCGGTGCGATTCTTCCACCAATTGTCGATGTCGGTGGTGTTGTAGCCGGAACGACTATTCGGCCCACGTTTTCCCGGACGATTCGAACTCGTGAACTCAGGCACACGCGAGCGCAGATAGTTCACTGTCACTTCATCGAACGGAAAAACGCCTGCCAGCGCCCCCCACTCGGTAGTCATGTTGGCGATGGTCATGCGGGCCGACATGGGAAGATTCGCTGCGCCATCTCCCACAAATTCAACACCTGCCACCAAGTCACTCCGGTAGCCCAAATACTGGCGGCGTCGGTCCGCACGACCGGCGTCCCGAGTGCTGCCATCGCGCCGTAAAGATTCGAATGCGAATCGCTGGCCACCACCATGGCGCCCGGAACAACATAGCCCTGCTCCACCATCACCTGGTGCGAGATACCGGTGCCCGCCGGATAAAAATCGATGCCGTGCTGGCCAGCGAACTTCTCGATGTTGGCGTATTTCTCCAGGTTTTTTGGCGTGACGTTTTGAATATCATGATCGATGGCGAACACTGGTTGCGCCGGATCTGCGATCGACGTTGCTCCGATCTGCTTGAACTTCGGGATCACAGCGCCGGTGTTGTCATGCGTCATCACATGGCGCGGTCGAATGGAAATGAAGTCGCCGCTGCGAACCACCGCGCCCGCAGCGAGTCCATCCGCGTGACGCGCGGCAATCTTCTCAACAAGCGTCAGGCCCATATAAATTGTCCAATAAAGTATCCAGTCGCCGTTTGCGCGTCCAGTGTCGCTGTGACCGGCATCGCTGATGGCGGTCGGCCGGGATCACCGATCCCGGCTACAGCTTCTTCGCCGTGCGCTTCCCAAGCACCTTGGCGATGTCGAAATCAACGAAATCGGCGTGATGAAAAATGATTGATTCGATCGAGCGTTCGACCTTGTCGCCCTCGTGACTGTGCGTAGCGATAATGTGGAGGATTTCGCCGGGGATTCTGTGCTTGTAGGCAAGGGCGACGCCACTGAAAGGATGACGGATCTGCTGCCCAAAGGAGCGCACCGGCAATGAGATAATCGCGCTGAATAGGGATGCTGCAGCGGAAGGATTTCTTCAGCACATCAGCGATGGCGATGCACTGTCGCGAACAAGAGTTGAGATGTTCGACGAAAGTCATGTTGATGTCGCCGGCCAGCAGGGTGAACTTTACCGCGCGCAACTCATCGAACGTCCAGCCCTTGCCGCCGCAGCCCGTGGTGATGGCCTCGCTCCAGACCGCGGCGACCTTTTCGCGCAGCGACTTGTTCTTGATCTTCCTGATGCTGGGAAAGAGTTGCGCGATTTTAGTGACACCGTAGACGGTCGGTTCGTTTGCTTTCATTGTGCTTAGTTCGGTTTGAGCCGATATTTTTGAGGTTTTGAAGAGGTTCGTTCGATAATTTTTCTAGCTTCCAGGTCGAGTTTAACCGTCTCCCCATACCAACTTATATTGCCTGAAAAGCTGCCCTTTAAGCTCTTGTTGAGGTGATAGAATAGTTGTGTGTGAGTCACGTCTCGATTCTTCAAAGCTGATAAGATAGCTCGCTTGAGTGCTTCATACTTTTGCTTGCTGATATTTCGCCCGCTTTTACCCAGCGGGTGTTTGGTAAGGATTTTTTCTTCTGGCATGTGTCTTATTTGTTTGAATATTCCTGCCTTAGACTCGCATTGCTGAACCTCACAAGCATGCGTTTGAGCCGGCTCTCGTCAATTAACCATCGGCTCTGGGTTGAATTGTAATTTGTTTAATGCAGACTTCCCAGCGTCGTTCCTGAAAGCTTGGAGCCCAGCTAGATTGCTCATGCCAACCTACGAATATTCGTGTCAGAAGTGCGGGCAGACTTTCGAAGCGTTCCAGTCAATGCGCGACGAACCGTTCCGCGAGTGCCGGAAAGAGCTTTGCCGGTTGCCAAAGTGGGGCCACGGAAAAGTGAAACGTCTGCTCGGCACGGGCGCGGGTCTGATCTTTAAGGGATCGGGGTTCTACACCACTGATTACCGAAGCGATTCGTACAAAGAAGCTGCCAAAAAGGAATCTCCCGCCACTTCGGCTGGTGGAGAAAAGTCAGCCGCCCCGAAAGAACCGGCAAAAGCTGCTTCTCCTCCGCAGACCAAGACACCGGAAAAAGGATCAGCAAAAGAATCCAGCGGGTAATTTTGCTGTAATCCTTGACAAAGCGGAGGCGCATTATGGTAGAAGGTAGCGCTTCAGCGGCCGGCGTATGAATTCTTCGATTCGCATTTTTTTACTTCTCGTTGCCAGCTTGTGGTGTGCGGTTCTGCAAGCAAACGCGCAGGTCAACGTCACTCAGGAGCACAACAATCT
>QHMR01000197.1 GCA_003217875.1 Verrucomicrobiota bacterium
AAATTTAGCACCTGAGATAGGTGCAGCGTTACCTGTTGTTTTGGAAAGGCTTTGGCCCATTCGTCAGTGTACTTCTTGTATACACTAAGAAGCTTAGGTCCGTAATCTCCCATCGTACTCCATTTCGCGCGATCCTCGGGAGTCTTTGGCAGATGCATCTCTTTGCTCATGAAATTGGCACAAGTAAGCACGACGCTTACGCATAAGGGGTCAGAACTGTACCGTTCTCCAAGTCGCGCAATTATGCGCGAAAAGTTCTCCTGGTATTTTGGATCCCAGGGTACGGGAATAGTCACTGCAGCACCAAAATTGGGCCGATGTGGGTTCCGGATCTGGGTTTCAAAAGATTGCGCGCCCTGCTGGTACACAAACGGGGGCGCATCAACGCCGGGTTTAATACCGAGCTCATATTTCATACCGATACGCCGAAGAACTGCCACCGCTTTATCGATCGAGCCAAAGTCGGGCTTACCAGCTTCCTTCTCGATCTCTTTCCACCCAGTGGCGAGACAGACGCCGGAGAGGTGTGGATTTCCGCGGACCGCGGCCTCGAAAGCAGCCGGGTCCGCGGCGGCTTCGGAAATTTTTTGGGTGACCCATAGACCCGTGGGCAGCGACGGTCCCGAAACAGCAAGGACTGGGAGGTGAGCTGACAACGTTAGCGCGAACACGAGCAAAAAAGTCCGGAGGATGTGAAGAGAATTCAGTCGTCGCATGTGTTTCCTACAACCAGTCACCATCCCATTGGCTACCGTTTCGGGCAGCAACCAGGCATTCAGCTCTGTGTCTTCAGGCGTCATAGCCAAAACGCTGCAGGTCCGATTGAGCAGCTCCGCTAAGCTCAACAATTTTCGGCGCCCCATTCTCGCGCCAGCGACCGATATTGCCGCGATCGCGAATGCCTTGAATTAACGGCCCAATGTTTGTCTCTGGTTGTCCCAGAAAAGCCATTACTGCCGAAACCGTCTCTGCTGGTTGCCGGCACAAGTCTTCATAGCGAACCATATGATATCGGTCGTTGAGATAGTACTGCGCAAACTCCAGCGCCCGGTTGTTACTGACGCGCCACAATTCCAATTGCGCAGCTTCGGGGTTCCTCCACCAGTCCGGCCCAAGCAACCAATGACCGTTCTGTCGCAGGAAATAAATATTTTCGGAGAGCATCATGTCGCGCGCATCTCGGATCATATGGATAAATTTCAACTCTGGAAATCGCTCTGTCAGAAAGGAGATCAACCATAAACTACGCGGATTTTTCCAACCCCAGCGTGCATCTGGCGAGGAGATGCCGCGACGATGCAGATAGATCATCCTCTCGAAATCGCGCCGGGCGCAGGCCAGGGTCTCGGGCTCAACATCTGGAAAATCCTTCAGGGTTTTCAACCATTTGGTGAGAAACCAGGCCATCGGAAGGGAATCTTCATTACGCGGATTCACTCTGTCGCCCATAAACCAACCCGCTTTTTGAAGCACTTGGGCCATCACCCGAGTTCCCGAACCGCCCGTAGCGCCGATAACAACCGGAGGCGGAGCAGAAGAATCGAGAGGCGGAACTTTCCAGGGAATGGGTAGCCGAAGAGAAGAACGATCGAGCCAAATGCCAATTTGCTGCAGTCGGGAGCGCGGCTTGCTACCGATTTTCAAGAGCAACCGGAAGCGCTCAAAGAAGCTGCCTAATTGTGAGCTATTCACATTGCACCACGTTATTGAATCGCTAATTTGGGTCAAGGCGCTCGGGCTGTCGGGGGTGCGAGAGGGTGCGAAGCCTGGAAGTGCCTCTCCATTCTCGTTCGGGATTGCGGGTCGGCTGATAAGGCGAACGTGGACGAAGTTTTGATCTAGCCAAGAGCAACTCAGTCACGAATTGCCGATACCAAGCACAGTGTGCGGTGCAAACCGCATCCGATGTCTACTGTCACAACGCAGAGACAACTTTTGTTAGGAAAAATCGACCGGCACTTAACGTCGAGTACCAAGACTTCTCCAGACGTCCACGTTCTCGCCTGGAATTTAGAGTGGCCAGCCCCTTACTGATTACCTCTGCGTTCCTGCGCAGGTTTTCCTCAAAGAGCCTCCTGGCAAAATCATAAAGATCGAAGTCCAAGCGATTGTACTCGCGGATCATATCGATCACATGTGGTTCAATCGAGGGACGACTCTTCGTCACCTTGCGATTTGTATAAAAAGGAACTTTCCATCCAAACGCTGCCATCATCACGCACAAGCTCTCCTGAAATTGTTCGCACAATCCAACGACCCGAAATGCACGCGCCAGGTTTTGCTTTGCGAGCTCGAGCACCCCCTCGTCGCAATTGGGGCCGATGCCAATTCCCGAGATAAAGCGGCACTGTAAGTTCTGACGATGGGGTGTCATTCGAATAAGGTCTTCCACGCCTAGTCGGCCTGCCTTCAATTTACGGTGAAGCGGGTGGAGCGGTCTGCGCAAGATAAAGGCGTACGTCGATAAAACTCTGGCGACTGGATCGCGGAGCATTGTGATATACGTAGCGCCTTGCGGCAGAAATTCATGAATGCCGTAAAGCAGATGTCCGCGCACCACCCGGAATCGGCGACGGCGTTGCTCCGAAAACTTTTTAAATCGCGCGACTGTGGCGCGAATTCGGTAGGGATCAACCGTGAAGATCGAAAGCGGGTTGTATTGCCATTCAATGATTCGGTTCAGAGTGGTTCCCGCAGTTTTCGGGATGTGAAGAAAAATCAGCGCCTCGCGGTCCACCGAGCAAATCGTAGCATTCGCTATTGAATCAAGCAATTTTACCGAAAAAAAAGCCCTAACCACCGGCGCTCAACGGCTGATGGTGCGTCACAGCTTTCGTCACGTGTACTTCAAAACGCCGCTACCGCTGGCAATGGCGCTATCCTTTTCTTGCCAGAAGCGAGGTTCGCCACGCTTGGCATCAAGGTAAAGGAATCAGCCACGGCAGGCACAGCCGCAAGTGATCGACCTAGCTCACGGGTTCCGTCTGAGTCGCTTACTCCAGGCTTCGATAAAAGGCGAAATGAAACTTATCCCTTCACGCACATGAGAAATTTCCTCTGAAGTTAACGCTCGCGACGCAAAAAGGAGACTTCCGTACAATAGCATGGCGGCAATGGCGATGCCGCCGCGGAGTGCTGGGGGAGGCGTCTCACTGAAAGTGAAGAGAAGCACACACATGACGGCGCCGCTGAGGAGGGGTCGCCAACTGATATGGAGAAATCGGGAAGGAAATCCCAATCGATCCAACTGTAGCACCCAAATGCCGACAACCATCATTTCAGAGCACAGAAAAGCTATAGGCGGGCCAATGAGTCCCAGAGTTGGGATCAAGATGAGAAGAAGCAGCAGACGTACAGCGGAGCTTGTGCACGTACTAACGAAAAATCGCTTTTGCTCACCGAGAGCAGCGAAGAGATATTGAAACAGAGTGGATAAAAAAAACGGAATCAAGCCAATGCCAAGCACCTGCATAGCCGGGATAGCGGGTAGATATTTCCGTCCCAGCGCCGTCCTTAGAATCGGGCCTGACCAGCTAACAAAGAATGCTGCGATGGGAATGCTGAGGATCAGAAAGAATTTTACACTCAATTGATAGATCTCGGTAAAACGTTCTCTTGAGTAATGGGCGGTGCGGGAGAAGAGCGGGAACAATGGTGTGGAGAGAGCCTGCGGGATGATCCTCAGGGCCGTGCTGATTCGGTAGGGGCCGCTAAACAAGCCAACGATAGTGAGGTTAGAGAGCCAGGTAAGGACGAGCACATCCATTTGAAGCGCAAGCTGGCGAAGCATGACGCTGCCGCCGAGCGGAAGAGCATCGAGCAAAAGCTTTTTCCAGAGCACCATGTCGAAGCGTAGCGAGATCTTGGCATACATGTGAGAGACGAGCAGCGCATAGAACATCCAAAGCAGGATGTTAGTAATGAGATGCGCAGCGACGAAGCCGAACAAAGTGAGATTTAGTTTAAGAGCGACGTAAACGAGGACAAACAACGATGTAGGCGCGAAGAATAGCGCCGTACCCCGAACCATGAAAAGCTGCCAAGGTGGCGAGACTCATCCCCACCATCGCGATTTTTACGTCGGTCCCAAAATGTAGCAGAGAAGCGACGAGGCAGACGAGGAGGCATACCGCGCCGGAGAGGATCCAGATCAGCGAAAAAGTTGCCCCGGCCACGGGCAAAAGTTCCTCGCGGCTTCTCGCGACGGCGCGGGTCAACAGCCGCGGAAGACCGGAGTCAGCCACATTGCTCACGAACATAGCGAACGCGAGAACGAAGGAGTATTTACCGAATTCGGTAACGCTTACGCTGCGCGCGATCTTAAGAACGGTAGCTAGATAAATGAGGCCACCAATGGCCGAGCCGCCGATGCCGAAGATGGCATTCTTAACGATCCTCTGCGCCTGTTTCACCGAACACTGATCGTCGCAGAATCGAGCATTGGCCGGAACGAAATCCTTGACCGCGTGTGTTTTCGCGAACTGGATGGGTAACTTATGGTAGTTCGCACGCTAGTTGCCGGAATAGCCAGCGTTTTTCTAGCTCCAACAAAGGAAGTGTGGCGAGGCTGGTTTTCGTTGCAGCCAAAATGGGGCGACCCGATTTGAGCCGTCGTGCCAAATTGAGCTTCCCTTGATTCATGGCCATCGACATACCTGTGTGCTGAAGTTCGAGGAGCCGCGTTGCTGCTGCGAAATACGCTGGTTCCGGATGCTGTTTATTGAAGGATTCGATGTAGCCGCGCTTAAATGCAGATAACGTTTCGCGGAGCCTGGCGTGCCGATGGCGTTGCAATGGCTGGCGTAAGTAGATTCTCCATCAACTCGCCCTTGTTATATAAGAGATTCTTCGATTGGTAATCATAACAAACCTGTCCCACGCTTACGTTCGCTTGAGCGAGGGTCTCTAGGCAGCTGTTGAGAATCGCTTTTTCCCGCGAGGAAAGGTGCCAGGGAGCGGCGGCCAAGTCTCGAGCCAGCACTTCGACCGGCATGGGGGCGATTTCCTGCGTCCAGGCCAGGTGAATCCGCGCCAGAATCTGCCCGCAAAGTTCGCAGACTGCGACCAGTTCATCCGTGCTGTCATCGTGCCGCGACAATTCCCTCAGCGTTGGGCCGGGGACAAACTCCATGATCACCGTTCGTTTCGGAACAATCAACGCAAGCGCTCGAGGAAGGTGTAGGCCCGGAATCCCAAGCGCCGCCAGCGCACGAAGTTGATCGTATTGACACTGCACCATCGCGTCGTCTCCACGTACAACTTGTTTCGCGACCGCGAGCTCTCCGCTCGCAAACTGGACGAAGTAAATTCGATTCCGCCAATTCTTCCTCCACAAATCGCATCTTGAAATTTTCTCTCCCAATGCCCTTTCCAAGTCTGACACGGTTAGCGGCGCGAGAGGTTTGAACCATCAAAATGCGTAGATCCAAGAGGGCCGAGCTAAAACTGTAGCGTTCTGCACATTTAAGTCACGCCTGAACTGTTTGAAAGAGCTCAAAAGCGGGACACGCAGCAGCGAACGTGGCTAGGTCGCGTGTGCGCTCTCGCAAATCGTGATTTCCCGCTTAAAACTCTCCGGGGCGATTGCAGTACAATGTGCGCGTAATGGGTCGCATCCAAAAGATTAATGATGTCCTTACGATATATCTCGATATACTTCATTCCATAAGCCACACCGTTATCCACGGAGTTAACCAAGGCAGTCGAAGGGTCGGCCGAGATAATTAAGGCGCGCGTCTCAAGTAATATGAAGCGCGAGATCGATGATCTCGCCCATCAACGCGGCGAAAGCGAAGCGGTCATTATTCGCGAAGCTCTCAGTCAGTACTTGAAGAAGTCAGCAATGGTGATTGACAACAAGCCGTCACCTCGCCGGAAGAAACGAAACTAATCCCGCTCGCGGACTAGCTTTAGCGACGGGCTTCCGGATAGTGATTCAAAACGATTGCAGTCATGTTGCTAACCACATCAACCGCGAGACGTTTTCGCGAGAGCTGGACAATTTCCCTACCATCAAATCTGTGAACGGTTCCATCCTTCCGGGCACTCCCCCGGCTCCCATTGACTTTGCGTTTGTCCAAGGAGCGTGGCGACGTATCAATGCGATGCGCAGCAGCGAAGTCGATCCCGTGGAGCCGCCGACGGTGAGCGAGTTGGAGGAAGCGTTGGGCCAGGCGGTCGACGGAGGCGATGCTGCGATGCCAGTATGAACAACTGCGCGTCGTGGAGGCATTGGATGTTCCTGGATTGCGCACGCCAAATACTTTTGCGTTACTCCCCGCAAAGCGATTGCTGCTAATCGAGTTTGTGGCGGGGAAAACCATCGAGACTCTCGCTTGGACCAGCGAAGACTTAGTCCCAGCCTGTAGTTTCGCCGGGAGAACGCTCGCCCGACTCGAATTGGCCCGGGCGGAGAGCATCGGTCCGATCCCCGTTGAGATGATCAAACGTGACCTGGCCACGGCGCAGTGGCGCCTTTCTCGCCGGGAAAAGGAAATTCTTGGATCTGCGCTTGAAAAGCTGGCCGGTGCAGACGTGCGAATAGGGCACGTGTACTACGATTACAAGCCCGCCAACTTGATATATCAAAACGAACGATTCCTTTTCCTGATCGATCCGCCCGATATCCCGTGGCGAGGCGCGCATCTCTGGGATTACGCGTGCTTCCGCAGCTCCATGCGGCGTCAGTTGTGGAGAATAAGTTTACGGCGACCGCACGATCGCCACCGGCGTGCGATAGTTCGACGAAGCCTGGTCGCGTTTGAGCAGGCGTATTTGAATACCTGCACCAACGGGCATCCAAAGCCTCATTTGTTTGCGGCGGCGGTGCGACTCTTCGAGCTACAGCGTAATGCGGTTCTTATGACGATGCAGAAGGCCAAAGTGAGCCTCGCACGCCAGAGACATCCGGTAGCTCGCGACAATCGATTTGGCAATCTTTTGGCAAACCGGCTGACCTTGCCTTTGCTGCAGATCGAAAGGCGGTGGCTTTTTCGGCAACTGGCTCGCGAGCTGTCGTAGTACCTGCTGCGCAAATCTCAACTCGTTTGGCAAGCATCTACGTGCTCGGAATCTTCCGCTTTGCCCGCTGGCTCTATTGAACGCACGACCGCTCCAAAGACAGCCTGGGGCAAGATCTCATTGATGCATTTGCGACCCGTTCGGCATACGGGACTGTAGTAGCAATCGCAAAGACCAGCGGGCTCGACGATTTCTCCACGCCCGTAAAGCTCAAATTCGTATCGATTAAAAATATTGTTCAACAGCACCAAAGGCGTCCGCGCACCGATCGCTAAGTGCATCGCCATGGTGACTGCACTGACGATGCACTGGCACCGCTCGATCATTGCGTAGAAGATTTCCAGAGGTTGGACGCCTGACGCCGAACAACCCGTCGCATCAACCAGTTGCGCGGACATCTCTACTTCCTCTGGCCCGCCTAACAGAAACGGTTCCAATCCGTGCCTCTTGAGCAGTTTGATCAATTCAATCCAATATTCCACAGGCCAGATTCGAGAAGGCCAGCGCTTTCCAGCTCCGATGTTCAGTCCGATGGCGGAATCTTTCGGGAGAAGCGCGGCCGCTGTTTGCCTTGCCGTAGCAGTCGTTTCGCGAAGCCAATATTCTTCTCTCCGGAAAGGTAACCCTGTGATGTCAAAAATCTCTTCGACATAGCTTTGCCGGTTGCTGCGGCTATACGGGTTATCTATACCAGTCGCAAATTTGTGCCACGCAGCTTCATCCACCGGATAAGGGACGCCGTCGCGAAGTGTGTAACCTCGATATTCCGTGGCCTTCGTAGATGCGGCGATTGCACATGCCTCCGGGTCTTTGTCCAGATTCCAACAGAAATCCCACGTGCCCTGCGCGATTCGCGCCAGCGTTGCCGCCGTGGGATGGACTGCTTCACAGGCGTCGGCCGGCAAAAGATCAGGAGAATGCGTAACCCAAAGTATCTTCGTGCCGGTGCCGATGGGATCCAGAGCGCGCAGCAGAGGTGTTGATCTCAACACATCTCCAGCCGCGCCAAGCTTAATAATAACGCCGCGCCGATTCGTTGGCTGAAAATGGATACACGTGCAGCGATACCCTGCTTCCACGTGCGGCCGACATGGGCGGTCGCCGAGATAATGAATGCAGTCAATGCGCAGGTTCTCAATCAGGCTGCCTGCCTCACTCATGTTCGCGTGTTCGCTTGTTAATACCCGTCAATAATTCCCCTAACGTGCCCGCAGCATCACATGTAGATTTCGATAGTGATGTAAACTAAAGACAAGATCTTCAGCGAGATTACGGATTGTCGTTTACCCCAATAAATCCTTCGTGTTCCATGTATAATATGATTGCCTGCGCCGCTTCTTCGGGTGTGACGTCGGCCGTATTGATGACAATTTCTGCATCTTTGGGTTCTTCGTACGGGTCGGAAACACCGGTGAAGTCCTTGAGAATTCCAGCACGCGCTTTCGCGTAAAGACCCTTTCGGTCGCGGCGTTCACATATCTCAACCGGAGTCGAAAGGTACACCAGCACAAAGCCGCCCAACGGCTCAATCATCGCGCGCACTTCTTTCCGTGTGAAGTCGTACGGTGCAATTGGAGCACAAATAGCAATCCCACGGTTTTTGGTAATCTCCGAGGCGACGTACCCGATCCGTCGAATATTAATGTCCCGGTGTTCCTTGGAAAATCCGAGCTCTGAGGAAAGGTGTTTTCGAACCAAGTCACCGTCAAGGAGCGTCACGGGCCGGCCACCCGTCTCAAGGAATTTGATAAACAGAACGTTGGCAATGGTTGATTTCCCCGCTCCGGAGAGCCCACTGAAGAATATTGTCACTCCCTGTTTATGCCGTGCTGGAAAGCTGCGCCGTAGTTCCTCGGCAACATCAGAGTAGGTAAACCATCCCGGCAGATCGCGCCCTTCATTGAGTCGCTGACGCAATTCTGTGCCAGAAATGCTCAAGACGCGGGCATCCGCGGGAACTTCGCCTTCTGGCAAATACTTATCTTTGTCTTCCACATACACCATCGTGTTGAATGCAACCATGCGGACGCCGATCTCCTCCTCATATTTCCTGAACAGGTCCTGTGCTTCGTAAGGTTTGTAGAATGCATTGCCGTTCGCGTCTTTGCCCGGCCCGGCGTGGTCGCGTCCAACAATTAGATGCGAGCAGCCGTGGTTTTTGCGGATCAAAGCGTGCCAGATTGCTTCTCGTGGTCCCGCCATTCGCATCGCAAGCGACAACAACGAAAGTTTTGCTGTGCCCGCCGGAAACTTCGTCACTATGAGCTGATAGCAGCGGACCCGCGTAAAGTAGTCTACATCATGGAGTCTCGTTACTCCGACTGCGGGGTGGATCAGCAGGCTGGCCTCCACCTGTTTGGCTGCCTGAAGAGTGAGTTCCGCATGCGCGCGGTGCATGGGATTCCGAGTCTGAAACGCCACGACCCGGCGCCAGCCGAGACGCGCGAATTCGGCCCGTAATTCAGCCGGCGTTGAGCGCAGACTCCTAAAATCGTAAAAGGACGGATGCCGCAGACCTTCAATAGTGCCTCCCAAGTACCAGCGGTTTCCTTTGTTCTGTAGATAGTCAACGCCAGGATGGATCGGGCTGGTCGTACCATAAACCGCCTCGGCTTCGACTTTACGATCAGGCTGCCACACATCTTCCACG
Source organism: Verrucomicrobiota bacterium (assembly GCA_003217875.1). Classification (GTDB taxonomy): domain Bacteria; phylum Verrucomicrobiota; class Verrucomicrobiia; order Chthoniobacterales; family UBA10450; genus Udaeobacter. The sequence goes on from QHMR01000197.1 coordinate 9,671, forward strand.
TTCAAGACAGCGAGCATTACTCCCTCGGCATCACGCAATGCAATTTTGCTGCTCTTCGACTTCAGGGACCTCACAAAATGTTCGCTCACATCGAGCGTGATCGGCATCGGCCAAAGAATGCCCGTCGTTAGCCTCAGGGAATGACAAACACTCTCATAATCTTTCCTGGTCATAAAGCCGCGCAGGGGAGAAAAACCACCGTTCAGAAGCAGTTCCAGATCGCAGATCTGGCGAGCCGTTAGGTCCCAGGAAGGAAAGTGCCTGGACTTCGCTTCGAGCTCAGCTGCTCTTTCCTCACCTACGGTCAGATCAACGAGTTCGCCGCCATGCGGCGGTACGAGATGGCTGTGACTTGGCAAATTACTCAGATTTAGGCCTCCACGGGTATAAAGCGGGATGTTGTAGCTCGTCTAAACGGTTAGCGCAAGACGAAACCGCGCATTAGGCCGCCGGCCCCCAGTAAGCCCGCGGAACTTTGCAGTCGTTCCGTCATCCGGAACTTGGTTGCGGACCGCACGTTCCGAAGAAGGGACGTGAGAAACGCCCGTGACCGCATCGTCGAATATTACCGATCCTATGCCGCTTTTCGACTCATCAGGAGTGACTTTGCAGAGGCTATTGAGCTGGTCGCCGTTTGAGCCTGCTTCACAGCCGTCTATGCTCCAAAATTGTCGATCAGAGATGTGTTTAGTACGGTTACAATTTGAAGCAAGATGCGAAACTCGGCGATTGGTTGTCGATAAGAAATCCGTTCCAATACAAACGACTCATTTAGAATTACTTGCATAGAATTGAAGGGCTACGATTACAATCATTTCCGAGGCCTGGCCTGGCACATGCTATATCCTCATTGAATACTTCGTACCTGGGGTAGACGAATCACCGTCCGATGACGCGTATTGCAACCTCATCGCCTTTTCAAAAAAATGTAACCGGCGACATTGGTTGCCGGTCATAAGTCATGGAAGCGAAAAGGGCGCGCAGCAGAAGAACAAACTGAAACATAAGCTATGAAACGAAACCTATTAACACTTATAGCGGCGGGTGCGATCGCGGTTGGTGGCTTTGTCATGATACAAGCACAACCCGGGCCTGGTGGCCACCGGCAGGGGAAGAGATTCATGCTTGAACGATTAACAAAAGAATTGAACGTGACGTCAGAACAACAGACGAAGGTTCAGCCGATTATAGATCAGGCCAGGCCGCAAATCGCCGCCATTCATCATGAGGCGATGAAGAAAATCAAAGGGGTGATGGACAGCACGATGTCGCAGATTCGGCCGCTGCTCACACCTGATCAGCAGAAGAAGCTCGATGACATTCAGAAAGGCCCATCACGGGGTGGTTCATCAGACCGCGAGAATTCTGGAGAAAACGATGACTAGGGAAAACCCTGTGGCTCTCTCTCGTTAGCGCGAGTTCAATGAACGAGAGAAGCCATAAAAGCCAAATCGAACTATGAAAGAGACATTCTGGAGTAAGCTGCGCGAGTTGTGGGCAATTCGCCAGCGCTGCCAACAGATCAAGCTCCAACAACGACAGGATCGGCTCCTGCGACCAACGGAATTATCTGCTTCATTTCCTCGCCAGAATTCGCGACAAGCCACGAATCTTCCAGCATAGGTTTGGCTCAACGAGCCCAGCTTTGGGCTGCGCCGCGTCTCAATTCCGACTGCGCCTGTCATCGAATAGGCGGCGAGAATTGAGGCTCAGGAGCCATCGTGGCTCTCTCCTCGCTTTATTACGCGGGGCAAAACAGCTTCCTGAAGAAGCACGTCCGGGTTATGAAATTGCAATGCATTTGCCGAGATGCTGATTCACGTGGCGGCGGCCTCAGATTTGTAGTGCTGGGTCTCAAAAAGCCGCAGAATTTAAGGGTCAAAACGTCCAACCCTCACCGCCCAGCATCCCCGAATTCAGAGCGCCGAAGTTGAACGTTGAGCGTTGAACGTTGAGCGTTGGAGGTTGAGCACTCAGAACGGAAATGCCGCGCTAATCGGATTGATTCGCGAGGAAATTGAAAAACGCGGTCCCGTCTCATTCGCCTGGTTTATGCAGCAGGCGCTTTACCATCCAGAACACGGATATTATTCCTCCGGCCGCTGCGCGATCGGACGAAACGGCGATTATTTTACCAACGTCAGCGTGGGGCCTCTGTTCGGCCAACTGCTCTGTGCGCAGTTTGCCGAAATTTGGAAGCAACTGGGAAAGATCGACGACTTCATAGTCGTTGAACAAGGTGCGCATGATGGCCAGTTCGCGCACGACGTCCTCGAGTTTGCAAAAAAAAGCGAGCCGGAGTTCTTCGCATCTCTGCGCTACCGAATAGTCGAGCCGTTTCCCATTTTGCAGGAGCGGCAACAGCGGACGCTTGAACGTTTTCGCCATAAGATCGAGTGGCTCGATTCGTTGCAACCATTCGTGGGCGTTCATTTTTCCAACGAACTGCTGGACGCGATGCCTGTGCGTCTGATCAGTGAGGACACGGAGAAATTTGTTGGCCTCAAGGGCAACGACTTTGCTTTCGTTGAGCGTCCGACCGATCGCGACAGGAACTTTAGCCAGGCTGCGCTGGATTGGATCGATGACGTCGCCGCGAATCTGCAGCGCGGGTACGTCATCGCGATCGATTACGGGCGCTTGGGTGAAGAATTTCAGGGAAGCGTTCAGGTGCGCGCGCAACATCGAAATCTTGATTCACCATTCGACCAAATTGGTCACGCGGACATCACGATGCAAGTGGGTTGGTCGAGCATTATCGAGCGCGCGCAGACAAGCGGGCTGCGTGTCGCCGGATTTACCGATCAACATCATTTCCTCACTGGAATCATCTCTGAATTTGGTAGGGGCGGTTCACCCGAACCGCCCGGGGGCGATTGCGGTCAATCGCCCCTACCTCATTCGCCGAAGGCAAAACGCGAATTGCAGACCCTGCTGCATCCGGAAATGCTCGGTCGCGCTTTTCAAGTCCTGGCGCTTGAAAAAAAAATAGATCCCGGGGCGCCGCCATTGGCAGGCTTCAAATTCGCACGTGAACCGCGCGATGTATGAGTCGTCCGACATTGAAGGCGTCCCAGCCTGCTTGCATGCGCGATTTATTTTTGCGATGACTTCTTGATGTTTTCACTCATTTCAAAATGGCCGCTAGTACGGCAAATCCGCGAACAAAAGGACGGCACCGGTCTTGAGTCGATGTCTGACAAGACGCGTGCGATGCATGCCAGGATTGATGATGCGCAGGTCGCGCGCTCGATTTGTCCCTACTGCGGAGTCGGGTGCGGGCAACTGATTTATCACAAGGACGGAAAACTGATTTCCATCGAGGGCGATCCGGAGTCGCCCATCAGCCAGGGGAATCTTTGCCCGAAAGGCGCCGCATCGTACCAGCTGCTCACACATTCGCGACGCGAATTGAAAGTGAAGTATCGCGCGCCGCGCGCGACACAATGGACAGAAATGTCCCTTGATCGGGCGATGGACATGGTGGCCGAGCGCGTGTGGGAATCGCGCAAACGCACATTCATCACGCAGGAAAATGGATCGACAATCAATCACACCACAGCCATTTGCCACCTGGGCGGCGCCACTCTCGACAACGAAGAAAACTATCTGATCAAAAAACTTTTTACCGGAGGCCTGGGCATGGTCTGTGTGTCCAACCAGGCTCGGATATGACATAGCAGCACGGTGCCCGGTCTGGGCACCTCCTTTGGCCGGGGCGGAGCTACGACCGCGCAACAAGATCTGGCGAATGCGGATTGCATTTTGATCGAGGGCTCTTCGATGGCGGAGGCGCACCCAGTCGGTTTTCGCTGGGTGATGAAAGCGAAGGAACGCGGCGCGACCATCATTCATGTCGATCCAAGATTTTCGCGCACGAGCGCGCTGGCGGACATCTGGATACCGATCCGCGCCGGCAGTGATATCGCATTTCTCGGCGCACTCGTCCGCCACATTATCGAGAACGAGTTATTCTTCCGCGAGTACGTCGTGCACTACACAAATGCATCCTGCATTTTGCGTGACGACTACGGCGACCCAGAAGACAGGGCTGATGGCTACTTCTCTGGCTGGAACGAGGACGCGCGCAATTACTCGATGCAAAGCTGGCAGTACAAAGGCGAAGGCCTCAGCTTTCCCGAGCGCGATCTCACATTGCAAGATTCACAATGTGTTTTCCAGAAATTGAAACGTCATTTCGCGCGCTACACACCGGAAATGGTGGAGAAAGTCTGCGGCATTTCGCCTGCGCTCTTTTACAAAGTCGCCGACACGCTCGTTAAAGCGTCAGGCCCGGACAAAACGGCAGCGATTTGTTATGCCGTCGGCTGGACGCAACACTCGAAGGGCGTGCAGATCATTCGCACTGCGTCGATCCTGCAATTGTTATTAGGCAACATCGGTCGGCCTGGAGGCGGGATTCTCGCGCTGCGCGGCCACGCTTCGATTCAAGGCTCGACCGATATTCCGACGCTCTATGACATTTTGCCGGGTTACCTGCCGATGCCACGCGGCGGAGAGGAAGAAACGCTACAGCAATATTTGGATGCGCACACGCCGAAGACCGGCCTCTGGTCGAATACACCCTCCTATTTCATCAGCTTGTTAAAGGCCTATTACGGCAAACACGCGACTGCGGAAAATAATTTCGGTTACAACTGGCTGCCGAAACTTACCGCTGACCATTCGTTCTTCGAATACCTCTACGACATGGCGGACGGGAAAATGGAGGGGATGTTCTTGATCGGACAAAACTCGGCTGTCGGCGCGCCGAACTCGCGCTTGCAAAGAAAATCGATGGCGAAACTAAAATGGTTTGTCATTCGCGATATGGTCGAAACCGAGCCGGCAAGATTTTGGCGCGACTCAGCTGAAATCGAGCGCGGCGAACTAAAAACGGAAGAGATTGAAACGGAAGTGTTTTTCTTTCCCGCGGCCGGACACGCGGAAAAAGAAGGAGCCTTCACGAACACGCAGCGTCTCTTGCAATGGCGCGAAAAAGCAGTCGATCCACCGGGCGATTGTCGCTCCGACGCATGGTTCATTCATCAACTGGCGTTGAGATTAATCGGCAAAGCGAGGGCCGCCCGTGACCCGATCGACGAACCGTTGCGCGCACTCGATTGGTGGTATCCAGAGGACCGATTCGGCGAGCCGAAAATGGAAGCCGTGCTCGCAGAGATCAATGGCTGGAAGACGCCTGTAGCCGCGGCCACTGACCGCGGCAGCATTGAGGGCGTGCTATTTGGTGGTGTCGATCGCGAAGGTAATCATCATCACGAAGCTCAAATCGACGGCTACGAAGAATTAAAGAATGACGGATCTACCGCGTGCGGTTGCTGGATTTATTCCGGTGTTTTCAGCCGCGACGGCGTGAACAAGGCGAACTCACGGAAATCCAGAGATTACCTTGGTCACGGATGGGGCTTCAGTTGGCCGAGTGATCGACGCATCATTTACAATCGCGCCAGCGCGAGGCCGGGCGGTGAACCGTGGAGCGAGCGCAAGAAACTCGTCTGGTGGGACTCGGGAAATTGGACTGGGATAGATGTTCCCGATTTTAAAAAAGACAAGCCGCCCGATTACGAACCGCAAAATCAAGAGCGTGGGCTCGACGGTCAGCGCGGTGACGCGCCGTTCATTTTACACGAAGACGGACTCGGCTGGCTTTACGTGCCGAAAGGTTTGCAGGACGGACCGATGCCGACTCATTACGAACCGCTCGAGTCGCCTGTGCACAACGCGCTCTATTCGCGCGATACGAATCCGGTGGTGAATTGGTTCACGCGCGCTGAAAACCGTTTCGCGCCGCCGGGCGATCCCCGTTTTCCATTTGTTCTTACGACCTATCGGCTCACCGAACACCATACCGGCGGCGGCATGTCGCGTTTCCTCAGTCATCTTTCCGAGTTGCAGCCGGAGATGTTTGTCGAAGTCTCGCCGGAGCTTGATGAACCTGAATGGCAAAACCATCCATCAAGTCGCGGTTCCGTTTCATTTTGGCGCAGCGGGCCCGTTACGCGGCAATGCTGCCAATAATCTGGTAGCCATCTCCGGTGAGCCGAATGTCACGATCATGGAAAGTAAGGCGCTCACCTGCAACATCGTTCCCGGTCGTTTGCCGCGCGGTCCTGCTTTTCTTGATTGGATTGAGCAACAGGCGTCCCAATCTGGTCTGCCGCCGAATTTACACCCCGAACAGCCACCTCCCGGCGCACCGCATGGCGGAAGATTTTCGCGCAGTCACGGCAAGGAGGGCAAAATGCGGTGAGACAATGATCGGCGAGGGAACACAAAGCACGAACCAGCGCCGGCACAATTATGTGCAGGAAAATGTTGAGGTCGGATTCTTTACCGGTCCGACCGTGTGCATCGGCTGCAAAGCGTGTGAAGTCGCGTGCAAGGAATGGAACGAGGTGCCAGATGATGGATTCACGTGGATCGGAAATTCGTACGACAACACGGGAAGGCTAGGCGCGTCGACATGGCGTCACGTCTTGTTCCTTGAGCAAGATTGTCAAAAGGGAAATCAAATTACAGGTTTGATGGGCCTCTCCGATGCGCAATCGGAAGACCCATTTCGCTGGATTTTTCTGTCGGACGTTTGCAAACACTGCGAGGAAGCAGGTTGCCTCGAAGCATGTCCCACCGGTTCGATCGTCCGGACCGAAGTCGGTTCAGTTTTCGTGCAGAACGATGTTTGCAACGGCTGCGGCTACTGCGTTGTTTCCTGCCCATTCGGCGTGATCGATCGTCGGCCTCAGCCGCTGCCGGATGCTGGAGGCGCGTTCAAGTGCACGTTCTGTTACGACAGGCAAAAGAGTGGGCTCGTTCCCGCCTGCGCGAAGGTTTGTCCGACCGAGTCGATTGTCTTCGGGCGTCTCGACGATTTGCGAGCGCGCGCATCACAACGCGTGGAACAGCTTAAACAAAGCGGCTATGAGGACGCGCAACTTTACGATCCACAAGAGACAAGTGTGCGCGGTATTCACGCATTCTTCTTGATCCTCGGCGAGCCGGAAGCGTATGGGCTTCCGCCGAAACCGCAGGTACCCACGATTTATCTCAAGTCCGCCTGGACGTCTGCACTCCTAACCTCGATTGCTGCGCTGATAGCGGTTTTGGGTGCGTTCCTCTTTTTTGGCTGACGAGCATGACAACCGAACAACGCCTCGAACAACTGCGCGAACAGGCGTGGGACAAAGGAATTGTCGCCGGCCGCGGTGTGGACGTAACCGGCGGCCCGATCCCACGCAGATCTGGGTACTACGGTCAGCCCGTCGTCAAACCGCCAGTGTGGACCTGGGAAATTCCGATTTATTTTTTCATTGGCGGATTGGCCGGAATGTCAGCGGTGATCGCGTTTGCTGGACTAGTTTTTCACGAAATCGATCTTGCGCGCACGGCAATGTGGCTCGCAACAATAGGCGCAGGTCTCTCACCGGTTCTCCTTACAATCGACCTCGGTCGTCCGCGTCTCTTTCTCAACATGCTGCGCGTGTTCAAATACAAATCCCCCATGTCTGTTGGCGCGTGGATTGTTTTTGCTTTCGGGGCCTGCGTAATTCCAGGATTGATCGCGCTCGAGCTTGGTACCCGGTACAGCTTCGGTGGCGGGACCGATCAGTTTCTAAAGATTTTCGCGCATCTCCTCGTCATCGGTTCGGCGTTCTGGGGAGTTTTGCTCGCCACTTACACAGGAGTTTTGCTCGGCGTCACTGCGATTCCCGCATGGTTTTTGCATCGCGTGCTTTTGCCAATTCATTTCGGCAGTGCGGGATTGGGGTCGGCTACCGCTCTGCTGGAGCTGCTCGGTCACCGTGTCGCGCCGCTCAGCGCCCTTGGATTTCTCGCCGCAGCGATCGAGACAGCGCTTTGGATTTGGCTTGAGATTGATAAGCACGGCGCCGCCGATCGCGCGTTGCATAGGGGCCTTCCCGGTTGGCTTATTCGCGGCAGCGAATTTCTTAGCGGCCCGCTCGCTCTCATTCTGCGCCTGACGAATTTGGTTCCACTCGCCGCAATTGCGTTCTTGTTGGGCGCGTTCATTAGTCGCTTCGGCTGGATCGAGGCTGGAAAAGTTTGTGGCCGCGATCCTGAAGCGGTCTTCGCCTCGCAAGGTTAACGTTGTACCCGTGGTCGCTCCAAGATCACGCGCTCGATATGCGAGTAAATGTTGAACGACGGCGGACGCAAGAATCCGATGAGCGTCTGATTGTTTTCGCGAGCGAAATCGACTGCGAGAGTGGAAGGCGCTGAGACTGCCGCCACGAGAGGAAGACCGGCAGCGAGGGCTTTTTGCACAATTTCAAACGAAGCCCGGCCGCTCACCAGAAGGAGATGGCGATCCAGCGGCAACAATTCATCGAGAAATGCGTGGCCAATCGCCTTATCGACCGCGTTGTGGCGACCGATGTCTTCGCGAACAATTTTCAATTCACCATTCGCGTCGAAAATTCCCGCGGCGTGAATTCCGCCGGTCCGCGCGAAATCGCTCTGCGACTTTCGCAGTTTTTCGGGAAGCGAAAGCAATGTATCGATGTCGATCCGAACATTTGCAGATTTGATCGCGGGAAAATTTTGCCGGATCGCGTCGATGCTCGTCTTTCCGCAAAGCCCGCAACTGCTCGAGATCGTCCCGAAACGTTGCGCTGTGTTCAGCTTGAATTTTGCGCCGGGACGCAGATTGACCGTGACAATATTCTCGCGACGGGTCGAGATCTTCGAAAGTTCCTGACGCTCGCGAACAATTGCTTCGGAAACCAGAAACCCAGCGGCGAGCTCATCGTCGTGTCCCGGTGTGCGCATTGTGGTGGCCAGAGTTTTGCTGCCGATTCGAATTTCGAGCGGCTCTTCGATCGTCAGTTCGTCGCCCAGATACTCGAGTGAGCCGTCGTCCTTTCGGCGGATGATTTTCTCCGGGCCGATGCTGTGCGCGTCTTTCATCTGCAAGCTTTTCAGATATTGTTGCCGCCGGTGGAAATCTGTCACTTGTACATTTCGGTGGGACACAATTTTGTTGGCCACCACGGGCGGGAGCCGGACACGCACCCGATGATTGAGGTGCCGATGATTGAATGCGCTGCAGGACACGGAATCCGCGGCGACCGTTATTTTGATTTCAAAGACGACTACAAAGGCCAGATCACATTTTTTTCGCTCGAAATTTTCGATGAACTTTGCGGCGCACTGCAAATCCAGAGCTGCTCGCCTGCTCTTGTGCGGCGGAACGTGATCACCAGCAGCCTCGATCTAAACGAATTGATCGACCAAGACTTTGAAGTGCAAGGCGTTCGTTTTCACGGCATGGAGGAATGCCGGCCATGCTATTGGATGGATCAGGCCATCGCGCCCGGCGCCCACGAATTCTTGAAAGGTCGCGGCGGTCTGCGCGCGAAAATTCTGTGCGACGGC
>QHMR01000198.1 GCA_003217875.1 Verrucomicrobiota bacterium
CCAACACCGCTGCTAACCCAGCGACTAACGAAATACACAGACCAAAACGTCGCGTTTTCATTGTTTGGTGTAATAGGCAGCCACTGGTTGGGGAGTGTCCGTTTTTGCGAGGCGTTCGAACAGGAGACGAGCACTAGCTTCCGGCATCGAGAAGCGCAACTCCAAGTTTGAGTTGCCGTGGATTTGGACCTCCGGCGGCTGTAAGTAAAGCAATAGTTGAGAGTCCGGGAAATTCAGCCATTGCTGCGGCTTGTCGCGCAAATTTCGGGCGAGATCGGCGGCATTTTTGGAGGGATTCACTTTTATGAGCACTCTGGCTTTTACAGGATTTTGCAGGTTCACTGCAAGACCCAGCAATTGTGAAGCGTCGAGCAGTTCCCGGCGGAAGATAGGGTGGAAGACGCGTGAGAGATCGGGTGGATCACGGGAGATAAGCCGCAGCGCGCTGTCACGATCGAGAGCCTGAAAACGATCGAATAACTGACCTGTTATTTTGAGGTCCGGTTTCATCCCGAGACGCACCAGCACTAGTTCATCAACTTCCTCAGGTGCTCCGACGGCGAGCGTCGCGGGTCCCACTCTGGCGATGGCAAAATCCGGCGGTCGTTCCCAAACTGGCAAGCCGCTTTTGGAACGCTTTTGGAAAGTTTTGTCATTCCCGATCGTACTAATGACATTGGGAATCGCACGACGGGCTTGAACCAGATTAAACTCTCGAGGTTCTCCCGCTTCGTTCGTCGTGAGCGCACGGGTGACCCGTACTGCGTCACGAGGCAGATTCAATCCTGGAACGGACGCCGCGGCCCCGACTAATGCGGGCCAGAGCTTTGGATCCTCGCCGCGCCAGCGTTTCGCGAGGTTCGCACGTTCAAACTGTTCCGCATTAATCGAGAGGATGATGTCGGTTTCCTGCGGCAGCCACTCGCGTCCTCGAGGAGATTGGAAAACAACGAGCAAAATTAGGGCGAGCAGAACGAGTACCGAGAAGACACTGAAGTAAAACTTCCTCAACTCCTGCTTGTCGATCTGACTTGAGAGCAAGGCCAGCTCGGCTTTGTGCTTCAAATGCGAATCCACCGCTTCGCGGCGGCGGTGCGCCTCCGCCAGCAGGTGTGGTGCGTTGGGCGGGGCAACGCCCTTTTCAGCGAGATGCCGGCCAATGCTTAGATAAGCGGGATTCTTTCGCTCTTCGACTATCTGGTGCCGTGTCCGCGCCTCGCGCGCCGCTTCCTGTTGCGCGCGAATGTTGTCATTTAACTTTCGATCACGCGCTTCAAATTCGCTCCGGGTTCGCGCCATGTTTTTTTCTACCGCGGAAAGTTCCGCCTCGGCCGTATTCAGCTTCTCCTTTGCCAGGCGCACTGCCTCCGCGCTGCCCAGGCGGGCGCGCACAAATTCTGCTCGCTCGTCGGGAAGACGCGCGCGCCGCGCGGTGATGTCAGCGGATCGCGCTTCCAAATCTGCAGGCGCCGGATCGAGCGCATGCAGATCGGATATTTGTTTCAAGAGATCGCGATCTGCTGCTTCGCTCTCCTGAATGCGCCGTTCGACGCCTGTAAGCTCGCGCTCGCACACATCCAGATTATTTTTCGCCTGAGCGCGCTGCTGAAGCAGCGGCTTCTTCTCTGCTTCGAGCTTTGCAATTGCCTCAGCCTGCTCGCGCGCATTCTGTTGCCGTTCATGTTCGATCGTTTTTATTCCTTCTTCGATTCGCGCGATTCGAAGTGCGACTTCTTTTTGCTCCTGCTCCAGCTTTTTAAGAGCAACTATCTCGTTGCGAAGCTCGGGGAAATTCGCTGCTTGCGCAATGCCTTCGCGTCCGAGGTTGATTTCACTCTTTTGGAGAAGACGCCTCTCGTGACGAAGCGCCATGCGAGTCCGCTGGCGCCTGACTTTCAAGGCGATTTCTCGAAAGCCTGTGCGGATGAAGCTCACAGATCAAGGCTATACGAATGCATGGTTGGCAAAAGAAATTTCCACCGCGTCACTGGTGCGGAGCGCGATTTGAGGATGCTAAGCTTCTTCCGATTCCGACAATTTTGCCAACACGCTGAAATCCTCCAGCGTGGTGGTGTCGCCAGTGACCTTTGCGCCGCTCGCGATTTCTTTGAGAAGTCGTCGCATGATTTTGCCGCTGCGCGTTTTCGGAAGCCCTTCGGCGAAGCGCACTTCATCTGGTTTTGCAATTGCGCCAATGTGCGTGCCGACGTGATCGCGTAATTCTTCCTTCAGTGTGCGACTGACATCGACTCCTGTCTTCACCGTGACAAACGCCACAACTCCCTGGCCCTTTAGTTCATCGGGCCTGCCGACTACCGCCGCCTCCGCGACTCGTGGGTGACTGACCAGCGCGCTTTCTATTTCTGATGTGCCGAGTCTGTGGCCAGCGATGTTCAGAACGTCATCGATCCGGCCAACGATCCAGAAATAGCCGTCTTCGTCGCGGCGGGCGCCGTCGCCGGTCAGATAATTGCCCTTGAACTCACTCCAGTATTGCTGTCGATAGCGCGTCTTGTCTCCGTAGATCGTGCGCAACATCGCGGGCCAGGGGCGGCGAATGATCAGTTTCCCACCGACATTCGGGCCGACCTCGCGCCCCTTCTCATCGACAACGGCCGGATCGACGCCAAAGAACGGGAGCGTTGCGCTGCCCGGTTTTGTTGGAATGGCACCCGGCAGAGGCGTAATCAGAATCGAACCTGTTTCAGTTTGCCACCACGTATCGACAATCGGACAACGACTGCCGCCGATGTTCTTATGATACCACATCCAAGCCTCTGGATTAATCGGTTCGCCTACCGTGCCGAGCAGGCGAAGCGATGAGAGATCATGTTTCGCGACCCATTGGTCGCCCCAGCGAATAAACGCGCGGATCGCCGTCGGAGCCGTGTAGAGAATGTTGACTCGATATTCTTCGATGATTTTCCAAAACCGATCGGGCTCGGGCCAGTTCGGCGCGCCTTCGTACATAACAACGGTGGCGCCGGTGGCGAGCGGGCCATAGACGATGTAACTATGCCCGGTTACCCAGCCCACATCAGCCGTGCACCAGAAGATATCGTCGTCGCGAATGTCGAAGACGTACTTGGTAGTCGAATAAACGTTCACGAGATAACCACCGGTGGTGTGCAAAATTCCTTTTGGTTTTCCGGTGGATCCGCTTGTGTAAAGAAGGTAAAGCGGATGCTCGCTATCGAGTGGCGCAGGCGGGCAGTTGGCATTGACGTACTCCAGTTCTCGGTGCCACCAAACGTCACGGCCTTCCTCCATGTGGATGTCGTTTCCGGCGCGGCGAAAAACGATCACCCGCCTGACTGATGTGCCATCACGGAGTGCGTCATCGACATTTTTCTTCAACGGCACAATACCGCCGCGACGATATGCGCCGTCGGCGGTGACGACCGCGATCGCGCCGCTGTCGGTGATTCGATCACGAATGCTATCGGAGCTAAATCCGCCGAATACAACCGAATGGACGGCGCCAATCCGCGCGCAGGCCAGCATGGCAATCGCGGCCTCGGGAATATTCGGCAGATAAATGATGACCCGATCGCCTTTTTTGATGTCGTTTCGCTTCAAGACATTCGCGAAGCGGCAAACTTCGCGATGCAGTTGCTGGTAGGTGAGGGTGCGTTTGTCGCCCGGTTCGCCTTCCCACATGATTGCCGCCTTGTTGCGGCGCGCCCCGGTCAGATGTCGATCCAGACAATTTTCCGAGATGTTGAGTTTGCCGCCGACGAACCACTTCGAAAAAGGCACTTTCCATTCCAGAACCTTTTTCCATTTGGCGCGCCAGACGAGCTCGCTCGCTTCTCGAGCCCAGAATTTTGCCGGCTGCCGGATCGACTCCCGATACATTCGCCGATATTGATCGAGACTTTTGATTCGCGCCCTTTTCGCGAAGTCTCTCGATGGTTTGAAAACGCGTTTCTCGATTAAATGCGATTCGATGTTGTCGTGCATGAGCAGTCCCTAATATGCCGAAGAATTTTTCAGGGCAAGCGCAGCCTCGCGGCGCCTGTGGTTAAAAAGTTAAAAAAGTTACAAACGTTACGAGGCTCACAGCGGACATCCCTTTGTAACTGTGTAACTCTTTTAACTGTTGTAGCGTTGCGAATGCTTGAGCCGCCAAACGACGAGTACTTCATGCGCGAAGCTTTGCGACAGGCACAAAAGGCATACGCAGCCGATGAAGTCCCGGTGGGCGCGGTTGTTGTCCGTGCAGGCAAAATCATCGCGCGCTCTCATAATCAGGTGGAACTGCTCAAGGATGCCACCGCGCATGCAGAGATGCTGGCGTTGACGCAGGCTGAGGCAGCTGTGGGCGATTGGCGGTTGATTGACTGTGATCTTTACGTGACCAAGGAGCCATGCACGATGTGCGCAGGCGCGCTCGTGCTCACACGAATCCGACGCGTGATTTTCGGTTGCACAGATCCCGTCGCCGGTAGTGCCGGGAGCGTGATCAACCTTCTGCAGATGCCTGACTTCAATCACCGGTGCGATATTGCATCCGGCGTCTTACAAGACGAGTGTGCAACAATTTTGCAGGATTTCTTTCGTAGGCGCCGCGACGAATAAGATGACGGCTTCGTAGCCATCGACGGGACTTTCCGGCAGCATTTCCGTACCGCAAGAAAAAGCTGGCTCAGATTATTTCCAAGCCAGCTGACTGATTCTTACAAGCGGCAACGTTGGACAGTTCGCAGGTTTATGGGACGAAACGTCACGAACAATAACTCTCTTGCTTGCCCCCGTATCCCTTGTACCATCACCAGTGGCGCCCCTCCGCTAACACGGCAGCGGGTTTATAAAGGCTTTCTTTTCAGCACGCCGCGTAAACCAGCACCTGGTCAAGATGTGGTTTGGACGCTCGCCGGGTTCGTTCAATTCACAGATCTTGGTAACGCCGAATTTATGGGTGGGAATGCAAGGCGCGCCGTATTCGGCTGGTTCGCCCAGATAGCTGAAGTTGCATGATCGTCAGGCGCCTCTGCGTTCCCCAATTCAAGTTCAAGAAACGCCTTTGGTGAGTCTTTAGAGTCGTTTCGTGAATCACAACACACGCAGGGCAACCGGCTGACCCGAAACAGTCCTAATGAAACGGTCGCTCCGCGCAATCGTAGTCTGGTTATCGATCGCCATGCTGATCAGTTCGGCTGATGTGGCGACCGCAGGGCCCTTCCGAGATTTCTTTAGAGCGTTACGTAGCGCAATCGCGCACCCGCATGAGACGCCGCGACCGCACCGGAGCAGTCGGAGCGCTCATAAGCATAATGAGACTCCACCGAGCGATGCTTCGAATACTAAAACTTCGGCCAGCCCAGTCCCTGCGCCTCCAGGTCGACCTGATGTGCGCGTGGCAAAGGCAGCCTCAGGCACCAATCAGCAAGAAACTGATCTGCTCTATGGAACTCCCGTCCCCGGAAAACCAGGCTTAGTTACAAGTCCGTTCGCGCCAGATAGCGGTTACGTCGACGTCACCGGTTTTCCGCCCAGAACCAAAGTAGAAGATCCTTACACAGGCAAAATTTTCCTTACGCCCTAGGGTCGGCAGTTCGTTTGCCGCTTGTGATTGAGATTCCGGTCGAAACATTCAAACGATGACTAGAAAATCTCAGTTGCTTGCAGCGCCACTAATGTTGTTCGTCGCTCTGGCGGCCTTCTCTCAAACTCCTGCTCGCATTGCGACGGCTGAAAGAACGTGGGCTAGTTTCTGGCGTCAATTCACATTGGCCATCAATAAAAAGGATCATGCTCCGTTGCTCCGAATGATGCCGTCCGATTTCTTCGACGGTGGAGGTGGCTTGACCCCCAAGGGATGGCTCAAATTCATTGATGAAAACGAACCGAATGGATCTTGGCGAGACTCGCGAAAATCCATGGCTGGCGGAGCCAATATCAATCGGACTTGGAGCGCCATAGGCGTGCCCACAAAGGTGACGCGCGACCATGCCTATTACTTTGAATTCCGCAAGGACGGAAAATGGTATTTCGCCGGTGTTGTCGGCGATTAGTTCATCACTGGTTGCCGACGCGGCGAAGCGGGGCTGGGAAGACGTTCCATAACACTCAACCTGCTGTAGCGTCATTGCAATACCGAACTAGGCGAAGAAATCCTCGTGACGTTTACGAAGATTCGTCCAATCATAGTTAGGCACGCACGCGCGCATGAAATCCCCGCTCCTTGCATCCAGCGTTATTCTAGCAGTCTGCGCAACAGTGTATGGCCAGCAGCAAGACCAAAGCGTCGAGAAGCGGCTCAGCGATCTCGAGAAGCGCGTAACGGCACTTGAGAAGGCTTCGCCGCTCTCATCGCCCCTGAACGCCGCGTCACCAACGCCAGCTTTAGCGACCAAATCGCCCCTTGAACTTGTGGCGTGGGACGCTCGTCTCGTTCGCGGAGAAGACTCCTATGACAAGTACGAAATTTCTCTCACACTAAAGAACAACTCAGACAAAGACATTAAGTTTATCGACGCCACAGTCCAGTTCGCAGACTTACTCGGCTCGCACATCTACGACATTACGTTCAATCCAGATCATCTTATCCCGGCTGGACAGAGCATCACGGACACTGGCCAGTATCCAATCAACCAGTTAATGCCAGAGCAGGCCCGTCTCGCGCAGATGAAGAAAGAAGACGTCAAAGTTACGTTGGTTGTATCGAAGCTTGTATTCACGGACAACAGTATTGGTGAGTATGCACCATGAGACCTAACCAATCGCTGGAGCCAACCGCTGGTGGTTGCAAATCGCTGATTCCAATTCCATAAACGCGGTCAGCAGTTCATCCGCGTGCACAACGAAACGCTTTCCGCCCGCGATGTGCGTCTGCAATCCAGTATGCTTTGTGATCCAAACGCTGCCCGGCCGGAATAACCGATCCCTACGGCAGGTGCCGCAGGATCTCAACGCCTTTCGTGGCAGGGTTAGCTCCAACTTGGTTCATGCCGATGAAGATGGCCGCGTCCTTGGTTGGATTAATCGCGATCACAGTGCCGAATCCTGACGTTCCT
>QHMR01000199.1 GCA_003217875.1 Verrucomicrobiota bacterium
TCGCTGGTTCCAAACACATGCGGATGCCGCCGGACCAGTTTATCCGAGACGTCGTGAATGACGTCGCCGATGTCGAAACGTCCAGCTTCGCGGGCGATCTCCGTGTGCATCACTATCAGCAGGAGCAAATCGCCGAGTTCTTCGCGAAAATGCGCATCGTCTTTCCCGCGCGCGGCCTCGGCCACTTCGTATGCTTCTTCAATTAACGCGGGCAACAACGATTCGTTCGTTTGCTCCCGGTCCCATGGACAGCCGCCCGGCGCACGCAACTTCGAGACGATGTCGCAGAGCTGCGCGAAGTGATCGGTGATCACGTTTTTTAGATCCGCCACAACGAACGGTGCGTGCCGAACTCGGAGATTTCGCCGGAGGATCTTTTGCTGACGTAAATGGTGATAGCGATGACACTGATAAATGTTTCGGCAAAGATCAACGCCACGAGCCAGGACGGAATGTGGCCGATACGCAGTGCATGATAAAACGAGACGAAATCGTTAATCGGGGCGCTGGCGTGTAAAAATATTTTCGTCAGCCACGCCATCAGGATCAGGATAAAAATGAAAACGTAATTGCGTTTCAAGCGGCGCCCCACCGCTTCCAGTTTGCTGATTTTGAAACAGGGCAAAATCAAGTCTTCGCAAACGAGCTTTTTCCATTCGCCTTGGAGCAACTCACGATTTTCCATCACCATCGGAACAAGAAAATGCGCTTCGAGCATTCGGACACGCGCGCGGAATGCGTCGTAAAAACGGTAACGGCGCGCCTCGATCCAGAGCAGCACCCAGACAATAGCCAGATTAAAAAAGAAAATGATGTGCGGCACTTGGCGAGTCGAAAATGCGATAGTGATAATGGCTGTGCTGCTGGTGATCGCCCAATTGGTGGTTACATCCAGCCGCTGCCGCCAAACCATGCTCCGTCCCAGCTCACCGCGATAAAAATGCGACATCGCGTTGACGTAGCCCGGGTCATATAGGCTCCGTTGAAAGGAGACTGTCCTCTCCT
Source organism: Verrucomicrobiota bacterium (assembly GCA_003217875.1). Classification (GTDB taxonomy): domain Bacteria; phylum Verrucomicrobiota; class Verrucomicrobiia; order Chthoniobacterales; family UBA10450; genus Udaeobacter. The sequence goes on from QHMR01000199.1 coordinate 1,006, forward strand.
CGCTGGGAGCTACGGCTGTGTTTTGTGTTGCCACGGCTGCTTCCTTAACTGGATAACTGGCTTTGCCCCATAATCCAATAAATCTCTGTCACCAATGGCTATCGCGCTCCCCGAGCTGCTGGATGAAAGACAAGTCATCCTGCGGCTGCGCTCACGGAAACTGCCAAACGCACTGCGTGAGATCACTCAGTTGCTCGCGCAAAACGAAAAGATCGATAATGCAGAAATTTTTCTCCAACAAGTGCTCACACGTGACCAGGAGCACCCGAGTGTAGTAGAAAACGGAGTCGTGTTTCCTCATGCGCGGAGCGATTTGGTAAATGAAATCGTCATCGGCATTGGGCGCAGCCGCGCCGGTATTCCAGTCGGACCAAATCGACAGCGTGCGCAATTGATTTTTGTGATCGGAGTGCCGGAACGCCTGGTGAACGATTACTTGATTTGCGTCGGCACGCTCGTGCGACTGCTAAAAGATGACCCGACGCGATCATCGCTGCTTCATGCTGAAACGCCCCGCGAATTTATTGACACGCTGATCGCGAACCTGTAACCGCGGGCGCTGACCGCAGCGACCTGTAGCCACGTCGCTGTCCGATCTCTTCAGCGCACACCCGCCGAGCGGCGCTTTGCACGGGTTCGCTCAGATTTTTGCGCGCCGCTTTTTGCGCCCACTTTCACGCCACCTGCTTCGATGCTGTGTTGTCGCCGTGCCGGAGGCGCCAACGGCCTAAGCGGTCGCCGCCGGTATTTTGTTCTGCGTCCTGCCATACCTTGGATTCGCGCCTAAGCTGTGACCCGCTCGCCTTGGATTTCGCCTGCTGCAGCAACGGCCGATTTGCTGGTGCGATATCGCCAGATCGCAAACGCAACGAACAACAGATCAAGAAGGACAAATATCGCCACGTACGTTTCGCCGCCGATGCCAAATCCGTAGCTGTGCAGACCTTTGCCCAAAACGAAGTTTACGCCGTACCACGCCATCAACACTGCGAGAAAACAAACAACACTCGCAACTGCCAGACCGAATTGCGTCCACCAGCCTGCGAGCCGGCCGTGCAGTGCCAGGATGTAACAAAGCAGCGCGATCAGCGCCCACGTTTCTTTCGGATCCCAGCCCCAGAACCTGCCCCAGGAATAATTTGCCCATACGCCGCCGAGAATTGTGCCTGCCGCGAGCAATAGCACGCCCAGCTGGAGCACGCGATACAGCCAGAAATGCATCGGGGCATCCCCGCGCGCCGCGGCTGGATTGCGCGCGTATCGCCAGAGCAGGATATGCCCGAACCCCATGGCCAGCGCGAACGCCGCATAGCTCAGCGTTATGGTGAGTACATGAACCGTGAGCCAAAAATTATCGCGCAAGACCGGCACCAGCGGATCGATGCTTGATGGCATGGCGATCGGCATTTGATGCACAAGCAAAAGTGCGATGAGCGTAACCGGCAATGCCGCCAACAAATACACAGGCGCCCGGTAACGCGCGAAAAAGATCATCCCAAAAACTGAGACCGCGAACGAAACCCAGATGATCGATTCATACATGTTGGTCACCGGCGGCCGACCGGCAATCATACAGCGCATGATGATTCCACTTGCTTGAAACGCGAGACCCAGCAACGCAACGGCGACGCCGATGTTTTGAAGCGAGCGTCCGCGCTTGCGCAAGTGCGCCGCGATGAGAATCACGAGGGCAATTCCGTAGCACCAGATAGCGCGATAAAAGCTCTCGAAGTGGTTGTAGAAATATTCCAGGCGCAGTTGTTGTTCCTGCGGATAAACTGATGGGCTGAGGCTCCGCAGATTTTCCTGCAGCTGATTGGCAGCGCGGCTGAAGTTGAATCCATCACCGTTGATGTAGGCCGTGGCGAGTGTCTGCAACTGACCCTGAACGGGCGCAAATTGCGCTTCGGAATAATATTTCGACCATCCCGATGGATCGACCCACGGATCAGTTTCATTTCCCGACGCAGGGACGATCAGTAATGCGCTTCCATCCAATACATGGGAAAAAAGCGTAAGCCGATCGCTGACGCCCAACGCTTCCTGTTGAACCCGGTCGAGCGGTTTCTCTGCGCGCTTCGCTGCCTGCGCCTCGTTGGCAAGCCGCTGCAACTCCGCCGAGCCCGCTAATTGCGTAAACGAAAATCGCCGCTGCGTTTTATCGAGACCGAGTTGTTCTTTCAGATTGCCGAATGAGACGAGCACCATCGGCTCGTTTTTCCAATCGTGTGTCTCCATCAGCGCCGACAAAACGAAATCATTCGGCTGCCATCTCCTGCCGCTCTCATCTGTGTATGTGGATTTTCCTGTGATGCGAATCAACGTTTCCTTTGCAAACGTGTCCACCGGTTTGCGCCGGCCGCCGTCTTGGGTCGCTAGCAATCCCCACTGCTTGAAATCCATGACGCTCGTGTCTGCCGCGGGCGCATCGGCCGATGAAGCGTTATCGATGCCTCCAAAAAGCACTGCGCCTGCCGCGATGAGAATGAGAAGCCGTGCTTTCAAGCGGCGCGAATGTAATTCTCGCTGCGCCTCATGTCGAGCAAGCGGGCTCACTGTAGCCGCGCGCTGACCGCGGCGCTTTGTGCGCGTGACAAACCCGCCAACGACCGAGCTCAGCGACGTCGGCTACAACGATTCATCTGTTTTCCGTTTGCGTAAGCTGAAACAACGAGGCTAACTTGGGACCCGTGTTCAAGTTGACGATGCTCGGCAGCGGGAGCGCGGGAAACAGCGCGCTAGTCGCCACTGATCATTGCAAGATTCTTGTCGATGGCGGGCTGAGCGCGCGCCAACTGGTGTTGCGCCTGGAACAGTGCGGCGTTACGCCGGAACAGCTCGATGGCGTCCTGCTAACACACGAACATGGCGATCACGTTTGCGGTCTTGAAGTTCTCTGCCGCAAATTTGACGTACCGATTTATTGCAACGCATTGACAGCAGAAGCAGTTCGTTGCGACAGCTCAGTCGAACAGCATCGGAACTGGCGGATCTTTGCGACCGGCGGTGAGTTTTCGATCTGCGATATCATGGTGCAGACATTTCCGGTCCCGCACGATGCAGTTGATCCGCTTGGGTTTGCTTTTTACGCCGGCTCAGGGGCTCTGGGCTTCATCACCGATCTCGGTTATGTCACGAAGATGATCGTCGAACGGTTGCGCCAGGTGCAAACACTCGTGATCGAGACCAACCACGACGAAAAACTTTTGCAGAACGACACGCATCGGCCCTGGCCGGTGAAACAACGAATCCAATCGCGGCACGGTCATCTGTCGAACACAGCTGCGGCAGGTGTGATTGAGGAATTGTTATCGGGAAGAATCGAGCGCGTTGTGCTCGGACATCTCAGCCGGGATTGCAACACGCCCGCACTGGCGCTGGAGACCGTTCGGGCGTCACTGACAAAGTGCGGCAAGCTGGATATCGAAATTTACTGCGCCACGCAGTTTGAGATCAGCCCGCAGTTTCGCATCGGTGACACCAATCCCGGCCCGTTTCAGCCGACTTTCGAGAACGCGTTTTTCCAAACCGTCGTTTAAAAAGCCGAGCCACGGCAGGGTGCTGTGGCGAACACGCTAAAGGTATTCCGAAATGGAGCCGTTGGCTTCATCGGTTGGTTAGGTGTGCGGCAAGGCATCATGCGAAGACGTGGAAGTCGTGATCTTTCTTTGACGCGCGCACTGGCGACCAGCAATGAAAGAGCCGCCGGCAGTGACGACGAGGATCGCACTACCGAATTCTAGTCTACCATTACGTTGTGCTTCCTGGGTTATTTCGCGTGCGGTCTCAAATGCGCGCACTGCTTTGGTTGTGGGATGTTCACGCGCCTCAACGAGCCGTTATTTCTGTGCATTTTGTGTCAAACGCACTGCCCTCGCCTAAAATCAGCAACACGATGTCCAGAATCAAAACGGCCATGATGATGACGGCGACGCGCCACATGAAAACACCTAACGAGAATTAGATTACAGCGTGCAGTCTATTTCCCGCGTTCCCCAGGAGCCAGCCCGCGAAAGGCAGTAAACAACGCCGAAGCGCAACATTTTGCTTTTTATTCCCGAAGCGATGGACTTAGATCGGCGCTTGGGCTCACGTCGGCCGGGTTTTCCGACGTAACCCGATGAACAAGTCGTCGTTTTCCGCTGTAATCGTCATCTTGGGATTGCTCACTGTTCTGTCACCAACGAGCTTTGCCAATGTCGGACGTAACGCCCCCAAAGGCATGGCATTCGATTCGGCCGGCAATCTGCTCGTCGCCAATCCGGCTACCGGAAGAATTTTCAAGTTCACTCCGAATGGGAGCCGCAGCACGTTCGCATCTGGACTCACTCATCCGTTCGGCATCGCCTTTGATAACACCGGAAATCTTTTTGTCGCCGAGATGCAGCCCGATCAAAAGGGCGGCGTCATTTTGAAGTTCACGCCGGACGGCAAGCGCTCCACCTTCGCGTCGGGGCTGGTTCGCCCTCTTTTTCTGGCGTTCGACTCCGCAGGCAATCTTTTTGCCCTGGATGTAAAGGAACGATACGAAGGCACAATTCTAAAATTCGCGCCGGATGGTAGCCGATCCGTTTTCGCGCGAAGCGGACTTCGTCAGGACGATTTTGTCAATGACGCCGGACCGGTCATCGATCAAGCGGGCAATCTTTTCATTTCCGACAGCGGCGGCGGAAACACCGCGATCTTGAAATTTGCGCCCGATGGAAGGCACACGACCTTCTTCCCGGGTCTCGGGAACCCGCAGCCGAACGTTCTCGGTTTCGACCACACCGGCAATCTTTACGTGGCGCTGACGGTGGAACTGACGCCGGAGTACACCGAAATTAGTCCCGACGGAAAGAAGGACACTTTTGCGACGGGCACGGACGCGATCGGAATGGCGTTTGATAAAGCCGGGAACCTGTTTGTAGCCGACGACGCAACGGGTTCAATTTTGAGATTTGCTCCCGACGGAACGAAGAGTGAGTTCGCACACGAGGTCGCCTCGATTTCGCCGGACGAGAAATGGGAATACCAGCGGACGACGAATGAGCTTGGTCCGCGCATCGTGAAGGCCGGGACAAATGAAGTCGCCAGAGAACTTTCGTGCGACATGAGCACCTGCGGGAATCCGACGCTATTGTGGTCGCCCGATTCAAAACGATTCGCGTTTTACTGGGGTCAGGGACGCACCCATCAAACTGCGCTTTACCAGTTCAGCGGCGAAAAATGGATCATGCTCAAGACGCCAGGCGACGAAGACGAAATCGAGAAACGCGTCTTTGCAGAAGAGGCCGCCCAATTGAAACGCAAAGGCATGTCCAAAAAAGCCGGTGGGCTCCGGTTGCTCTGGGACACGGTCGAACCAGACCGATGGATCGACGCTAGCACGCTTATCATTCACGCTTCGCTCGCGGAGATGAGTCGGGAGACAGAAGCCGGATTCGGCGGCGATTTCCTTTTCACGCTGAAATTCGACGAAAGTCTGTTTCGCCTATTTCGGTATTTCTCCGGGAGGGACACCGCGTAAAAAGAAATCACGCTTTCTTCTTTATCACAGGCGGAGGTTGCCAAGCAACTGCGTCAGCGCACGCGAGCTTTCGCAAGCGACCCACCTTCGCTAAAGCTTCGGCGCGGCGGGCTGGCCTGCCACCATAGACGAGAATCATCGCGTTCTGTGGCCAACCATTTCGCCGGACATGGTGCGGCGATCGACGCGGGTGAGGTTCTTTTCCATTGCCGGGGTGAGCAATGAGATGTGCGGGATCTCGCACAGATATTCGGCGATGAACCAGACCTGTTTGTCGGTAGTCATCCAGTTGCGATCATCGAAGCGCGCCAGGTTTACCGGACGGGAATAGCGACGCAGTGTGCGTTCGCCGCGCAGGTTGAAATAGATGTTGAAATAACTCATGGCCAGCTCGCGCAGAGTGCGATACACCGGCTCGCGATAACGGCACCCGGTGAAATTGGATTTCGCTACTGCGCCCCAGTACCCGCGCACTTTGAAAATCGCAACGACGTGATCGGTATCCTGTTCCGCTTCCAAATCGAAAATCAACGGTGGAAATCCTAAAATTCTCAGCGCAGCCGCGCCGAAAATTCCGCCCTCGAGACATGACGCCGTGCGATCGTGCAGGACTTTTTTCGGCGAGGCCGCCGTGTAGCTCAGGTTGTAAGGCAGGTCGTCGAG
>QHMR01000200.1 GCA_003217875.1 Verrucomicrobiota bacterium
GTTTGAAGCTATCAATGACGAATCGCCCGCGACGCGTGCGGCCAAGGAATTTGTAAATGGTCACCGCAGCTACTACGACCCCGAGCAGAACAAGGCCATGGTTCTTCACCAAGCCACTCGCTCCGATAACAAACTGAGTGACGGGCGGCAGCGGTTTGTCGCCGAGCATCTCGTGGAAAATCGATTCGAACTTCGGTACAATGAAGGCGAGGAGAAAACACAGGATGCCCACGGCCATTGTCATCACGATTATCGGATAGACCATGGCCGATATGACCTTGTTTTTGATCTTGGAGGCCTTCTCCTGAAATTCCGACAGCCGGTTGAGCACGAGCTCAAGCACGCCGCCCACCTCGCCAGCCTTGACCATGTTGACGTATAAGTCGTTAAAGACCCGCGGATGCACGGCCAGCGCGTCAGAAAATGTGCTACCGCCTTGCACGGAGTCCGCGACTTTGTTGATCGTCTTTTTCAACAACTTGTCCCGCTCCTGTCTCGCCAGAACGTTCAAACTTCTTAGCAACGGCAACCCGGAATCAATCAGCGTCGCCAGTTGACGAGTAAAGATCATTAAAATCTTCGACTTAATTTTTTTGCGCTCGAGAAGAACAACGCCTCTTTTCGCGCGCGTTTTCGTCGTGCCCGCCATTTTCGCAGCGCGCTGGCGAGCTTCTTGGCCATCGGGACTGCTTATTGCCTCTTCCATAACGCTCGTCGGGAAATAGCCGGCCTGTCGCAATTGACTGATTGCTGCATTCGTGGACGCGGCCTCAACCAAGCCGCTCGCTTCCTGTCCGCGAGTATCGAGAGCTACGTAGTTGTATCGTGGCATGAGGGGGGTATTAGCGAGGTAAGGATTTATGCGATTTAGTGGAAAAAGCAACCTGCCTCTTCAACCGCCGCCCGCTTTGCGACAGATGCTGCCCTGTACTCAGGCCCGATATTGTTTACAGTTCCGTCCTTATAGTGATAGCGAAATGCGAGGACGCGAGATCCGTGCGCTACCAAAAGATGCGAATGCGCTACGTGTATCTCAGCACTTCTTCAATGGTGGTGTCGCCAGCGAAGATGCTGCGCAAGCCGTCCTGGCGCAGCGTCACCATTCCGAGCTCGATGGCTTTTTGCTTCAGGGTGACCGTTGGTGCGCGCTCATTGATCAATTCACGAAGCGGGTCGCTAATTCTCAGAAGCTCGTAAATCCCTTTTCGCCCTTTGTAGCCGGTGTTGTTACACGCGTCGCAGCCTTTCCCGTAAAAGAATTGTTTCTCCCCAATGTCTTGCCGAGAAATCCCCAATTCCGCCAGTAATGTGTCGCTCGGCATATAAGTCGCACGGCATTGGCGACAGATACTGCGCAGCAGTCGCTGGCCAAGCACGGCTTCCAGGGTTGAGGAAATCAGGAATGGTTCCACGCCCATGTCGATCAAACGCGTGATCGCCCCTGGCGCGTCGTTGGTGTGCAACGTGGTGAAAACCAGGTGGCCGGTAAGAGACGCCTGAATTGCAATTTGGGCGGTCTCAAGATCGCGTGTCTCGCCGATCATGATGCGATCTGGGTCCTGGCGGAGGAATGACCTCAAGACTCGCGCAAACGTCAGACCGATGCCTTCGTTCACTGGGACTTGCACGATACCTTCCAGGTCATACTCGACCGGCTCTTCGGCAGTGAGTAGTTTCGAATCGATGGTGTTGATCTTGCGCAAACAGGAGTAAAGCGTTGTTGTTTTTCCGGAGCCGGTTGGTCCGGTCGCGATGAAGATGCCGTTCGGTCGCTCGATCATTTCGAGCAGAAAATCATAAATGTAATCAGGCATCCCTAACGCTTCGAGGTCGAGATTGACGATGCTGCGATCGAGCACGCGCAGCACGAGGCTCTCGCCAAATTGGGTTGGCAGCGTCGAGACTCGAAGATCGACACTGCGCCCGGCGATCTGCTTCTGGATGCGACCATCCTGCGGTAGTCGTCTTTCCGCGATATTCATATTTGCCATGACCTTCACTCGCGAAATCACCGGCAGGGCAAGGTGACGTGGTGGCGGGGACATTTCGTAAAGCGCGCCATCGACGCGGTAGCGGATTTTGAATTCGTTCTCGAACGGCTCGAAGTGAATGTCGCTCGCCCGGTCTTGGATCGCCTGATAAAGAATCAGATCGACAAAGCGAATGATGGGTGTCGTGTTCGCTTCCGCTTCAACTGCAGCTTCGCCGTCCTGTTCGCGCAGTTGCAGAAGCTCACCAGCTTCGCCAAGCTGCTTGAGAACTTCCTCCATGCTCGTCGTGTCGCTGCCGTAATACTGCTTGATCTGTTCTTCGATTTGATCGGGCGGCGAAACGACGACTTGAATGTCTTTACCGAGCGCAAAACGAAGGTCCTCTGCGGTGTGAAGATCAAACGGATCGGTCAGCGCAATTCGCAACGTGTTTCCACTCAGCTCAACTGGAAGAGCGCCGTGTAACCGGGCCAGCCCACTCGGAATCAAGCGCAAAATTTCCGGCTCAATCTCGCGTTCGCTCAGTTCGACGAAGTCGGTGCCAAGGCCGTTGGCAATCGTCTGATAAAAGCCGGGTTCGTCGATGAAGCCACCATCCAACATCGCCTGCGCGACCGTTTTTCCGTTCAACTCCACTTCGCTCAGCACGTCTTCTGCTTGTGAAGGCTGGAGTACGCGCTGCTCGACAAAAAATTCGGCGAGCTGTTTTTCGGTCATGGATTCATTGAAACGTTAAATTGTTAAATCGACTAGCTCACGTCTCCCACCGTGATGGAGATGACTTCCTCCGCAGAAGTGAGCCCGGCGAGCACCTTGCGCACGCCGTCTTCGCGCAACGTTCGCATACCCAGTTCGCGGGCTCGCTGCCGCAGGACAAAGGTTGAGGTGCGTTTGTTGATCATGTGGCGCACCTCATCATCAATTACGAAATTTTCGAATATGCCCATTCGTCCTTTGTAGCCAATTTGACGGCACTCTTCGCATCCGACTGGCTTCATTACCTGCGCGTCAGACACCTGGCCGGGCTCAATTCCCAAGGCGCGCAATTCGGTGTCGGTGAGTTCGCCCGGTTGTTTGCAGTTGTTACATAGGCGCCGGATGAGCCTTTGCGCCATGACCGCGCGCACCGAGGATGCAACCAGAAACGGCTGTACGCCGAGATCGATCAAACGCGCCACGGCAGAGGGCGCGTCATTGGTGTGCAATGTGCTAAAAACAAGGTGCCCGGTCAGGCTGGCATTCGTGGCGATACTCGCAGTCTCGAGATCTCGAATTTCGCCAATCATGACAATGTTCGGCGCCTGGCGCAGGATGGAACGCAGAGCGGCCGGAAAGGTCATCCCAATCTCAGTATTTACCTGCACCTGATTGATCCCGGTCATCTGATATTCGATCGGTTCCTCCACGGTAATGATCTTGCGGTCCGGTTTGTTGATATAATTGAGACAGGCGTAAAGCGTGGTCGTCTTGCCGGATCCGGTAGGCCCGGTAACCAGGAGAATGCCATCGGGCAGTTTGAGCAGGCGCTCGAAAGTTTCCTGGTCGTCAGAAAGAAATCCAAGCTCCGGCAAGCCGAGCTTTAAGCTGGATTTATCCAGTATGCGCATGACGACGCTCTCGCCGTGATTGGTGGGCATGGTCGAGACGCGAAGATCGATCGGCTTCTTTTTGATTTTTACCTGGATGCGACCGTCCTGTGGCAGGCGTTTCTCTGCGATACTCATCGAGCCGGTCATGATCTTGAGCCGGCTGACAATGGCTGATTGCAGACGCTTCGGTGGCGCTTGCATTTCCTGCAGCACGCCGTCAATCCGAAATCTGACGCGAAATTTTTTATCCAGCGGCTCCAGGTGAATATCGCTCGCGCCGGCACGGTGCGCCTCGATCAGCAACATGGAAACGAGCCTGACAATCGGCGCATCTGCTTCATCGACTGCGGCCGCTTCCGCGCCATCGCCAAATTCCAGGCCGAGATCGATATCTTCTCCAATTTTTTTCTGCAGGACGTCCGCGGCTTCATCGGCTGTGCCGTAGTATTTGATCAATGCTTCGCGAATTTTCTTTGGGCTGGTGCAAACCAGTTCCAGTTCGCGTTGGAGCAGAAAACTGAGGCTGTCCATCGTATCGATGTCGAGTGGGTTGCCTACCGCGACCACGAGGCCGGTTTCGCCGAAACCGACCGGGATTACTTTGAACCGACGCGCATCTTCTCCGCGGATCTGACCGATCACCTGCGGCGGAATCACCATGGAAGAGATGTCAATCCAATCCATGTGCGCTTGCGCGGCGAGTGTGCGTGAGACTTCCGCGTCGGAAACGGTTCCGTCGTTGACCAGAACGTCGATTACGCCAGGCTCACCGTTTAGGCGCGAACGGGCACCGTCGATTTGGTGGCGTGTGACGAGTCCTCCTTCTTCGAGGACTCTGAGGACGTATTCTTCGTTGTGTTGCACCGGGGAGAGAGGTTGACCGAGCTCCCAGTTTACTGCAAATCGCTGCTATTTCCACCCGATATCCGAAATGTGGGGAGCGCGCGTGTCTCGCGTGCTGGTTTCGGCGTCGCGCCGAAACAATCTTTCCTTTGTGTTCCAGCCGAAGTTAACAGAACCGAGCCGAAAAAAAGTTCGCGATCGCGAAGACGCGCTTGCCATCACGCGGGACGTGTGCGCTCCCCAGAGTAGATCACTCCACGGTTACGCTTTTGGCGAGATTCCGTGGTTTATCGACGTCGCGGCCCAGTTCGACGGCTAGATGATATGCGAGAAGCTGAAGTGGGACGACATTCAGGATAGGCATCACGTAGTCGGGCGCTTCCGGCAGCACGATAATTTCGTTAGCGATCCCTTTGAGATGTTTCGCGCAATTTCCGCTTGTCAGCGCGATGATGGGGCCCTTGCGAGCTTTGACTTGCTCGATGTTGTTCACGTTTTTTGAAAACACTGAGTCATCCGGCGCGATAAACACAGAGGGTAAATCAGAACGAATCAGCGCGATGACACCGTGCTTGAGTTCAGCGCTCGGGTGCCCCTCGGCAAATAGATACGTAATCTCCTTCATTTTCAGAGCGCCTTCGAGAGCGATTGGAAAGTTGAACTGCCTCCCGAAGAACAAAAAGCCATTTGCACTGGCATATCTTTTGGCAATTGCCTTGATTTGATCGTTCAGGTCCAGAACCGCGTTGATCTGTCCGGGCAATGCTTCCAGAGCTTCGATAACGCGACTTCCTTCAGCCGTGGAAAGATTGCGCATGCGCCCGAACAGCAGCCCGAGCAGCGCGAGAATAACAAGCTGCGACGTGAACGATTTTGTGGCCGCTACACCGATCTCCGGTCCAGCGTGCATGTATACTCCGCCGTCGCTTTCGCGCGCGATCGTGCTGGCGACGTTGTTGCAAATTCCCAGGGTGCGAAAGCCTTTGCGCCGGCTTTCACGTAGCGCACCCAACGTATCCGCTGTTTCGCCGCTCTGGCTGATGGCAAACACCAACGTCTCCGGAGTCATCGGCGTATTCCGATGACGGAACTCGCTCGCGTAATCGACTTCGGTCGGGATGTTCGCCACTCGCTCAATCAAGTATTCGCCGACTCTGCCGGCATGCAGGGCCGTGCCGCAGCCGGTGAGAACGATGCGTCCTACATCGCGCAGTTCAGGCGGTGCCATGTTCAAGCCACCGAGTTTTGCTGTGCATTCCTCAGCGTTGAGACGGCCGCGCATCGCATCACGCACCGTGTTTGGTTGCTCAAAGATTTCCTTGAGCATGTAGTGGGGATAATCACCCTTCTTAATGTCCTCGGCTGTGAACTCGACTTTGCTGACGGGATGCTCGGTGCTGTCTCCGGCAAGCGAAGTGATCTCGAACTTCTCCGGCCCCGCTGCCACCACATCGAAGTCGTTCAAGTAAACAGCGTCGCGGGTGTAAGCGACAATTGCGCTCACATCGCTGGCCAGAAAATTTTCGCCGTTGCCAACGCCGAGCACGAGGGGACTTCCACGGCGCGCGCCGATCATGAAATCCGGCACATCAGCATGGACCAGCGCGATGCCGTATGTGCCGATCACTTGTCGAAGCGCCGTACGAACAGCGTCAAAAAGGCGGGCCTTTTTTCCGGGAGCGTCTACGGTGCTGGCGCACGAGTCGTCGTAGATTTTCCCAATCAGATGCGCGAGCACTTCGGTGTCGGTCTCGGAACGAAAGCTCGTATCGCCGTTGCGAACGAGCTCATCTTTTAGTGTCTGATAATTTTCGATTACCCCGTTATGGACCAAGGCCAGCTTGCCACTGGCATCGAAATGCGGATGCGCGTTTTCGTCGTTCACCTTGCCGTGCGTGGCCCAACGCGTGTGGCTGACGCCCAGCGAGCCTGATACCGGTTGCTTCCGCACTAATTTTTCAAGCGCCGCAATGCGGCCCGCACATTTGCGCGTCTCCAGACGTCCTTTCTCAACGATAGCGAGGCCCGCTGAATCGTAGCCTCGGTATTCAAGGCGACGCAGCCCATCCAATAAGATTGGTGTCGCCTTAGCCCGCCCAACGTAGCCAACAATTCCACACATGTTTCAGAACTGTAGCGGCGGGCGTGCCGCCCGCAACGATTACAAAAGCTCGGCTTAGTTCTTGCTTGGACTACTCTCTAACGGCGGCTGCATGATGCAAAAAAAGTTGCCGCAAATGGCAGCCACCAGATTATTGATTGATAACGATGCAGCCGCAGCGCGATTCAGTTCCGAAAAATTCAATCCCGAAAGTGGACGGGGCACTGCCACCCGGCACACTGCAGCGAACTCTTGCGATCATTATGGGCGGCGGCGCCGGCACCCGTTTGTTTCCGTTGACGAAGGATCGCGCCAAACCGGCCGTTCCTCTCGGAGGCAAATATCGCATCGTCGATATTCCGATCAGCAATTGCCTCAACTCCGGGCTGCGCTCGATCTATGTGTTGACCCAGTTCAACAGCATGTCGCTACATCGGCACATTCAGGCCAGCTACAAGTTCGATAATTTTTCGCGCAGCTTTGTGGACATTCTCGCCGCTCAACAAACGCCTGCTGGCTCGCAATGGTATCAGGGGACTGCCGACGCGGTACGGCAAAACATGCGCTACTTCCTCGAACGGCCGTATGATTATTATCTCATCCTAAGCGGCGACCAACTCTACCGGATGGATTTCCGGGCGCTGCTGCATCAGCACATTCGATCGGGCGCTGATATTACACTGGCAACCAAACCAGTAGCGCGGCGTTACGTTTCTGAGTTTGGGATCATGCAAAGCGACGTCGATCGTCGAATCACCGGCTTCATTGAGAAACCCGCCGATGAATCGGCATTGCAGGAAATGAAGATGAGCCGCGAATTGCTCCGCGCCATCGGTTCCAATGAAGAAGAGGAATTGTTTCAGGCGTCGATGGGCATTTACGTTTTTAATCGAAACGTACTGATCGAATCGTTAACGAACGATCTGTTCGATTTCGGAAAACACATCATCCCGGCGTCGATCAAAGATCGGCATGTCAGCGCCTTTATCTTTAAGGGGTATTGGGAAGACATTGGAACGATCCGTGCGTTTTATGAAGCGAATCTGGACCTCACCGATGTCGTGCCAGAATACAGCTTCTTTGAACCGGAGTCTCCAATCTATACGCATCCGCGTTTTTTGCCGGGCAGCAAAATTAACGGCGCCACACTGCGGCAGGCGATCATTTCAGATGGCTGCATCATCTCGGACGCGCATCTGGAGAGATGCGTGGTGGGGATACGCAGCGTCATTCAAAGCGGCGCGACCATCCGGAACAGCATCGTGATGGGCGCGGACTATTTTGAACTGGAACAAACCGATTCATCGCGACCGCCCATGGGCGTCGGGCGGAACTGCGTGATCGATCGCGCTATCATCGACAAAAACGCGCGCATTGCCGATGGCGTGGTGATCACGCCCGAAGGTAAACCCCAAAACTTCGACGCAGACAACTACTTCATTCGCGACGGCATCGCCGTGATACCAAAAAACGCCATTATCCCAGCCGGTTTCTGGATTTGATCGCGGCTACAGCTTTGTGCTGTTATCGTCTGTCGGTCATCGCTTGGAACTGCCCGCCTGTTTCCCAAGCCTCCTGCTTGTTCCATGGCATCGTTGATTCGTAATGAGCGTCGGGATCTTTGACGAGGGCAGTATCGTGCTGCGTCGCGCATGAAGTCATGGTTATGACTAACGCACACAGCAGAACAGGGACGACGATTGCTCGAAGGTTATGGACTTGTGCCAGCATAAATCACATTGTCTCCGGGTTGTACTTGGACGCCACGCGCCAAACTGTTGGTGATGATATCGCCGATGGCGGTCGCCGGTTCAACTGAAGAAATACGAATTTTTCCAATCAGCGTGCCATCCCGCAGGACGAGCATTTCGGAGTTCGTCTCGACCCCGTTGCGAGCACCCAGATTCAGTACCACGAAATTGTAGGCCTGATTGTACGCCAGCACGGTGCCGTGCACACCGGCGCGATGGGGACTGACAGTTTCCCGCTGGAGGCCGCCGGTTTCACGCCGTTTTTTCGTTTCCTTCGGCTGTGATGTACGTTCTTGCGTCTCGTGAATTTTTTCGGCGAGGAGAGCTTTTTCTTTTTTCGCGCTGTCGAGCTGACGGCGGAGCTCATCGACTTGCGACTGCAACTCGGCGGTCTGCGCCCCCTCGGTAGGCGAACTGCCAGCAACTGGAGGATTAGCGTTCTTACTCGCTTCTACTGCGGCTTTTTGCAGAGAAGCAATCTCTTGCTGATTGGCATCCAACTTCGCTTGCAGATCGGCTTTCTCTTTTTGAACTTGCGCCAGGTCTGCTTCGGCTTTTGCCGCGCGATTTTCTGCTTCAGCGACTTTGCTCTGCTGTTCTGCTCCGGCTGTGTCACCCGTTTGCGCATTCAGTGCCTGCTGCGCATGACGGCGCTCAGCTGCATCGCGCGCGACCTGCGCATTCGTGGCATTCGTGCGGAGCGCTTTCACTTTTTGGATATTCAAAAATCCAAAAAACGCCGCGAGAACTAGGAAAACAATGGTAAGTCCGCTCACGGTTCTCTGCGTTGCCGTGGAAAACACCCACTCCCGATTCGCCATCGGCGTCCTTTTAACAACCAATGGTTCGTGAATGCAATTGCAATCTCGACTGGCGGCGGCAGGAACCGTTGAACCTGAATTGCGTTTCTCGATGT
>QHMR01000017.1 GCA_003217875.1 Verrucomicrobiota bacterium
GAGGGATTTTTTTTCTACGACTTGCGCATAACTCGTGGCGCCGAGAGCCAGAATTGCCGCGATCACTATTCCAGTTTGGATTTTCATAAAAGTTTTGGGGTTGTTGCCGGGCTGGCCGGCACTTGTTAGGCGCGGCCAGCTCGTGCTCGACGTCATTTAACCGGGCGTTCGAAGGCAGCTTCACCGAGATTCGTCTCGGCAAAGGCGCACCACATCTGCACCTTGGCGATGTCAGGGATGTACTCGGGGACAACGATCGATTTCTTGACTTTTTGATCTTTGGTCATGAGCCGGTCCAGGAGGTAGGTCCTCCCATTCGAGTCCACGACCTGCCAATGTGGATCGGGCGTCTGCGGTGGGACGAAGTCATCGGAGAGCGTGAGCGTGCTCTTACCGTTTGCCGTCGTGTGCGTGACGAAGCCCTTGTTTGCTTTAGCGCCTTGGAACGGTCCACTCTTGTGGATGTCCTGGGCAAAGCTGCTCGTTGCAGCCATGACCAGCGCAGTTAAGGAAGCGAGTATCGTTTTATAATTCATGTTGTTTCACTTGTTCTTTTTGCAACTGGATTGTTTCCGGCTGCATTTCACCCGATTCGTCGGCGCAATGCCGGAATCCTTACAGCTGTAGCTGGGATGCCTGATCCCGGCGTGAGAGACGCGCTCAGAGCGCCTGCTCAGCGAGCTTTTGTTTCATTCGCTCTTTTGCTTCCTCGCTGAGCGGCGGCCCAGGAACTTCATCGGCCTGTTCCGGAAACTGGCGGGCGGTTTCGTGAATGTAACGAAGCTGCTCTTCGTAACGTTGGCACCAGCAGCAAATCAAAAAGTGAAGTCGCTTCTTAATTCGCATCGTGAGCGGCATCGGCTCATCCATTGATCGAGACAAAATCCGAACCATTTCGCGGCACTTAGGTGTGTGTTTGCCGATAAATTTCACGAGCATGGTTTGCCACCAGTTTCTTCGCGCCAGGACTGATGGGTTCCCGACCGGCGATGGATTGTATGGTTCGTCCGGCATTACGCTCTTCCTCCTGCTGGTTTGTCGAACCAGTTCATTTCCAGACATTCCCGTAGCGCCATACGCGCCCGATGCAGCATCACCCACAAATTGCTGTCCGTGATCGATAGGATCGCGCAAATCTCTTTGCTCGGCACATCGTCCATTTCACGCATTGTAAAAACATCGCGCACCTTTTGCGGAAGTTTGGTCAGGCAATCGCGCATCACCTGCCAAAATTCGGTGCGATGTATCACCTCGTCCGCTCCCGGTCTCCACTCGTGCGGTCCTTTCTCGTGGTCCCAAAAACCGACAGACACAAACTTTTCCGAATACTCATTGGAAAGAAATTGCATGTCCGTAAACGAAGTCTCCCGGCCAAGCTTGCGAAAATGATCGACGATTTTGTTTTTCAAAATCCCAACAAGCCAGCTTCGCTCCGAGGAACGGGCCCCGAATTTTTCGTAGCCGCGCACACCGGCGAGAAATGTTTCCTGCACCAGGTCCTCGGCCACTTCGGGTTTGTGCACACGCACTAAAGCGTATCGGTAGAGGCACTCACCGTGGTCGTCCACCCAGCGCGCCGCTGCCGCCTCAATATCAGAAGCACTCATGGTGGCGTTGCGATCACTCCAAAGCCCGACATCATCCGACCGGCGCGAGCTGATCTCGTCAGCAGTATCTTCGTTATGCGTGCGACTTGCAGTGTGAGAAGTGGAAACAACAGCCAGCGCGCAATGTGCCAATGTCCCTTGCCGGCGATCGATTGGTGATAAATAAGCAGCGCCGCGGCTGCGTAGGCTAGACGATGAAGCAGTTTCCAGTTTTTTCCGCCGAGCGCGCGGATCGACCAATTGTTACTGGTTAGGGCCAGAGCGACTAAGATCGACAAGCCCGCGATGCCAAACCAGATGAATGGTTTGGATAAACTTCGTGCCAAACCATCCAGGCCGCCTTCGTAAAGGACGTGAAGCCCAAAATGCAACAAGCCGTAAACGCATGCACTCACACCAATCGCGCGACGATGGCGATTCACGGCGTTCACTATGCGCGTGCGCGGGAGGAGCACGCGCAATGGACTGAGCGCGAGTACAGCGCCCAGAGTCCAGATCGCAATTTCGCCGCTCTGGTGCAGCAACTTCTCCAACGGATTTGCGCCGAGACTGCCGGTAAACGCTGGAATAACTAGCAGCCAAACTCCAACGCCAATGAGCAAGAGCAGGGCGAAGAGTTTGTTTGCCAGGATTTTGATCAAAAAATTCATTTCAAACTCGACCTTCAAAAATTCTTTCGCAGATCCATGCTGGCGTACAGATGCGCGACTTGTTTTTCGTATCCGTTGAACATCAGTGTCGGCTGCTTGCCCGAAAAGAAGCCCGCCCCGATGACTCGCTCGCTTCTTTGGCTCCAGCGGGGATGATCGACGTTCGGGTTCACATTGGCGTAGAAGCCGTATTCGTTAGGCGCGAGCTGATTCCAAAGCGTCCTTGGTTGTTCGGCCACGAAGTCGATCTTCACCAGGGATTTTGTGCTCTTGAATCCGTACTTCCACGGAACGACGAGGCGGATTGGTGCGCCGTTTTGATTACGTAGCGGTTTGCCATAAAGACCGACTGCGACAAACGCCAACTCGTTCATCGCCTCCGGCAAAGTGAGGCCCTCCGTGTACGGCCATGGAAAACCGTTCGAGCGCTGCGCCGGACAATTCCCGGGATCAAAAAAGGAAGTAAACTTTATATATTTCGCTTCGGGTTTTGGCTGGGCAAGATCGACAAGTTTCGCCAACGGAAAACCGTCCCACGGGATCACCATCGACCAAGCCTCGACGCAACGATGCCGATAATTACGTCGCTCGATTGGGCCGAGGAGCTCAATAAATTCGTCGACGTCGATCTTGCGTGGGCCTGCGCATAATCCGCCGATCTCGATGGACCACGGCCGCGTTTTCCAACCGCGATTGGCCTGATCTTTCGGCTCATCTTTCGCAAGGCCCCATTCGTAGAAGTTGTTGTAACTCGTGACGAGGTCTTCGGTCGTTAGTTTTACACCGTCGAGTTTGAATGCGGGATTAAGCGAATCATTAAGGGCTGCCGGTTCAGCCCGAATCGTAGGCGGCAAAAGGGCTGACGCAGCAAGGCCCAGTCCAAACACGCGCAGAAATTCCCGGCGCCGGAGGTAGTACGCTTCTGGCGTTACTACGGAATCGGCCAGGGCCCATGAGCGATGTGCACAGTTCGAGCGCGGTTTTTCTCTTTCCATACTGATATGTCGATCCGAGGCGCAAAACCTTACGAGCGTGTGCAAGGTCTGTACCCTGCCGCGGGATCAAGCATGCCAGTTACACGGGGCTGATTGTAAGGAATTACCGCGGCACCCGACACATCTCGAAACCTCTGATCACGATCCGTCAATCTAAAGCTGCGTCGAAACTCACGCTGGTTTGCCTCGACGCCACTTTGAAGACGCCCCGCAGCCTTTACACAATTTCTTCCGAAGATCCGATGACCGATTCAAGGTCCTCTTTTGCTGACGCCCTTTTTGGGGCTATCTCTTGGCCGGTTTCGCGCTTTCGTCTCGCAGAAGGACTGTTGCTCGAACAGCAAATGTTCTTGCCGCATGATGAATCAGCCGTCGCGATATCGTGGTCGCTCCGGGGCGACGTAGCTATCGCTGCGCAGCTTGTGGTAAGACCATTCTTTTCCGGTTGTGGGCCACGCGCTTACCGCGACGTCGGCTTCCAGTTTGACCCCAAAGACAACGGCGGGCGGCTCACCTGGCTACCAAATGTGCGAGGGCCAAGAGTCTTTGCCGATACCAATGGCCGGTATCACGACGAACCAGTTCGGTTGTTCGATTGCCTTAGCGAGCAAGCGGCAGCTTCGGCTCCAGCGGCAGATGTGATCACGCCGGGACGTTTTGAATTTGAACTCAGCAGGCGACCCGCGGTTCTGATCCTCTCAATGGAAGATCCTGCCACTATTCAACATCACCAGCACATTGGTATTTTTCTGGCGGGGCTAATGCAAGAAAAAGCCTCTGCCAGAGCCGGTTCGACTATTGCGGAGAGTGTCGGGCTGGGAACTCAATAGCTAGTCTTGACCGAACCCAAGAGACTCGAAAACTCTTGCGAAAGCATCTTTCCAGATAACCATTGCCGCTTCTAAATCGGTAGCTTATCCGGTAACGCACCGTTATTACCCTCGTCAGCGCTGTGGTTAAGAGTCACTTGCTCTGCCAATTGAGCTAATGGTGCTTTCCGGCTTTAGATGTTACATCGTCAAGCTTTTGCTCAAAATCACCCGACTTTGAAAGCGCAGCAACAAGATTGCCGCTTTTAGTATGACGCAAATTTTCAACGTCAGCTGCTGAAATTCGCACTTTCCAAAGTTGCGGAGCACCCGCCACGCATTGTAACACGGCGCCTAATTTTTCGACTAATGAATCCAACGCCCTCGCGGGCGTTGAAACAATCGCGTCGATATTTCCAAGTCATATCCTATAGGCTTAGATATGAGATTTTGGCGGAAGAAGGCGCATCGCGTTTTGGTCGTTGGGATTTTCCAAAGCGTGGGAACCGGTCGGGCGGTATTGCAGAATCTCCATCGCGCTCGGTTTCGCCGCGCCGCCGCGATCCACGCTTCTGCCAAAGGCCGACAGCGGGTCGAGGAACAGGGGATTTCGGCGATCGGCGGGTCGGCCGCGGTTTCCGTTCTCAGCCTGGCCCTTGGGGCATTTATCTTCTGGGAGCGCGGGACGCTGGGCAACTACCGGCCGTCCGAGTTGGCCCTGGTACTCGCTGCGTTCGCGTTAGCAGGTGCTACCACCGGCTGGATTCTCGTTCAGTTGCTTCGAGAACATGTCGACGCGGCGAGCCTTGCCAGATTCACGAGCACGATCCTGCCGAATGAAACGGTCGTTCTAGCTGAAGTCGAAGCGAGCGAAGCCTCGCGCGCGCTGGCGATTTTGCGGGACGTGGAAGCCGAGGCACCCGTGACGTTCGGTTTTTATCCGCCGCCACCTTTCTCTGTCGAACCGACCGCACGACCGCTCAGTCATGAACTACCTTCGAGTCAGCGTCTCGTGGAAAATGCGGCCAGCCTCGCAAGCGCAATCGCAGTCAGCCGCGGAGCGAAGCCGCGCGGGCCATCCTTTTTGCACCGGTTACTCGAAATCGAGGACGCACTGGAATGGGCGAACATGGGTCTCACCATGTCGGCCGATGCGCACCATGCCTTCACGCTTTCGGCGGAGTGGCTGCTTGATAACGCTTATTTGATTCGGGAACAGGTGACCGATCTGCGGAAGAGTCTCCCGCAAAAATACTATGGAAAGCTGCCTCTGATCGCAAACGGCCCAGCTGCGGGGTTGCCCAGGGTTTATCACGTTGCCGCGGAAATGGTCGCCGAGACCGACGGAGCCTTGGAGCCCGAGATCATCCGGAGATTTCTGGCCGCGTTTCAGGCGATCACACCGCTGGACATCGGAGAACTCTGGGCTCTTCCGTTGATGCTGCGATTGCAGTTACTCGAATGTATTCGCGCGCTCGCGATCCAAGTCGACCAACAGCAACGGGAAAGCGAGGAGGCCGATTTCTGGGCAAATCGGCTTATCACCGCCGTCCGTCACAGCTCACCGCGATTGCTCAAAATAATGGAGCAACTCGTGGAACGATATCCCGAGCCGACGCCGCATTTTGCGAGCGAGCTAGTGGCGCATCTCTACGACGACGAGGGAGCGCTCCCGGTGGTGAGCGGCTGGCTGGAACGCTCGCTCCGTTCGCCGCTGCTCGAGGTTATGCAGCAGGAACATCGGCACCAGGCCGTACAGCAGACCGCGCTCACCAATGCGATCAATAGTTGTCGCCGCCTTGCGCAAATCCAGTGGCGGGAACTTTTCCAATCGACCAGCTGGGCGGAAAGCGAGTTGGCTGCGGATCCGGCCGGCGTTTACGCCCGGATGGATTTTGAGACGCGTGATCGATGCCGGAGCGCGGTGGAGGAAATCGCCCGATGGTCAAATTGTTCGGAGCAAAACGCCATCGATCGCGCCCTCGCGCTGGCGAAGGCCGCGCGGGACGAAGTTGCGCGCCACGTCGGGTATTATCTGATCGATGCGGGCCGGCCGGTGCTCGAGCAAGCTACTGGCGCCAGAGTACCCCTGGCGGAACGGTCGCGCCGATGGCTTCGCGCCCACGCGGTGGGCGCTTACTTCGGAAGCTTCTTCCTGCTCATGGCCGCCTTCGTGACGGCTCCGCTCCTTCTAGTTACTGGATTGGTCCCTTGGATGACACTGGCGCTCCTGGGATTGCTGCTACTCTTGCCCGCGAGTGAGCTAGCGGTGCTGGTCGTGAATTATTTCGTGACCTTGCTCCTGCCGCCGCAGGCGTTGCCGAAAATGTCCTTCGAAAAAGAAGGCATTCCCGATGATTGCCGCACGCTGGTGGTAGTGCCGATGCTGCTGACCACTCCGAGCGCGATCCAAAGCCAACTCAGCAGGCTTGAAATTCATTACCTCGGAAACACCGATCGGAATCTGCGCTTTTCGCTCCTGACAGATTTTTCTGACGCCCCGCGGCAGAGTATGCCGGAGGACACAGAATATATCGACATCGTTGCCCGCGGCATCGAGGAATTGAATCGCCGACACGGAGCGGGGCACTTCTTTCTTTTCCATCGCGGTCGCATGTGGAGCGAGAGCGAGCAACGCTGGATCGGCTGGGAGCGCAAGCGCGGCAAGCTTGAGCAACTCAATCGATTTCTCATCGGTGAATCCGGGCCGGAGCTGGAAGGATTTCTCTGTGCGGGCGATCGCGCGCAGCTCGAGGGCATTCGTTTTGTCATCACTCTGGATGCCGATACCCAACTGCTGCGCGACACCGCCCGGAGGATGATCGAAACTCTCGCGCATCCGCTGAATCAGGCGCGGCTTTCGCCAGATGGTCACGTAATTCGCGGGTACACGATCATTCAACCCAGCGTCAGCGCGTCGCTCCCGAGCGCGACGGCGACATGGTTCTCACGCATCTTTGCTGATCCGCGCGGGATCGACCCTTACACGCACGCGGTCTCCGACGTTTACCAGGATTTGGTCGGAGAAGGCAGTTATCACGGCAAGGGCATTTACGAATTGCAGACGTTTCACCGGCTCTTATCAGGCCGATTTCCGACGGCGCACTTGTTGAGCCATGATCTGCTGGAAGGATGTCACGTCCGAGTGGGACTGGCGACAGACATCGAGTTGCTGGATGTCTTCCCGAATAGTTACATCGCGTGGTGGAGTCGGCAGCACCGCTGGATTCGTGGGGACTGGCAAATCATTGACTGGCTCAAGTCTTGCGTGCCGGTGGGCGGCGGCAAGATGGAACCCAATCCGCTTTCCGCTTTCAACCGCTGGAAGATCTTCGACAATCTGCGCCGGAGTCTGGTGCCACCGGCGACCGTGGCCCTCCTCTTGGCAGGCTGGTTTTTCACGCCTACTCCGATGCTTTGGAGCGGACTTATCGCGGCCCTAATGTTGTGGCCGGTCCTGAATGCTTTCCTCGAGCTATTGTTCCATCCGCCGCCGCCCGGAACGAGATTTTGGCGCGACCCGCGCGACCGGCTCCTGCGCGTCATGCTCACGGTTATTTTTCTGGCGGATAATTCGGCCATGGCGCTCGATGCCATTGTTCGCGTCATCTACCGGCGAATCACGTCGCATCGGCTGCTCCTGGAATGGGAGACGGCGGCGGACGCTCACCGGCGCGCGAGAAGTCGGCAACTGCAATTTATTCTCAGCAGGCTTTGGATTCCCGCTGCCTGCGTGTTCCTTTTCGTCGGCGCGGCGTCGCGGGGAACCGCGGCGATGGTAGCCGCCGCCCCCTTCCTCCTCTTGGGGGCTCTCTTTCCGATGGCGGTAATGGTGATCAACCGGCCAGCGAAGAGTTGGCGTGGCGGAACGCTAACGTCGGATGATCGCCGATTCCTGAGCGCGGTCGCGCGACGAACGTGGAGATACTTCGATGATTTTGTCGGACCACAGACCTCTTGGTTGCCGCCGGACAATATCCAGGAAACGCCGACGCGGGAAATTTTCATGCGCACTTCACCAACGAACATCGGGCTGTCCATGCTGGCGACCGTCGCGGCGAATGATTTCGGTTACATCACCATCGATGATTTGGTGGAGCGCAACCTCCGCACGCTTGAAACCCTGGGCCGGCTCGAGCGTTTCGAAGGCCATCTTTTTAATTGGTACGACCTGAGCACTCTGGAGCCTTTGCGTCCACGCTACGTCTCCGCCGTGGACAGCGGAAATTTGCTTGCCAGCCTCTGGACTTTCGAAACCAGTTGCGATGAACTGGCGGCGCGTCCTCTTCTGGATGAGTCCGCATTGCGTGGAATAGCCGACACGCTGAGCGTGCTCCGGCAAATCGCACCCAACATGAAACAAGCGGAACGCCCTTCGGCGTTTCTCCGCCTGGCGGAACTGACCATGGGCCAGCCGGCGAATCTGGAAGAAATCATTCTACGTGTAAGGGCGGCTCGACAGCCCGCGCAAGATCTTCTGCTCCACTACCGCGGACGGGAAACCGATCCGCGGGCTTATTGGGTGCAACAAATTTCGAAGCAGGTCGCGGCGTGGAATGGCGTCATCGACAAATATCTTCGACCGGTGGAAATTCTGATGTCGCCGCCCGCGCAATTGATGTTGTTAGGCGAGGCGACGCACGAATCCCGGCGGGAAGCGCTGGCGGCCACCTTTTCGCTACGCAACATTGCCATCGAGGGCATCTCTGGGCTGGTACCACTGCTTCCTTTTTATCAGAGGCGAGAGGACCAGGAAATATCTCGCGACGTGCGCGAGTGGCTCGATCTTCTCGTCACAGAGGTCGACCGTTCGCGCCGGAACGCCTCGGAGCAGCTCGCGCAATTGGACGAATTGATCGGCCAGAGCCAGCAACTGGAAGGCGGCATGGGGCTGCGATTTCTTTACGATGAGGAACGGCGAATTTTTGCCATTGGGTATCAGGTGGCTGAGCGCCGGCTTGAGACCTCGTTTTACGATCTGCTCGCAAGCGAAGCGCGCTTAACGAGCTTCCTGGCGATCGCGCGCGGAGAAGTGCCGGTAGAACACTGGTGGGCTTTGAGCCGGCCCTTTGGATCCGCCTACGGTCGGCTGCCGCTTCTCTCCTGGAGCGGGACGATGTTCGAATATTTGATGCCGCTGTTGTTCACTCAGACGCATGAGAATTCGCTGCTCGATCGCGCCTGTTACGACGCCGTGCGCTGTCAGATTGGCTATGCCCGGCAAAGCCGCGTGCCGTGGGGCATTTCGGAATCGGCCTTCAGTGCGCTCGACCGACACAACGTTTATCAATACCGAGCCTTTGGCGTACCGGCGCTGGCATTGAAACGTGGGCAGGAAGACGACCTGGTGGTTGCACCATATGCCGCCGCGCTCGCTCTCGGCGTGGAACCGGCCGCTGCGATGAAGAACTTGCGGCGGCTCGCGAACCTGGGCGATTCGGCACTGCTTGGCGATTACGGCTACTACGAAGCAATCGATTATTCGCGCCGCGCGGAACTCGACGGCGCGGCGGGAATCATCATCCACTGTTACATGGTTCATCACCAGGGAATGTCGCTCCTGGCTTATGACAACGCCTTACATGACAACGCGATGAGGAGGCGGTTTCATTCCGATCCCCGTATTCGCGCCACCGAGCCGCTCTTGCACGAGCATATCCCAGAACAAATTTTGCCGACCACCGGTGAGGCGCATGAAGAACGACCTGTGCGCCAGACGATCGCGACGGTCGGCGCTCCCGCCGTGGCGCAAACACCGGACATCGCTTCGCCGCGCACTCATCTTCTTTCCAATGGAACCTGCTCCGTTACGGTGACTAACTCCGGTGGCGGCTACCTGCGTTGGCTGGAGCTGGACGTAACGCGCTGGCGCGCCGACGCGACCTGCGACATGTCCGGCCCGTTTTGTTATATCCGGGATTTGGAAAGCGGAACGACTTGGAGCAACACCCATCAACCGGTGAGATCTCCCGAGCGCCGTTACACCTGGAGCTTCACGGCGGACAAAGCAGAGTTTCGGCGAAGGAGTGGGCCGTGCGAGACGATCACGGAAATTGTCATCTCCGCGGAAGACGATGCGGAAGTCCGGCGCGTGACCTTAGTGAATACCTCACGCAAAACATGCCAACTGGAGCTGACGAGTTATCTCGAGCTCGCTCTTGCGCCGCATCGGACGGACCGCGCGCATCCCGCTTTCAACAAGCTCTTCATCGAAACCGAATGGCTGCCGAATTGCGAAGCTCTTGTCGCCCGGCGCCGCCTGCGCGGTCCCGACGATCGCTCTGTCTGGGCTGCGCACCTCATGGTCCCAGAATCACCCATTGAGGCGATGGAATTTGAAACGGACCGGACCAAGTTTCTCGGCCGGGGCCGCACGACCGAAAATCCCAAAGCCCTCAGCCGGCACTTAACGAACAGTATCGGTGCCGTCCTGGATCCGATCTTCAGCCTGCGTCGGCGCGTCACGATTCTGCCTAACCAGCGATTTCAGTTTGCGCTCGTTACCGTGGTGGCAGAGTCCCGCGAAGCGGTTGTTACACTGGCGGGGCGCTACTCTGAGTTTCACACTTGCGCGCGAGCTTTTGAGACCGCTTGGACCCATTCGCAGTTGGAGATGCGCCGGCTCCATATCCGCCGAGCCGACGTGCAAACCTTTCAACAACTGGCCGGCCTCATTATCTTTCCACAGGCCCAACTTCGACCGCCGCCCGCCCGTCTCGGCCGCCGCGCCGAGGGTCAGCGAGCGCTATGGCGACAAAGCATTTCAGGTGATCTGCCGATCGTCGTCGTCATGATTGGTCACCTCCGTGACATGGAAGTCGTGCGAGAAATATTGACCGCACATACCTTCTGGCATCTGCGCGGCTTGAAGGTCGATCTCGTTCTCGTGAGCGAGGAACTGCCGAGTTACGAAGAACCATTGACCGAGCATCTGCGCAGGCTCACCGAAGCGCAGGCGCACTTGACCGGCGTCGATCAACCCGGCGGCGTCTATCTCCGGTCGGCGACAAAAATTTCGAAAGAAGAGCTGATCGCACTTCAAGCGGCTGCACGGATGGTCCTGGTCGCAGCTCGCGGCACATTGCGCCAACAACTTGCCGCGACCGCACCGGCGGCTGCGAAACCGCGGCAATTAGTGCCCGGGCGCCACTTTCGTGAAGAGCCCTCTGCGCCTCTGTCTTTCATGGAACTGAAATACTTTAACGGTCTCGGCGGCTTTACCGAGGACGGGAAGGAATTCGTCATTTATTTGGGTCCAAGCACACACACGCCGCTTCCTTGGATCAATATCATGGCGAACCCGAAGTTCGGCACATTGGTTTCCGAATCCGGCGCAGAATGTGTCTGGGGCCGCAATAGCCAGAACGATCGTCTCACGCCGTGGTTTAACGATCCGATCTGCGATCCGCCCGGAACCGCCATCTACATCCGAGATGATGAGATCGGTGTCGTGTGGTCGCCAACCCCTAAACCGATTCGGGAAAAGGACGCCTATCGCGCGCGGCATGGTCAGGGTTACACAACCTTTGAACACAACAGCCACGCGATCGAACAATGGCTACTCACCTTTGTGCCGGTCGATGATACCGGGGGACAGCCGGTTCGCTTGCAGCGGCTGCGTTTGCGCAACAATTCGTCGCGCCGACGAAAGCTGACTGTCACCGCCTACGCCACACTCGTGCTCGGACCCGATCCAGAGGAAACCGGTATGCATATCGTTACGAAATGGGATTTGCAGAGCCAGAGTCTGTTTGCCCGCAATTCCTACAACCCGGAATTTTGCGATTGCATCACTTTTGCCACTTCGGCTCCGACGCCTACTTCGTTCACCGCTGATCGCGCCGGGTTCATCGGACGTAATCGCTCGCTGCGCGATCCGGCCGCGATGGAACAGGAACGATTGACCGGCGAGGT
This sequence comes from Verrucomicrobiota bacterium, assembly GCA_003217875.1. GTDB lineage: Bacteria > Verrucomicrobiota > Verrucomicrobiia > Chthoniobacterales > UBA10450 > Udaeobacter. The sequence continues at coordinate 11,976 of QHMR01000017.1, forward strand.
TGGCGCTGGCCTCGACCCTTGCGCTGCCGTCCAGATCGCAATTGAGATTGAACCGGGAGACATCGCCGAGATGACTTTCCTTTTCGGGCAAGCGGACGGCGAAGAAAAAGCGCGTGGACTCGTTACTCGCTTTCGCGATCCCGCTAACGTCGAAGCCGCATTCCAAGAAACACGCCATTGGTGGGATCGGCTCTTAAGCACGATCGAAGTAGAAACACCCGAGCTTTCCACGAATTTTCTGCTCAACCGCTGGCTGCTTTACCAGACTCTCAGCTGCCGGGTCTGGGGCCGCACCGCCCTTTATCAATCGAGCGGCGCTTACGGGTTCCGAGACCAGTTGCAGGATGTGATGGCTCTCGTGCACGCCTCGCCACACTTGGCTCGCGAGCACATTCTGCGCGCGGCCGCACGGCAATTCGTGGAAGGCGACGTCCAGCACTGGTGGCATCCAGAGTCTGGCGTCGGCGTCCGGACCCGCATCAGTGACGATCTTCTCTGGCTTCCTTTCGTCACCGCGCATTACGTCCGCACCACCGGTGACGCGGCGATCCTCGATCAGATGATTCCGTTCCTCGAAGGCAAACCGTTGGAGGAACAACAGACGGAGAGCCTTTCTATTCCGGTCGCTTCCGCCACGGAAGCTTCTCTACTCGAACATTGCCGCCGGGCCATTAGGCGCGCCGCCACTTCCGGTCCGCACGGATTACCGCTAATCGGAGGCGGCGATTGGAACGACGGCCTTAACCGCGTTGGGCTGGGCGGCAAAGGCGAAAGCGTCTGGCTCGCTTGGTTTGAAATTTGTGTGCTTAGAGACTTCGCAGAATTGCTCGCACTGCGCGAACTCGACAAGGAAGCGCAGGCCTGCCATACCCGCGCTGTCGAACTCGCAAAAACCGTCGACGCCCAAGCTTGGGACGGAGCATGGTATTGCCGGGGATACTTTGACGATGGCACACCTTTCGGAGCCAGGGAAAATGCTGAAGCCCGCATCGATTCGCTCCCGCAAAGCTGGGCTGCCATTTGCGGCGCAGGCGACTCGGAGCGCGTAGACGTCGCGCTGCGATCACTGGAGGAAAACCTCGTGCGTGAAGCCGACGACCTAATTTTGCTCTTTACTCCGCCTTTCGACAAAACCATCGCCGATGTTGGCTACATCAAGGGTTACCCGCCCGGTGTCCGGGAAAACGGCGGCCAATACACGCATGCCGCCACTTGGGTCGCCATGGCCTTTGCCCGCCAAGGCGACGGCGACAAGGCCGTTCGGCTTTTACGGATGCTGAATCCGATTGAGCACGCCCGGGATGAGAAGGATTGCGAACGCTACAAGGTCGAACCGTACGTCATGCCGGGCGATGTTTACTCGTTAGCCGGCCACGTCGGGCGTGGAGGCTGGACATGGTACACGGGGGCGGCGGGCTGGACCTATCGCGTCTGGATCGAAGAAGTTCTGGGATTCCAACGCCGCGGCGACACGCTCACGATCGATCCGGTCATACCGAAAGATTGGCCTGGTTTCCGTTTGCGATATCGTTTTCAGGACACTACTTATCGCATCTCGGTCGAGAACCCTGAACACTGTGCCCGAGGTGTCACCCTAGTGGAATTGGATGGAGCCGCGGTAGCCGACAAAATTGTAATGTTACGTAACGACGCGCTGCCTCACGAGGTCCGTGTTGTTTTAGGACCTAAACCGCCGACGTGAGGAATCATCTGGTCGCCGCCGCACCTCCGGAGCAGATCTCGTGAACGGTCGCTCAGAACAGGTGGTGTATTCGGTAACCCGCTAAGTTCTACCCCGGATCGGTCGTGGTCAAGAGTCACCTGCTCTGCCAATTGAGCTAACGGTGCTGGAATAAAATTCGAATGTCGAATTTCGAAAATCAAGCCCGCGTGTGGCGGACGTAATGCCTCTCGACGCCTTTCGGGAGCAGCCGTTTGCGGCCGCGTTGACGCCGGCGCGCAAGAGTCGCCCGACCGCCTTTGGTGCGCATCCGCGCACGAAAGCCGTGCTGTCGTTTCCGCGTCCGCTTGGATGGCTGATAAGTGCGTTTCATAAATGGCGAAATGGCTTTTGCCCAGTCGGAGAGCGGTTACGCTATGGGCACGCGCAAGTTTGTCAATGCTGCCGGTATTCGTCTCCACGCGTCAATGCTCTCTCAATTAGGATTGCCAGCGACTCCGATTTCTGAAATAACCAGAGCGGGCAATGGGCGAACAAGAACATGTCGTGGTCGAGCCGGCGACTGAGGCCGACCTGGATGAATTGTCGAAACTGCTGGGCGAATTGTTTGCTCAGGAAAGCGATTTTCGACCAGACAAGCACAAACAGCTTCGCGGGTTGCGACTCATTTTCGAACAACCCAGTCGCGGGCGCGTTTTCGTGCTGCGGCGCGACGGTGTGATTGTGGGCATGATCAATTTGCTGTTTACTATTAGCACCGCCGAAGGCGGCTTTGTGATTTTGCTCGAGGACCTGGTAATCCACAAAGAGTACCAGGCGAAGGGCTACGGATCAAAGCTGCTCAACCACGCCATCGATTTTGCGAAGAAGAAAAATTTCCTTCGCATCACGCTGTTGACTGATCGACCCGAAAATGTCGCGCAGGAATTTTTCCGACGTCACGGGTTCGTTGAGTCTACGATGATCCCGATGCGTCTGTGGATTACGCCGCAGCAAAATAGTGATCAGTGATTAGTGATTAGTGGGCCACGGAGGTCGCTCCTTGGCGCTCGCGGCATCCGAGTGATGATCGAGCCAGGTGTTCAGTTGAGTCACGAGGCGTTTTTTGAATTCTGACCGAAATTGAACTTCGTCGACGACTTTTGCTACTTCCGGAGCGCTGGCCGGAGGCAAATTATTTTTGGCGTAAGTTTTTAACTCATCCGCGCGCAAGTCATCAGAGAAAAAGGTAAACAGACTGGGCGCGTAGCGGTTTGCACCCGCCGCATCGATCTTCGCGAGCAGCGCTTTCATGTTTGTCCTGGCGAATTCCCAGGCAATGTCCGGATGCCCGCTGTCGCGTGCGACTTTTGGGACAAGAGAAGTCGCACGGCTCGTTGGCAGCTCATCCGTGAGAGCAATCGCAAGTGTCTTCTTCACCAATTTCGGATCAGTCACACAACCAAGCGCATTGTAGTAATTTTGTTTTTCCTCAATGCTCGTCGTTGTCAGTCCGAGCTGGTGCAGCTTCGTCCAAGTTTTTTCGTCGGCATAACGGCAGACGACTGCAAAAACTGCGGGCCGCAGATCTGGTGCGAGCGATGCAGGGTTCGCGAGATATTTTTCGAAACGTTCGCGGCAGCCGGCAATTATTTCCGGGTCATTCAAATCTCCCAGAGCGCTGATCAAGCTCGCGCGGAGGTTTGCGGCGGTGGACGGCTCCCCTTGTTTTGGTTCCCAGCCGAGTATCTCAAATATCGGACGCAAAAGCGATTGGGCATAACGTTGAAATTTTTCTCGCTCCGGATTTCCGGCTAGCAGCCCGTTAATGAAAGCCAGCACATTGATTATCTGTTCGCGTTCGGCGATTTCAGTCGAAGCGGGCAATTTCTCGACCAACTGAAAATAGCGCGACGCAGGCGCGCGATCGGCCTGCACAAGAGCCCACGCATCGCTGAGAAGATTAACGCGATCCTCAACGCCCAGCGTCGGCACAGCTTGAAGTAACAAACTCCAGGGTGGCTCGTCATATTCAACGCGATAATTTCCAGCGCCCTTTACATTCAACTTGACCGCGCGATCTGCGGGAATGTTCTCCAGAATCTCTGTCTTACCTGTCATCAACAAAGTCGCAGGCGCTTGTCCGATGACCAAATACGTCAGCGGGATCTTCCACTCCAACGGCGGGACGTTTTTGAAATTCACGGTGAAGCGCTTTTGGGTAAACCGAACTTTTCCGTCTGTTTCCCGCTTAACCGTCACGACTGGAAATCCGGGCTGCTCGGTCCAGCCAGCTGCGATGTCGCCGACCGGTTTCTTGGACGCTTCCGAGAGAGCATTCCACAAATCTGCGGTCGTCGTGTTCGAATATTCGTGCGCGGCGATGTACCGCCGAATTCCATCGCGGAACACGTCTTCGCCCAGAAAACTCTCCAGCATTCGCAGAAACGATAGTCCCTTTTTGTAGGTGATATCATCAAAAGCGCTGTTGGCTTCCGCCTCTGTTGCGATGTGTTGCTGAATCGCATGCGTGGTCGATCTCGCATCGCTCTCCATGGCTTGCTCTTTAGCGATGCCGATGCGCCGAGTGGGATCGCGCGGCAAATTGCGCCGCAGCCAGACCTCCCATTGCGGGTTGAAATGCGCGGTGCACTTGGTGCCCATCCATGAGGCGAACCCTTCGTTGAGCCAGAGATTGTCCCACCAGGCCATCGTCACGAGATCGCCGAACCACATGTGCGCTACTTCGTGCGCGATCACTTCGTAGATATTTTGCTTTGTCTCGGTGGACGAATTTTTCGGATCAAACAAAAGCGCAGACTCGTAATAAGTGATCCCGCCCCAGTTTTCCATAGCGCCACCGAAACCGCCCGGCAGAGCGATTTGGTCCAGCTTCGGCAACGGATACGGCACGCCAAAATAATCGTTGTAGTATTGCAAAATCTGCGCCGTGGCTTCGAGTGCGTAGCGGCCCAGTTCTGCTTTGCCTTTCGTTGCGATCACGCGGACCTGCGTCGAGTCGCTTCGCGCTTCGATGACATCGAGCTCGCCAGCAACGAAGACATTCAGATAACTCGACATCGGCGGAGTCGCCGCAAAGCGTACCTCTTTGCCTTCCGTGATTTTTCTTTCGCTCTCGATCGGCATGTTCGACACAACGAGCCAGTTTTCCGGCACCACGGCGCTTAATTGAAAACGGGCGCGAAAAACGGGTTCATCCCAGCAAGGAAAAAATCGCCGGGCATCCGTCGCTTCGAGCGCGAGAGTATGATCTCCTTGCGCAAGCTTTAAGGGCAACGTGAGCGTAAGCAGTTCCTTTTCTTTGTCGGTCTTGATTGCAGACGCCGGCAAATCTTTGCCGTCAACAGACGCTGCTTCAATTTTGAGTTCGAGCGTGTTAAGCACCAGCTGATGAACCGGGCTGCGCACGTTTAGCTTCACCGTTTCTGTTCCAGTGAAAGTGAACTGGTCGATTTTCGGAACGATACGGATGGAGTAATCCGTCGGAACAACCTCTTTCGGCAATTTTCCTGGCGTTTCCTTAAAACTGAACGGCTTTTCCGCAGTCACGATTGAGGGAACCATAATAGAAAACAAAGCCGCCCAACAAAGAACCCACGCTCGCATTTGTCGCACTAAACAACGCGTGTGTGTTTTTTCACCCGCAAATGATAAGAACGGCGCGTACGGAGTGACGCCCTACCGCCTACTCAACAACCAGCACCAGCAGCAATTGTCCGCTCCCGATTTGCGGACCTTTAATGACCAACGGGCTGCGCTTGCTCAGCTTCGCATCTGTTTCCAGCAAGAGCTCTTTCTCTTTATAAAGTTTTAGGTTCAAAACGTAGCCTGCTTCGCTCTCGCCTCGGGCATCAACATGCAGACCGAAGAATTTGCTGGTCGCAAGCCAATCTTCCTGGCCGGTCTTGAGTGTCTTTTGCGATTGGCCGATCACCTGAAATTGATTGTAGCCGAAAAACTTTTTCAGGGGTCCCTCGATGCGTGTCAATTCTGGCGGAATCGGTTGTGGTTGTGCGACATTTTCCGCGATGACGAGTCCACTCCAGACCGTCTCTGCGCCCCTCAGTCCCGGGATCGCGCTGAGGATGAGGGCGAAAACAGGAATCAAGTACGCTGACACGCCACCCATAAGCAGTTATTTGGCCGCGTAATCGGCCGGCAAACTTTGCAATCCCTCTGTCCAAAGAACCGTCACGCGGTCCTGTTTTACCTCAAACATTGAGACGGTCGCATTTGGGCTGACTACCGGATCAACGCGGGCGTTGAGGATTTGGGTCAAATACGATGACTCCTCAGTCGGAGTTTTTTCGTGCACGACGAAAAGCGTACAAACCAAAAAGACGGCGAGCGACAGAGTGCCTGCCCACAACAGACGAGGAATGGTCCACCACGTGGAGGTCGTGGCGGAGCGTCTGCCAGACGACTGAGACGCCTCGGCATCTTCCTGCGCGATTTTTTCGTGCACCTGATGACTGAAGAACTCTTGGTTCGTCAATGTCCGGGCGCCCAGCTCTTGTTTCAGGAGCTGCCGAAGTTTTCTTGCGTCCGCCTTTTCAACTTCAGCGGCAGCTTTGTCGGGGAGCGAGGCTTCGAACTTCGCCAATTCTCGCCCGCTAAGCTGGCCATCGAGCCATGCTGTCCATTTTTCCTCAAATGTTTTCATAAACGTCCCTCAACAAATTTTGCAATTTCTTACGCGCATAAAACAGACGCGACATGACCGTGCCAATGGAGCATCCCAAGGCCTCTGCGATCTCGTGGTATTGCATGTCTTCGAGTTCCTTCATCAAAATGACAGCGCGTTGCTCGGGCGAAAGCTGTGTGATTGCTTGCTCGATCCGGGCACGAATTTCGTCTCGTTCCATCATCTCGTAGGGCAATGCTTCCGTTTTGGGAACGGTTTTGGACGCGGGATCAACTTGCCTCAACTGAATCGCGTCATCGAACTCCGCGCCTGCGCCTTTCACCTGCTTTTTGCGCAGCCAATCAATCGTCACGTTCATGACGATGCGATAAATCCAAGTGTAAAAGGCGGAGCGTCCGCGAAAGCGTTTAATTGACTTCCACGCTTTGAGGAAGCTGTCTTGAGCCAGATCCCAGGCGTCCTGCTCGCTATGTACCATGTTGTAAACCATGCTAAACACACGTGTCCGGTAGCGGGTCACGAGCTCGTCGAATGCTTCGGTGTCACCGGCCTGGCATCGTCTTACCAGATCGAATTCCGATACATCGGCCTGAGCCGGAGTCGCTTCCGTTTGCATGATTGGACGGAACGCGCCCTTATTTCATTCAACTGCGATTACCTTCAGAGCCGAACCGGCGACGCCACTCGCCGCGGTATTCGCCCATTAGGGCGATAATGCCGTCCCGCACTCGAAAGAGTCGCTGCTGCAGGACTGTGTATTGCGAACGGGTGATCGGCCCCGCAGGTTTCCGCAATTGTGCCGCCGCGTCCATCGCAATGGTGATGGCTTTCAAGGCGCGCTTTAAATACGCGATCGTCATCCCGATTTCATCAAGGCTATCGCCGCTCAATGCTGCTGCGAGCTTGGCGCTGGCCAGGGCAGCGTGGGTCGCCAGTTTCACCGCTGCCGGTTCGTTTTGGAGTGAAGCATTTTGATCGAACAGTTGATCGATCCAAATAGTGAGCGCGAACGCAGCGCGATATAGGTCATGCTCCTCGAAGACCTCTGCCGACCTGTTGGTGTTGACCGCCTCCTCATCGTCGGTTACACCCTCATCGAGCAACGCATCGACTTCCGCGCTCCAATCCTTGGCATCCAACAGCTGCGTCCAACCCATCTCTCGAGCGATGATTTCGTCGCGGTCGGGATCATCAAGGTACGTCTCCAGCAATTGCATGTACTTTTCGGTCTTGCCATCCTGCTGCTGAAGGAAGCGCTCCCACTCGTACTCATCCCAGATACGTTCGGACTCACCCTCGTACTCAGCCATACCGGACTAAACGCGAGCTTCGCGGTGTGCGCAAAATTTTTCGCACCGGCTTTGCTTCCTCACCAGAAAATCTTCCGAGCGCAGCTGATTGCATCAGAGATATCCATGACTAGGTTCGTCATGAATGGCCAAGCGCGTTGCAAAATCCAGTGTTCTAGCCTTGCTGATTGCGCTCTTGCTGTCTGCTTGCGCCTCGTCCGGTGATGAGTCAGCGGGCAGCGGGTCGACCACTCAATCTACCGGGACTGTTCCTGGAGAAAAACTATCCGACGAGGGAACGCTCGCTCCCGGCCCGCCTGGATCCAGCGGAAGCGTACGCTGGTGATCTGGTTGTTGTTGTGCCATCCTTGCTCGAGCTTCCGGCTTTAGGCCTTCAACGGAGTCCATTGGCGAAATGCAACAGCGCCTCGTGAACACCAGCTCCGTACTCCTTTTTCGCGACATACCCGCCGGCGTCGCGCACGGCGTCTTGCACTTCCTGAATTGCGTTAGCTGGGCAAGAAGGCATCGCGGCGACTTTTCCGTCCAACATTGATATGTCGTTATGATGGTCGCCTGACGCAAAGATATTTTCGCGTGGAACTTCCAGTAGACGTGCCAGCTCAGCCAGTGCTGCCCCTTTGTGATAGTCAGCATGACAAAACCGCAGATAGACCGTGTTGCGTTGGTAATCCAAGTTCGGATGCATCGCTCGCGCTCTCTCGATAAACTCCACGATGCGCCTCATTTCTTCATCGTTCTCGGCGACTAGACCCTCGAGGCGTTCAGCGTCGTAAATAAGCCGCGCTTTCGTTTTTTGGCTCACGAAATCAACCACCTCGGCCAGGACGGAGTTAGCTGAAGAAAATAACTCGGCGTGATCGCGCGCGCAGCGCTCGTTCCAGTCGCCAAACGGCTCCCATGTATCGCGGTTTCCCCCGCGGCGAAAAACATCGCGCTCGGTCGTGAGAATGAAATCCGGCCGAAAGGGAAACCCGAAATCGGCGAGTCCGGATTCCAGTAAATCGACGGAACGACCTGTATTAATCGCCCACAGCGCGCCGGCATTCTGTAAGCGGCGAATCAATTCCATGCACTGGATATCGAGAACTGGTTCGCTAACTCTCGACACCAGCGTGCCGTCAAAATCGATGCTCAGTAACTTGATTAGTGAATGCATCTAACTGCAATTTAAGAATTGATTTCCGGCACGCAATGCGTCGATTGATGTCAGGAGCTAATCGAGCATGAAATCGGCTTACGAACTGGCGATGGAACGGTTGGAGAAGACGTCGCCATCGCTTTCACTAACCGAGGACCAGAAGAAAGAAATCGCTGACATGGATTCCGTGTACCGAGCAAAGATCGCCGAAAAAGAGCTGTTCCTCAGGAATCAGATGAACAAGGCGCAGAGTGCCGGCAAGTTCGACGAAATGGAATCGCTGGAGAAGCAACTCGCGTCGGAGATCCGACGATTACAGGAGGCGTGCGAAGCGAAGAAAGAAAAGCTGCGCGCGCGCTTTGCGAAATAGGTAGCGGCGGGTCACCGAACCACTCGGGGACGATTGAGTTCAATCGCCTCTACCTTCGCACGCCTTCCTTCGCGGCGTTTCGGTAGATCGGGGTCTAAAAATCCGAGCATGTGTGCTCGTCTGATCGTGCGGACGCCTTCCTGCTTCTGCAAATCGACAATGTTTCGGCGAAACTTTTCCATCTTCGTCCAGTGCACCTTGGGGCGGAAATGGTGTTCGGCGTGGTAGCCGTTGTAGAAGAATAGCCAGTTATAGATTTTTCCGTAGCTGCTTACACCCCACGCAATCGGCTTGTCGGGATTCGCACCGTAATGACGGTAATAACCGTTCAAATAACTGAAACAGTGGCCAAGATACCAAAACGGCAGGAAATAAAAAATCACGTAACGCCAGTTGAAAAGGAACATCACGAATAGCGCTGTAGCGAATGCCGCCAGCTCGAGATTTCCCCAAAACACGTCATCATTGCCGCGCTTGCGCAGTTCTTTGCGGATAGCGCCGACATCGTCACGGAAAAAGCTAAGGAAGACATACTTCCATGGACCTTCCGGCTCGCCATCGTGCCCATGCCGATAGATCGACAACCAATCAATCGTGTCGCCATTTTCATTCTGTCGATCCGAATTCCCTTTGTGATGCTGCATGTGGACCGCGTCGTACATCGTTTGTGAGAAACAGCACCCGATCGATTGCGTGACTCCAAACAGCCGATTCAGCAATTTTGAGCGGAAGAATGGGTTATGAATGAAATTGTGCCCCACCCCATTGATGTTGGCATTGACCATCAGCGAATAAATGAACCCGAGGATCAACATCACCCATAGCGGTGCATGCGGGTAAAGGAAGAAGAGGCCCAGGAAATATGTGAGATGAAAAAGACCCGCCGCAGCCGGGACTGCATCCCAGCGTGTGTGCACGAACAGCCTTGAGTTAGTAGTCGGACGTTCTATTGAAATCACTTGGGTGTTCATCGGGGAATTCATCGAATGCTAAAACTATTCGCCAGAGAAACACCTCCTGGCAAGTTTTGAAGATTGCCAACGCCGTTTCTGCGCGCCTAAGTTAGGCGCTCCCGATGTTTGCCCTTCAGCCAGAATTAAAAGTCTTCACGGGCTCGGCCAACCGTGATTTGGCCGAGAGGATTTGCAAATACATTGGTGTCCCGCTCGGGCAGGCAACGATCAGCTCGTTTCCGGATGGCGAAACTTACGTCAGAATCGAGGAGAACATTCGCGGGCATGACGTCTTCATCATTCAGCCGACTTGTCCGCCGACCAATCAGCACTTGATGGAGTTGCTGATCATGGTCGATGCGGCGCGGCGCGCCAGCGCGGATCGGATCACGGCTGTGATTCCCTTTTTTGGTTACGCGCGGCAGGACCGCAAAGACCAGCCGCGAGTCCCGATCACAGCCAAGCTCGTGGCCAATTTATTGCACGCGGCGGGGGTGAGTCGCGTGCTCACGATGGATCTGCATGCACAGCAGGTACAGGGCTTTTTCGATATCCCGGTGGACCATCTCTATTCACTGCCAGTCTTGATTAAATATCTGCGACAACAGCTGACCGGGAAAACGACCGTTGTTTCGCCGGATTTAGGCGGCCTCAAAATGGCTTCGGCTTACGCGGAAGCGTTGCGTGCGAATCTGGCGATCGTGGCAAAGGAGCGCCGCAGCGCCACGGAGACCGAGGCGCTGTATCTCATTGGCGAAGTGGAAGGCCGCGACGTGCTTCTAGTTGATGACCTTACGGAAACAGCCGGCACATTGACTTCTGCGGCTGACCTTTTGAAAAAGCGCGGCGCGCAGAAGATTTATGCGGGCGTTTCGCATGCTGTTCTGGTGGACATGGCGATCCCGCGTTTGCAAAAATCGAAAATTACGGAATTAGTAACGACTAACAGCACGCCGGTGCGCACCGTGGAAGGGTTTAAAACCACGGTGCTCTGCGTCTCCGAGCTTCTCGGGGAAGGCATCAAACGGATACATAACGACGAGTCCGTGTCGTCGCTGTTCAACATCGAGAACGAAAAAAATGGCAAAACAGGTTAAGCTCAAGGCCCAACCACGGACGGATGTGGGACGCTCAGCGACGCGCAAACTCAGGGCGTGCGGACTAATTCCTGCGATCATCTACGGCGGCAACAATAAGCCGCAGCCATTGCAAGTCGGCGCGCGAGAGATCAACGCGATGATGAGCCATGCTTCCGGAGAAAATGTTTTGGTTGAACTCGAAATCGCCGGGCAAGATTCAAGTCGTACCGCGCTTGTGCAGGAGGTGCAACACTCGCCTGTTGGTGGCGAAATTCGTCATGTCGATTTTCACGCCATTTCCATGGACCAGAAGATTCAAGCCGAAGTTCCTCTCGAACCGACCGGCACGGCCGTGGGCGTCAAAACTTTCGGGGGGCTACTTGAACAAAGCTTGCGCGCACTGGCGATTGAATGTCTCCCGGGCGATTTGCCGGATCGAATCACGGTGGATGTCTCTCAACTCAACATTGGTGACTCCATTCACGTTCGCGACATTCAATTGCCGCCCGGAGTAACTCCAAAGGTGCAGCCCGATCTCACTGCATTCTCCGTGGTCGCGCCCATAGTCGAAGAAGAGCCTGCGGTCGCGGAAGCAGAAGTGGCAGCCGCGGGACCGGAAGTGATCACCGAGAAAAAGGAAGAAGGCGAAGGTGCTGCGCCCGCTCCGGCTGCAAAGGAAAAAGCTCCAAAAGAGAAGGAGCAGAAGAAGTAATCCAATTTCGGATTCTGATCCGTTCGACTCCGTTCGCTTCGCTCACGACAAGTTTTTGGATTTTCGATTTCGCGACAGTGGAAGAGAAACCAATCCGCCTAGTCGCCGGTCTCGGAAATGCCGGTCCGCAATACGCGGCCACACGTCACAATATCGGGTTCATGGTTGCCGATCAGCTCTGCGCGCAGTTTGGATCGACGTGGGAGAAATCGTCAAAGTGGGACGCCCTCCTGGCTAAATGTGGCGCCGTGCTTCTGATCAAACCGACAAGCTTCATGAATCGGAGTGGCTATCCGCTTCTTGCGGTTTCGCAATTCTATAAAATCGAGCCTCAGGAAATTCTGATTATCCTCGACGATTTTGCATTAGGGCTCGGTCGCCTGCGCATACGCGCACGCGGCGGATCAGGCGGCCATAACGGCTTGGAATCGATCATAATGCAATTCGGAACGGAGGACATTCCGCGCTTGCGCATCGGGATCGGCGAGGCACCACGCGAAGGATCAGTCGATTACGTATTGAACCGCTTTTTCGATGAAGAGAAACCTTTGGTTAGATCGACAATTAATCGCGCAGTGAATGCTGTGAAATCCGCGATTGACAACGGTCTTGTTTCCGCGATGAACACTTTCAACAAAATCGAAGAAACATGAACCGCCGTTATGAAGCCCTGCTGGTGCTGAACGCTCAGGGCAAAGAAGACACCATCAGGGAAATTATCGATCGGCTGGAATCGGAGTTCCAAAAAGAAGGAGCTCAGATCGAACAGGTGCAGAAGATGGATAGACGCCAGTTTTCCTATGTGGCCGGCCCGCTCGATTCCGGATATTATGTGAACCTTGTTTTTAACGCTGATCCGGGAGTGATAGCGAAATTGCGAGCGAAATTTAAGCTCGATCCGGAAGTGTATCGACAGAATTACGAACGGTTGCGTCAGAAGAAGGAGAAGCCTGCAAAAAAGGTGGCTAAACGAAAGTGATTTCGTTATAACGCGAATATGGCGAGCTTTAACAAAGTTATTCTGCTCGGAAATCTCACTCGCGACCCCGAAGTGCGTTACACGCCAAAGGGCAGCGCAGTCTGCGATCTCGGCATCGCCGTAAACCGCGTTTATACCACCGACAGCGGAGAAAGACGCGAGGAAGTCACTTATGTTGACGTTGTGCTCTGGGCACGCCTGGCTGAGATCGCCGGCGAATACCTGAAGAAAGGACGGCCAGTTTTCATCGAAGGCCGTTTGCAAATGGACAGCTGGGACGACAAGCAAACCGGGCAGAAGCGAACAAGGCTGCGCGTCGTTGGCGAGAGCATGCAGTTGCTAGGCGGACGTCCCGGTGGAGCTGGTGGTGCAGGCGAAATGACTGGAGAGAATCGATCAACCTCTGCACCGCCCAAAGCATCAGCGCCAGCCGAGCCAGACGAGGACGAGATTCCGTTTTGAATGGTAGTTGCGGTTCACCGAACCGCTACTGGCGATTGTGGTTAATCGCCCCTCGTTCCCCAATTTCAAATGAACGCGACTGAAGCGTGCATAGCGCTCAACATGCTGCCAACCGTTGGGCCGGTGCGGTTGCGCAAATTGTTGGAAGTTTTTAAGGAGCCGCAGCAAATACTCGCTGCAAAACGCAGTGAGCTTCGCAAGGTCGAAGGAATCGGCAATGAAGTCGCGGACCAGATTTCAAACTGGGAATCGACTGTCGATCTTGCCGCGGAGGTGAAACGGCTTCGCGATTTTGGAGCGACCGTCATTACACAGGGGTCGCCATCCTACCCCCGGCCATTGCGCGAAATTCATGCGCCGCCGATCCTTCTTTACGTCTGGGGCGAACTACAGGAGCGCGATCACCACGCCATTGGAGTTATTGGCGCGCGGCGCACAACGCACTACGGCACGGAGTCGGCCAAGAAGCTGGCTTACCAACTGGCCTACGCGGGATTAACCGTAATCAGTGGCCTCGCGCGCGGGATCGACACCGCTGCCCATCAAGGGGCACTCGCTGCGAAAGGACGCACGATCGCAGTGATCGGCTCGGGGTTAGCAAAGCTCTATCCGCCAGAGAACGCTGCGCTTGCCGAAAAGATCCGAGCAGGAAATGGCGCGATCGTCTCTGAATTCTCGATGGAGATTGAACCAGACCGTCAAACTTTCCCGATGCGCAACCGGATCATTTCCGGCTGGAGCCACGGCATTCTCGTGGTGGAAGCTGGTTTGAATAGCGGTGCCCTCATCACCGCAGCGCAGGCCCTGGAACAGGGCCGCTCAGTTTACGCGGTACCCGGCCACATTAACGCGCCCAGCGCAATGGGATCGAATCGCCTCATCCAACAAGGAGCGAAGCTTGTCATGGATGCCAGCGACATTTTGGACGATTTGCAGATTCTTCTTCCCGAAACGAAGCCATTGCCGGAGGCCGTTGCGCGCCCGTTACCGCCGCTATCTGACGAAGAACGACGTGTTTATGACGCGATTGACGCGACTGAGACGTCGATTGATAATATCTCCGTTAAAAGCAAATTGCCGAGCTCGATCGTTTCGTCGACATTGTTGCAGTTAGAATTGAAACGCCTAGTCAAGCAGTTGCCCGGGAAATATTTCGTCAAGTTGGGCTAGGGCAAAGACTTACCCGCCTTTGACCGTGCAGGCAAACTGCTCTGACTTGCAAAGACGCCCCGACTGAGTTCGATTGCTGCCCCATGTCCAAGTCCCTCATAATCACCGAGAAGCCTTCGGTTGCCACCGATATCGCCAAGGCCCTCGGCGGATTCAAAAAAGGTAAGGATTACTACGACAACGAGAAATATGTGATCTCCTGGGCGGTCGGTCATCTCTTTGAGCTCGCGGTGCCTGCTTCCATGAAAGAGCAGGACAAGTGGGACATGACGAAGTTGCCCATCATGCCGGTCGAATTCGAGCTGGAGCCGGCTGAGAAAATGAGCGGTCGAGCCAATGTTCTTCGCAAGCTTATTAGAGATAAGAACGTGTCGGAGATTATCAATGCATGCGACGCCGGACGGGAAGGCGAATTGATTTTTCGCTATATCATTCAATACGCGGGAACGAAAAAACCGATCAAGCGTGTCTGGCTGCAATCGATGACCCCTGAGGCCATCCGCGAAGGCTTCTCGCGATTGCGAAGCGATGCTGAGATGCAACCACTGGCCAGCGCAGCCCGCAGCCGAAACGAAGCCGACTGGCTCGTCGGCATCAACGCGACACGCGCCTTTACTCTGCGGCTAAGCGGTGGGCGCGGTAGCAGCGTGACTTCACTCGGCCGCGTGCAGACGCCGACGCTGGCAATCATCGTCGAGCGGGAGAACAAGATTCGGGAATTTAAGCCGCGCGACCTACACGAGATCATCGGCATATTCCGCGCCGCTGCCGGCGAATATGCAGGACGCTGGTTCGACGAAGCATTCCAGAAAGACGAGGACGAAAGTGAGAGAACCAAAAGACTGCTCCATCGGCTGCAATTGACTCTGCCCGATGCGAAGCAGCGGCTTGCCATTGAACGCGGTTCGTTATGGGAAGAGCACCGCGCCGCGCCGCGATTGTGGCATTATGAAATCGCCGAGGCCATCCAACGCAAATGCAGCGGCAAGCAGGGCGTCGTCAAGCTGGAGGAAAAGAAGCCGAGCACGCAAGTGGCGCCTCAGCTTTATGATCTCACTGCCTTGCAGCGCGAAGCGAATAATCGACTCGGATTTTCCGCGAAACGCACGTTGCAAATCGCACAGGCGCTTTACGAAAAGCACAAGGTTATTACTTATCCGCGCACGGATTCGCGCGCGTTGCCCGAAGATTATCTCCCGACCGTAAGATCGACATTGAATAAGGTCGACAATCCGTTCGCGCGAAGAGTGGTCGAAAACAATTGGGTCAGGCCGAACAAACGCATTTTCAATGACGCGAAAGTCGGTGATCACTTCGCGATTATTCCGACCGGCACTGCCCCCCGATCGCTGGACGACCATGAGCGAGCGCTTTTCGACATGGTGAGCAAGCGCTTCGTAGCTGTATTTTTTCCACCCGCACAATACGAGAACACGACCAGAATTACACGTGTCGAAGGCGAGCCGTTCAAGACGGAAGGGAAAATTCTCGTGGCGCCCGGATGGCTTGAAGTTTATGGACGCGAAGCTGCGAGTGAGAAACCGGAAGAAAATCTGCCACCGGTGACGCAGGGCGAGAGCGTTCAAACACAGCGTATCGAAATCAAAATCGAGCAGACCAGGCCTCCTGTTCGCTACAACGAAGGGACCGTGCTCAGCGCGATGGAGGCAGCGGGGAAACTTGTCGAAGACGAAGAATTGCGCGACGCGATGAAGGAGAAAGGACTCGGCACGCCGGCAACGCGCGCGGCCATCATCGAGACACTGATTTCAGCGCATTACCTGGTGCGGCACGGTAAGGAGTTGCAGCCGACGCCGAAAGCAATCCAGACAATCACACTTTTAAAAAATGCAGTGCCGGAGTTAACCAGTCCCGAACTGACCGGCGAATGGGAATTTCGTCTGCGCGAGATCGAACATCGCAAGCTCACCCGTGACGCGTTCATGCGCGACATTCGCGAGCTTACTAACGATATCGTCGGGAAAGCCAAACATTTTCATCCAGACGAGCACATGCCGGACAGCGAGCCGTTCGGAGAGTGCCCCAAGTGCGGCGCGCCTATCATCGAGCGGTTCAAGAGTTTCACATGCACAAATGAGGAATGTGATTTCACGATTTGGAAAACCATCGCCGGTCGGTTGCTAAGCCGCGAAGAATTTGAGACTCTCGTCCGGGACAAACACGTAGGACCATTGGGCGGCTTTCGCAGCAGAAAAGGCAAACGTTTCCATGCCCTGCTGAAACTCAGCGACGACTTCAAAGCAGAATTCGATTTCGGCTCAAACGGACAGGAGAACGGCGCTGCGCAAGCGGTGGATTTTTCGAGTCAGGAGCCGCTTGGTAAATGTCCCAAGTGCGGCGGTCGCGTGTTTGAGCTCGGAATGAGCTACATCTGCGAGAATTCGGTCGGCCCGGAAAAGACATGCGACTTTCGATCGGGCAAAGTCATCTTGCAGCGACCGATCGATCACGATCAAATGAAGAAACTGCTCGCAACTGGCAAGACCGATCTGCTCGAGCGGTTCATTTCCCGTAAAGGCAGGCCCTTCAAAGCGTTTCTCGTATTGACCGACAAGAAAGACGTTGGCTTCGAATTCGAAAAGCGCGAGCCGAAACAAAAAGGAAAAGGGAAAGCAGCGGAGGTTGCGCCGAAAATTGATTTCACTGGCAGCGAACCCATCGGGAAATGTCCGAAGTGCGGCGGTAAGATTTTTGAGACTGAAAACAGTTACATTTGTGAACGTTCACAGGCTGACCGCAGACCATGCAAATTCAAACTAAGCAAAACAATTCTCGGTCGCGAGATCTCGAAAGAGCAGGCGCAGAAACTCGTCATGTTGGGCAAAACCGATCTCCTCGACGGCTTCATTTCGAAACGCGGCCGGCCGTTCTCTGCCTACTTGAAACTGGAGGACGGGAAAATCCGGTTCGAGTTTCCGGAGAAAACGGCGCAATCAAGCGAAGGCAAGCAAGGGAAGAACGAGCTAGTTTCCTAGGGCGCGGCGATGCGGAATCTTAACACTCGGCCGGCTCAACGTGTTGTTGCACTTGGTGCACCATGGCCACGGCACCAATCAGCACGATGGCCGCAATGACCTGGTGTATGTAAAGACTGGCATGAAAGAAACCCCAGGTGATACACACGGCAGCGAGCGTTTGCATCATCTCGAAATAGCCCGCCGTCGATGCGCGCGTGAGGCGCAAGCCCTGGAAATAAATCAAGAGCGGAATTCCGCCTGAGACTGACGCGAGTAGAATCAGCCAAACCATTGCCTTCGTGGGATGCGCTTGCGCGGTTACTGGCCAGAGCGCCGCGCCATTCAGTTTGCCATAAGCCAGAAGAATCAGCGTCATGCACGTAAGCCCGACGACGATGCGCATGCTGGAGGCGAGCTGGAGGGAAGTACCCATCATAACGCCACGACCCGCGACGGTTGATAGTCCCCAGAACAGCGCACATACCAACGCATAAGCGGTGCCGATATTCAGGCCAGCGCGTTCAAACGAAACTCCAATCATGGTCGGATGTGTAACAGAAACGAAGATGCCAGCGAGGATAGCAATGCCAGCATAAAAGAAGAATTGCCGCGCAAGCCGGTCACCAAAAAGCGCGAACGCGCCGATCGTCGAGATAACGGGCTGGATATTTAGGATCACGTTCACCACGGTCGGGTTACCGTGTTTCAAGGCCAAGGTGAAAAAAATTGTGCCGACTGCTGAGCCGGCGAATCCGGAGAAAAGAAGGAAGCCCCACGTGTAGGCGTTGACCTTTGGAATCTCGTGCAAACGCGAGATCAAGATTGGCAGGAACATGATGAGGAGAAGTACATGCTCCCAGAAGACGATTACCTTTGCGTCGAAAACCGCATTGAGCGGAATACGCCATGCGCTTTCTGTGCCCCAAAGCGCTGCGCCCAGGGCGACTAGCCACGGGCCATAGGCTGCGCTGCGCGCGTTGTGGTTCTGCATTTCCGAATGCGGTAGTGTCGGCATGTTGTCACGTCAATGCGCTGCCCACATTCAATCGCCACGCAAAATGGGCCCAAAGAAGGATTGACGCCACAACTTATGGTGTGGTAATTAGCGCTCAACACTATGCGTTGCCCCAAGTGCGGGTCTCGTGATGACAAGGTCATCGATTCCCGTCAGTCGCGGGATGCTTCCAGCATCCGCCGCCGCCGCGAATGTCTGAAGTGCAAATATCGCTTCACCACTTATGAAGAAATCGAACGCTCTGATCTCCGTGTTGTGAAGCGTAATAGAACACATGAACCGTTCGATCGGCGCAAACTAGCTACCAGCATCGCCAAAGCGTTTGAAAAACGATCTACCAGTCTTCTTACCTTAGAGGACGTGGTAGACGAGATTGTGCACGAGTTGGAAACCGGCGGGCGCGAAGTTCCTTCATCAGTGATTGGGTCCAAAGTGCTCGAAAAACTTCGCGCCCTCGATGAAGTAGCCTATTTGCGTTACGCGTCGGTGTATCAGCGATTTCAGGATGTCGACCAATTTGTAGACGCCATTCATACATTGGGACGTCGCGTAAAACCCAATGCGCTCCAGCGGGAACTGTTTCCGCCCGAGCCAGCACCGAAATCCACGCAAGGATCGCGCAACGTGCCAATCAGCAAGAATCATGGTCGCGTTTAAGGAAGAATTTCCCTATCTCCGCACAAATTCGGGACAACTCTTCGAGTTCAGCCGCGATTGGCTACACGCTGCGATCACGCGGGCGGCTGACGAAGCTGGTTATCCCAGCTGGTGGCTGACCGATCATGTAACGGAAAGCATTGCTTTTTACCTGCACCTGCGGAATGACGAAAACGTGGTCGCCTTTAGCCAGTTGTCGCAGACTGTGCGGTACGTTCTGAAAGCCATAGGTTACAAGGAGATTGTGCCGCATTTTGCGCCCTCGCCGCCACCCATTTCCATCTCGTTGCTGGATATTGCGCGGCATGCCGGCGCAGGCTATGAGCTCGCGTTTTTTGATCTTCTGGAAAAGCGAATCAGCAGCTTGATCGAAACCGGCGTCGACAATCTTCGGCTTTGTTCGCTTCAATCTTGCGTGAAACATCTTCGCGGCGTCAAAACGTGGACACGCGCCTGCGATGCTCTGCGCGAGGAAATTGTTTGCTTCGTCCGGGAAAGACTAACAGCGGCGACTGATGCCCCACGAATGGATTGCTCCGTGCGTTGAAAATTTGGAAGATTCGGCGACACCACTTCATCTTCGGGTTTGAATTAGCGTCAGATTGCGCAGATTTACACGGACTCCCGGTTTCTGCGACTTCCAAGCTTAAATGTCATGACCATTTTCGAAAAAATCGTCGCACGGCAAATTCCGGCGAAGGTGGTTTGGGAAGATGAGGATGCAGTCGCGTTTCATGATGTTAATCCGCAAGCCCCGGTGCATGTGCTGATCGTGCCCAAAAAAGTGATTCCGCGTCTCACCGACGCGACCGACGATGACCGTCTGGCGGTTATCGCGTGGTGATCAACTGCGGTCCCGACGCGGGCGAAAGCGTGCCGCATTTGCATGTCCATTTACTGGGCAAACGGGCGCTCGCCTGGCCGCCGGGGTAAAGCGGCTATTCACGAAACAAGCGCCCAGTCGATCCCAACGATCCGCTTGTCTGCGAAGCGTTTCAGCGACTTGGGAAAAACGAGATAGGTTGCGCCTTTTCTTTCTTTGAAGCCGACGATTCCAAAGTCCGTCCCGCTCTTGCTCTTTTGAACTGTCATGACCCGATTGCTCTTTATTTGCGATTGAAGATGTCGATCGGCAGACGGCTTTTGCCAGAGAGTGTACACCTGCGGCTTGCCGCATTTTTCGATCACTTGCGAAAAGCGCGCCGTTTTTACTTTAACGAGTTTCATAACTCATGAACAGGCGATGTATCTGCTTTAGCTTGGTCAAGGACAGTACCGGCGCGCGATATAAAAAGCTCCGCCAGAGAACTACGGCACGGAGGATCAGACTACCGTTGCTGCATTCCTGCCCTGGCGGGATTCGTAAGTCCTCAGTCCATAGCCCCTGACGGAGAGTAAATTTTCTCGCAGGAATCGCCATGCGCAACCGCGAACTCCGAAGATTTCCCCCAAGTGGAAAAATCATCGCATTGACAAGCAATCATGGTTCTGTTTGCATCGCGCCGTGAAATGGCTCGCTCTGGTGTTTCTTATTGTTCTCGTCGGTATGACGAACTCCTGCACAACATTGGTTAATCGGCGCGATCTTTACAGTCCAGAGCCTGCACCCGACTCGTTGGAGGCCGCCCGGCAGTGGTACGGCACGACCAGCACCAGAACCGCGACAACGACAACGACGCGGACTGAAGTCGTACCGGAACTCCACCAGTACTAGCTAAAAACTACCGAAGCGTTTGCCGATTTGGCCGTTTCTAGCCGAATGGGAGATTCGACTTTATGCGCGCGACATCCGTCTCGTCCACGCGCGCTGCTTTGCTCAACCGCCGTTTGCGTTTAGCGTTTTTGGCGGACAACAAATGGCGTCGCGCAGAGTGTGCTCGCATCACTTTACCACGCGCGGTGATTTTAAAGCGCTTTGCGACTGATTTACGCGTTTTGCTGCGAGCGATCGGCTTCGGCATGAGGCGCGAAACATAATGGTGGCAGCGATTGTTGACAACCGGCTTTTGCGGCGCGCGTTATCCGTTAAAATTTGACGATGAGCATGCCATCAAACCAAAAACCGCGCGTCGTCATCGTCGGCTCCGGATTTGGCGGGCTGGAGGCAGCCAAAAAGCTTGCCTGCAAGAATGTGGACCTCACCGTGATCGACCGCACAAATTACCATCTCTTTCAGCCGTTACTCTATCAGGTCGCGACAGCCGCCCTCTCACCGGCCGACATTGCTGCTCCTGTCCGCGCAATCTTGAGCAGATGCAGGAACGCCGAGGTAATCCTTGCTGAAGTGCAATCGGTGAATGTCGATGCCAAGAAAGTGAAAACGGTCGACATGGAAATCGACTACGACTATCTGATTCTCGCCACCGGCGCGCGACATTCGTACTTTGGACATGACGCTTGGGAAAAACTTGCACCGGGATTGAAGAGTCTCGGCGATGAATTTTGTCGTCATTGGTGGTGGACCGACCGGTGTTGAAATGGCCGGCGCGATCGCCGAAATCTCCCGCCACACGCTCGCCAAAGATTTTCGACACATCGATCCATCGCAGGCACGTGTTATTCTCATAGAAGGCGAGCCACGTCTGCTGGCCGCTTACCCAGAGGATTTATCGGCGAGCGCGAAGAAACAGCTAACGGATTTGGGCGTGGAAGTGCGCACCGCCTCGCGAGCAACGAACCTTACTGAAGGAGGAGTGCAAGTGGACGGCGATTTCGTCCCCTGCCGCGTGAAGATTTGGGCCGCCGGCAACAATGCGTCATTCGTTGGGAAGACCCTGGGAATACCGGTTGACCGGGTCGGTCGTGTTATTGTGAAGGACGATCTTACCATTCCGGGGCATCCGGAAGTCCAGGTGATTGGAGATCTGGCAAATTTTTCGCATCAGACTGGAGAGCCTTTACCGGGTATCTCGCCGGTGGCGATGCAACAGGGACGCCACGCTGCCCGCAACGTACTGGCGATGATCAAAGGGCGTAAACCGGAACGCTTCCGTTATTGGGACAAGGGCACCATGGCTACGATTGGACGAAATAAAGCGGTCGCGGATTTAAAATTCGTCCATCTCAGCGGTCTTTTCGCCTGGCTGGCATGGCTATTCGTGCACATTGTTTTCCTCGTCGGTTTCCGCAACCGCTTGCTGGTTCTGATTCAATGGGCGTGGGCGTATATTACGTTCGACAAAGGCGCCCGGTTAATCACGCGCAACTTTCAATCGGAGCAAAGACCGCCGACGTGATAATCTCCCCACGGATCACCGTTCGGAATCTTCAGCGAACGGTACCAGTTAATGTTGCCATGCTCCAAGAGTTCGCGGCAAACGCCGTGCGACATTGCTTGCAGTTGCGAAAGCGAAAACCAACGGACTTGAGCAAATTACGAAACATTTTTGTCTGGCTCATTTCGGATCGTCGGATGTCGCGATTACATCGGCAGTTTCTCGGCCAGAGCGGTCCGACTGACGTGCTGACGTTTCAACACGGTGAAATTTTTATCAGCGTTGAGACAGCCAAACGACACGCTCGCATTTTTGATAATCCGCTCGTGCGCGAGCTTCAGCTATACATCGTTCATGGCCTTCTACACTTGCATGGTTTCGGCGATCGAACGCCAGCCGAGGCGCGCAGAATGAAAAACGTCCAGGAAAAAATTGTGAATGATGCGCTGTAGCCGGGATCGATGATCCCGGCAGAACGAATGCTACACGATCCGGCGTCACCCCGAAAGCTTTCGGGGGCCACAGGTTTGAACTGAGGGCGTGGTATGTTAGCATTTTCAGCATGAGTTGCGGGCCACGGCAGCCCGGCGCGTGCCTGGTGCAGATCAAAGGAATGGAAGGAACAACTCATGCCTCGAACGAGCTGGCGGGAACGATTACGACGGTGGAGCCCACCACCGAAAAAGAAGCGCGTTCCGAAGAAGATCTTGACGTTCCCTGGCAGGTGGTGGTCCACAACGATCCCGTAAATTTGATGAGCTATGTGACCATGGTTTTCCAACGCGTCTTTGGCTATCCCCGCGAGAAAGCAGAGAGACACATGTTGGAAGTGCATCACAAAGGCCGATCGGTCTTGTGGAGCGGCATGCGTGAGCGGGCCGAACTTTATGTGCAACAACTACACGGTTATCTCCTGCTCGCCACTCTCGAGAAAGCGTGCTGACATGGAAATTCGCCGGCGTAAGGACCAGATCGAGCTCTCCGAGTTGGACCCGTTCCTGGCCGAATTGCTTCGGCAGATCCCCGCAAGCGCTGACCCCGGCGGCGTACCCGCTGCCGAGCAACGCCTCTTTAGTCCTCCAACGAATGGAAAAAAAGAAACGGAGATGTGCGCAGAGTGGAAAATGTATGTCGAACCTGAGTTGCGGCGTCTTTTTCAGACGGCGACGCAGACCGTCGCCGCAGATTTGGAGCAACTAAATAGGAACGAAAAAGCGTTCGCAAACCGCGTCCTACGCATTCCCACCAAGCATGCCGATGCCTGGTTGAGTGCCCTTAATCAGGCCCGCCTCGTCATAGCCGCCAAAAATAACTTCACCGAAAACGAACTGAACGACCACTTTCGTTCACCAATTGGATCCCGGCGTGACCTGAGTCTGTTTCAGGTGAATTTCTACGGCTTTCTGCAGGAATTTATCTTGCGTGAGCTGGAGTGCTAAGGGAAGGCGGGCCTGAGCTGTCAAGCTTCCTGCTTTGCTTTGACCATCGCCATCAGCCGTTCTTTGATTGCAGTGGAGGCTTTCGCCGGGCGCAAACTCAGCGCGAATGCTTCATGCAATGCATAACATTTGGTGATGAATTCTTCCCCCTTTTTTCCGAATTTCTTCCGCGCTTTCTCGAATTCCTCTAATTCTTCCGGTTCCAGCGTGCCGATAACGTAGAGCCGCGACCGGTTCTGGAATTCGCTAAAGTTCATCCTTCAACTCCTTGAGGCCGTCATAAATTTTTTTGAGCCCAAGTTCAAGCCTTGTTTTTACCGTGCCTAAGGGTGTATTCGTTTTCGCGGCGATTTCGCGCTGGCTCATACCTTTAAAAAATGCGAGGTCGATTGCCTGCTGCTGGGGTGGTGGCAGGCCGGCGATGACTTTGCGAATGAGAGCGCGCGTGTCGCTCAGGACGATTTCTTCTTCAGTTGCGTTATGAACCCACGCATCAGGCTGCTGTTCAGTTTCGTTTTGCAGGCGTTCCTCGGCACGCGCATAAGCCTGCTTCTTGCGTAGACCATCGATCGCGCGGCGCCGGGCCAAGGTAACCATCCATCCAAGCGGTTTCCCTTTCTGCGCGGAAAAATTCTTCGCCTGATTCCAGATCTCCATGAAAATCTCTTGTAAGAGATCATCGGCCTCGGCTTCGTTATGAATCACTCTCAGGATAAGTGCCTTCAAAATCCCATTATATCGATCGTAGAGCTGAGAGAGCGCGTCTGCGTCGCCGGTCTGGATCCCTTTCATCAAGTCGAAGTCACTTGGCGCTCCAGGCTCGAGCTGGGGGACAACCGTGCGCGCCTGCGCTCGCGATTTTGACAGGCGCACCCGTTTCTCTGGCTTGCGGCGCGTGGAAGCAATTACTTTGGATGGCCTCATGTGTGATCAGAAATTGCAGGAATCAGAAACAGGATCGAGCGCAGGATCGCAATCGCGTGCCTTAATCTATGCGGGCCACTTCGTCCACCGATTTTGTGATTGCAAAATCGATTGATTGCGCGGGGCGCTTTGTGCGTCAAAAGTTAAGCGCATGGCACAGGGTCCGAATGACACATCTGTCGATCCGCTTTGGTACAAGGACGCGATCATCTACGAGCTGCACGTTAAGACATTTTGCGACAGCGATGGCGACGGCATGGGGGACTTCCGTGGTCTAATCGAAAAACTGGATTATCTGCAGGAGCTGGGAGTCACCGCCATCTGGCTGCTGCCATTCTATCCGTCCCCTCTGCGCGACGACGGCTACGACATCGCCGATTATTTCGACGTCAATCCAAGCTTCGGGACACTCGATGATTTTCGTGCGCTCCTAGACGCTGCACATCAACGTAACCTGCGCGTCATTACCGAACTCGTGATTAATCACACTTCCGATCAAAATCCGTGGTTCCAAAAGTCCCGACGTGCTGTAGCCGCGGCAGCCACCGGGGTCATCGACCCCGGCTCCAGTGACAACCTTGCCTACAAGGACTTCTATGTCTGGAGCAACACCCCGGAAAAGTACAAGGATGCGCGAATCATTTTCAAAGATTTCGAAACGTCGAACTGGGCGTGGGACCCTGTCGCAAAAGCGTACTATTGGCACCGGTTTTATTCGCACCAACCGGAGCTGAATTTTGATAATCCGACGGTGCACGATGCGGTCGAGAAGGTCTGCGACTTCTGGTTATCCATGTGCGTGGACGGACTTCGTCTCGATGCTGTTCCGTATCTGTACGAACGGGAAGACACCAACTGTGAGAATCTGCCTGAGACGCATGAATATCTGCGCAGGCTGCGCGCTCATGTCGAAGCGAAGTTCCCGAACCGTATGCTGCTTGCAGAAGCCAACCAATGGCCCGAGGACGCGGCCGCTTATTTCGGCAAAGGGGACGAGTCGCACATGAGTTTTCATTTTCCGCTCATGCCGCGCATGTTCATGGGGCTGCAGATGGAAGATCGCTTTCCGATCATAGACATAATGGAGCAGACGCCGCCGATCCCCGACAATTGCCAGTGGGCGATGTTTCTGCGCAATCATGACGAGCTCACCCTCGAGATGGTCACGGATGAGGAACGCGACTACATGTATCGGGTTTATGCCACGGATCCACACGCGCGAATTAATCTTGGCATCCGCCGGCGACTTGCTCCGCTGCTTGCAAACAGTCGCCGCAAAATCGAGCTGCTCAACACGCTGCTGTTCTCAATGCCTGGCACGCCCATCATCTACTACGGCGATGAGATCGGTATGGGAGACAATTTTTATCTGGGCGATCGCAATGGCTGCCGCACGCCAATGCAATGGAGCCCGGACCGCAACGCGGGGTTTTCGAGAGCGAATCCGCAGCAACTTTATCTGCCGGTCACGATCGACCCTGAATATCACTACGAAGCCGTCAACGTCGAGAACCAGCAGAAAAATCTTTCCTCTCTGTTGTGGTGGACGCGGCGGGTCATCGCCATGCGAAAAAACTTCAAGGCGTTCTCACGCGGCTCTCTCGAGTTTCTCTATCCGGATAACGCGAAAGTTCTGGCATTCCTTCGCCGGTGGGAAAACGAGACTATAGTGGTGGTGGCGAATCTTTCACGGTTCGCACAGTCGGCGGAGTTGGATCTATCGCGATTCGCCGGCTGCGTGCCGATGGAAGTTTTTAGTCGTAATCTTTTTCGGCCGATCAGGAAGTCGCGCTACGTCATCACGCTCGGCCCCCATGCGTATTACTGGTTCGCGCTGCAAGCGCCCACCGAGGCTCGTCGCGCGCAAAAGAAACGCGTTGTGCCGACGCTGAAAGCATCGGCTACGCTGGAAATCCTGCTTCACGATAGTCAGCGAGATCAGCTCGAGCGCGAAATCTTACCGATGTATGTCCGCAACTGCCGCTGGTTTGGTTCGAAGGCGCGGACTTTTCGCGATCTCAAAGTGATCGAGCAGCTTCCCATTTCCGCGGGCGCGAACGGCGCGCAACTCTGGTTTATTGAGGTTAACTATCTGGATGCTCCTACGGAAATATATGCGATCCCGGTAAAGATCGCCTCACACGACGCAGCGCGCTCAGTTTCCCAGAACGCGCCGCATGCAATCATTGCGCGCTTTGCAGGCAGCGACGGAGCAATTCTCTTCGACGCGATCTGGGACGAAATTTTTCGTTCACAATTGTTCGAAGCAATCGCACGTCGCCAGGCGATGAAGGCGCGCGCTGGCGATTTTGTCGGCGTCACCGCCAGCAGATTCGAGGCGGATCAAACGGTTGCCTCTGGTAATTCGCAGGTAGTCAGTGGCGAGCAGAGCAACTCGTCGATGCTCTTCGATAACAAATTTTTTCTTAAACTCTACCGTAAGATCGAGGACGGTTTGAATCCCGATGTCGAAATCAACCGGTTCCTGACAGAACAGACGGAGTTTCCAAACGTGCCAGGATTCGTGGGTGCAATCGAATATCGCCGAGCAAAAGCAGAACCAACCGTTGTCTGCATGTTACAACGCGCTGCGGTAAATGAAGGCGATGTTTGGACACGCACTGTGGATGCGGTGGGCCGCTATTATGAGCGGGTGCTGGAGCGCAAAGCTGATCTTCAGAATGAAACCGTGCCTCCGGGTGCACTGCTCGATGAGCTGATCGGTGGCATTTACCCTGAAAAAGTAAAGCTCAACATTGCGGCGGACGTTTACTCTTCTGGAAAAGAAGTTGCCGGACCTCTCCCGAGTATTTAGGGATGAAGCGAAGGAGGTGCTCGGCGCTGAGCAGGAAATACTCACGCGTGAAAAGCGGCTGCTTGATCGCCGCACCAACGCCGCGAAAATTCGGATTCACGGCGACTATCATCTCGGGCAGTTGCTCTATACCGGAAAAGATTTTGTCATTCTCGATTTCGAAGGTGAACCAGCCCGGCCCCTCAGCGACCGGAAGCTGAAACGCTCTGCATTGCGTGATGTCGCGGGAATGATGCGTTCATTCCAATACGCCGCTTATAGCGCACTCTGGCAACCAGCCATGCGCAAAGAAGATGTGCCTTTCCTAGAGCACTGGGCCGACCTCTGGTATCGCCAGATGAGCAGCGTCTTTCTAGAAAGCTATTTAAAGACGACCACCGGCGCGATTTTCATCCCGAAAAACAGCGACGATCTTCAAATCATGCTCGAAGCCTACTTGCTCGACAAAGCCGTATATGAGATTGGGTACGAGCTAAACCATCGTCCCAGCTGGGTTGTCATCCCCATCCGTGGCATTAAACACATTTTGCAATCCGCGTGAATTTTCAGCCACAGATGAACACGGATGAAACACAGATAAGATTCTGCTTCTTTAATCCGTGAAAATCTGTGTCAATCTGTGGCCCTGAAGTTATCTGGAGAAAATGATGAACAAACATCTCGACAAAATCGACAATAACATCGAAGCGAAACATCTCTTAAAACATCCGTTTTATCTCGCGTGGACACGCGGCGAGTTGAGTAACGAAGCGCTCGCGGATTATGCGCGGCAGTACTATCATCATGTCAGGGCTTTCCCGACGTATCTTTCAGCTGTGCACGCGAAGTGCGAGAACGAAGCCACCCGCAAGCAACTGCTGAACAACTTGATCGATGAGGAAGCCGGATCGCCAGATCATCCCGAGCTGTGGCTTCACTTCGCCGACGGCCTCGGCGTCGCTCAGGACAATGCGAAAAACGCAGAAAAATGGCCAGAGACAAAGAAATTGATCGAGACGTTCCGATCAGTTTGTGGCGACGGGTCGACAGCCGAAGGTCTCGCAGCTCTCTACGCGTACGAAAGTCAGATTCCGGCGATCTGTGAATCGAAAATCCACGGCCTAAAGAAACACTACGGCTTTAACAAGCCCGAACACTACCAGTATTTCAGCGTTCATATTGAAGCGGATCGCGAACATTCGGCTGCCGAGCGAAGGATGCTTGACGCCTATCTCAACGAGCAAAATTTCGAATCGGTAAAAAGATCAGTGAACCGCGTTCTGGACGCGCTCTGGGAAATGCTCTCCGGCGTTTGCCGTCGTCACGCGATCGCGTGCTGAGGCTAAGGCTCCGAGCGCTGACACAATCGCCGCTATAACTTCAGCGCGGTCGCAGAACAAGAAACGAGCGCATCCGGTGGCGGCAAACTGATAAGACTTGGGGCTGGCTCGGATCAAGTGAGGCCGCGAGCTTGTTGTAGTCAGAAACTGATGTGACCGGCTGTTGATTGATTTCTTCAATCACATCCCCTTTTTTCAATTCAGCCGCGCCGCTGTCAGGATCGACCCCGGTAACTAATACACCCTGCACATTGTTCGGAAGATCAAGCTGACGCGCCATCTCAGGAGTCAACTCGTCGACGTGAATCGACGCCAGCGGGCCGCTGCTTGCTTCTTGGTCGTTCGGTTGCTCCGGCGATTCGGGCTGAGACTGGCCTTGCCCTGGCGTAGTCCGGGCGGTTCCGTAATTGGCTGGCTGCTCTTTGACCTGAGCGGTCACATTCAGCGGTTTGCCATCGCGTATGATTTCAAGTTCAACATTCTTATTCAACTCTGTCTGCGCTACCATGCTCCTCAGCGCATTTATATTCTTCATTTCGCGACCATTGAATTTGCGGATCACGTCGCCGCGTTGCAATTTCGCTTGAGCTGCGGGCGATCCCGGCACTATTTGGTCAACGATTACACCTTCGTCCTCGGCGCTGGTTTGCCCCGGCTGCAACGCTCGCGTCTGGATCCCAAGGTAACCGCGAACGATTCGTCCCTGCTTCAACAAACTCTCGAGGGCGGTACGAATCGTGTTCGACGGAATAGCAAAGCCAATGCCCGCGGAAGCTTGGCTAGGTGAAATGATAGCCGTATTGATCCCGATGACTTCACCGCGAAGATTGATCAATGGGCCTCCGCTGTTACCGGGATTGATTGCTGCGTTTGTTTGCAGGAGATCTCCGAAAGCGTCGGTGCGATTTGGCCGCATTTTCGAACTAATAATGCCGTCCGTTACCGTCTCGTCGAATCCGAACGGATTGCCAATGGCCAAAACAAAGTCTCCGGCCTGCACCGTGTCTGAATCGGCCAGTTTAAGTGGTTTGACGCCGGGATCGTCGATCTTGAGCACAGCGAGATCCACCTGTTCATCCGCACCCACTAACCGCGCTTTTTTTGTTCGTCCGTCGCTTAGTTGCACTTCGATTTGATCAACCTGATTGCCTTGCCTGTCGGTAACCACGTGATTGTTGGTGATGATATGACCCTCGTTGGTCACGATCACCCCAGAGCCGAGCGAATTCTGCACCAACGCTTCATCATTCGGGTTCCGGGATCTTCGTTGATTCGGGAAGAAAAACTCAAAGGGATCGAGTCCGTATTCTCGCCGAATCGCGATCTTCTTCGACGTTTTGACTGCCACAACAGACGGGACCACGCTTTTGACCAGCGTCCGCCGTTCCCGATTCAATGCCTCCAGCGATGCGACTTGTTTTGAGTCCACGCTCGGCTCCAATGCTAGCGTGTACTTTTCCGGTGTGCGCCCGGAGGGTAGCTTTAAGCCTCCGTGCTTAAGACGGTAGTCGTACAGCAGAGAAATTCCTGCGCTGACCACCAGGACAAAGAGCAAAAATTTGGCGAGATTTTTCATTAGCTAACATTAGAAAAAGTTCGTCCCTGTTGTTCGACAATCAGGCTGCGGAAACGTTGATTTTCGGGCCATTCCAGACGTGGATCTGCCTCGAAGATCGATATCGCAGCCGCGCGCGCGTGTCGCATTAGATCGGCATCAGTCTTCAGATTGCCGATCTTAAGCGCAGGCAGACCGCTTTGCGCCGTGCCCAGCAAATCGCCCGGACCCCGCAACTCCCAGTCAGCCTCAGCCACTTCGAAGCCGTTACCTGTTCTTTCCAAAACGGCGAGTTTTGCCGAGCCTTCCTTGGCCTGAGTCGAGGTGAGCAAAATGCAATACGATTTATGCTCTCCTCGGCCGATCCGCCCCCGAAGCTGATGCAATTGCGCCAGACCAAAACGCTCCGCGTTTTCAATCAGCATCACGCTGGCGTTGGGAACATCGACGCCGACCTCGAGCACAGTCGTGCTGATTAACACGTTCGTCTCGCCGCGCCGAAAGCCTTCCATAATCTGATGTTTTTCGACCGGCGCTATGCGGCCGTGAAGCAATTCGCAGCGAAACGGACGCAAACGTTCCCGCCACAACTGGTACTCCGCTGTTGCCGCTTTGACGTCCAATTTCTCGCTTTCGTCGATTAATGGATAAATCACGTAGAGTTGGCGACCTCTTTCCAGTTCAGTTCGCAAGAAGGTAAGAACTTCAGGGAGCTTGGAGTCATCACGCACGGCGGTGACGATCTTTCCCCGATTCCGCGGCATTTCATCGATTGTTGAAACGTCGAGGTCGCCGTAAATGGTCATAGTTAGCGTGCGCGGGATCGGTGTGGCGGTCATCACCAGCATGTCGGGAGCCGGTTCGCGCATCGCTAGTCTGGCGCGTTGGGCGACGCCAAACTTGTGCTGCTCATCGATGACAACGAGCCCGAGGTTCGAAAATGAAACGGATTCGTAGAGCAGCGCATGCGTTCCGACGATGATTTGTAGTTGGTGCACTCTGAATGGCACCTGCGCGGGACCAAACAATGAAAGAGGGCCACTCTCTTCCTGTCGCGCGCCGGTTCGCAGTGCAACGCGCACGCCCAGTGGATCGAGCCAGCGCCGCAGCACATCGTAGTGTTGTTCGGCCAGAATTTGCGTCGGCGCCATGAAGGCGGACTGATATCCGGCTTCAACCGCCAGAAGCATAGCTGCTATCGCGACTAAGGTTTTGCCTGAACCAACGTCGCCCTGTAGCAAACGATTCATTGGATGGCCAGCCGCCAGGTCGCGCCGGATTTCCGCAATCACTTTCTCCTGTGCACCGGTGAGTTCGAACGGAAGCGACTTCACAAATTTGTCGAATAATTCGCCTGACCCGCAGTGCGACTGGCCAATTCGAATCGACGAATCTGTGCGTCGCGAGGCGATGAGCATTTGCGTCGCAAAAAATTCAGAGAGGACCAAATGTTCGCGCGCGGAATCGCGTTGCTGCCAATCATCGGGGAAATGAATCGCGCGAATCGCCGCCGCGCGCGTCATGTCACCGTTCATCAGTGCGTCCGGCAATAATGTTTCCAATCCCGCAGGCGCGGGATCATTCAAGAGCCGATAAATCATGCTACGCAACACGCGCTGCGATAGACCTTCCGTGGCGGGATAGATTGGAGTGATCCTGCGAAAATGAATTGATATTTCCTCATCGTTCTCGATGACCTCGAACTCCGGATGATCCATGCAAATCCGTTTTCCGCGCAACCGCGGCTTTCCAAAAACCACCAGGCGTTGCCCGGTCACAATCATCTTCTGCACGTAATGCAGGTTGAACCATCGGCAGACCAGAGGCTCACTGAGAGCGTTTGCCTCCGACTCTTGAAGCGTCGCTTCAAAAATTTTCTTCCATCCGCCAAAACGACGCAGCGAAGTTTTGATTACCTCGCCGCACAGACAAATCGGACTGTCGCTTTCCTCGCGCGGAAAATGCGGGAACTCGGTGCGATCTTCGTGCCGGCGCGGAAAATGAGTGAGCAAATCTTCTATCGTCTGAATCCCGAGACGCCGCAGTGCGAGGAGTTTCGGGCGTGGGATCCAACTCAGCTCCTCGAGCGGTTGCGAGATTTCGACGCTTCTAGCGGCTACTTGAGGTGATCGGTTAGCTGAGTTTATACCGTTCACTGTTTACCGATCATTGATCACAATCGCAGCGTTCCGCTGCGCGCACCGCTTCGATCTGCATGGAAACCAACGTTTCACCGCCATATTCATCCGCGCGAATTCGGAATGCGATATCCCACGGCGCGCGCGGCAATTGATTTGCCACCCCTTCAAAATAGACAGCGCGGCGATGGCGATCACCCTGACGCAAACGAAAGACGAGGTGCTTGTCGTTCACGATGCGCGGCGGCGCCACGGGCTCGATTTCGCGAGCAAAAAAAAGCGGCTGTGGATTTCCATTTCCAAACGGCTGCAACATTTCATGCCAACGCAGAAACTCGACATTGATGTCCGTAAATGCCAACTCCTCGTCCAGACGCAGAGAAGGTTGCAACGCTTCTTCCGAAAGAAGCTCGCGTGCGATGGTGCGAAATGCTTCGGCAAAGCGATGAAAATTTTCCTCGCGCACTGCGAGTCCGGCTGCCATTTCGTGTCCGCCGTATTTGTCGAGGCTGTTAGCGCAATGAGTCAGCGCCGCGACCATGTTCAGTCCTTCGATGCTTCGTCCGCTTCCCTTGCCGATTCCGTTCTCGTCGAAACCGATCACAATTGCTGGTCGATGATATTTTCGGACAATTCGCGACGCCACGATGCCAAGCACCCCTGGATGCCACGCGCGGCCGGCGGCAATGATGGCCGCATCACGAGCAGCGTCGAAATGAGCCTCGATCTGCTCTATCGCTGCATCAAAGATTTGGTGTTCCACGTCCTGCCGTTCCCGATTGTTTTGATCGAGTTCTGCCGCGAGCGCCGTTGCTTCGCTTTCGTCATGTGTAAGCAGGAGCCGCAAGGATTTTTCCGCCGTGCTCAAACGCCCTGCAGCGTTCAACCGAGGGCCGAGCCGGTAACCGATGTCGTCTGGCAAGATCGGCGGATGGACTCCGGCAATTTGCATTAATCTCCTGAGGCCGATGCGCGACGTGCGGGCGATTTCTAGGGAACCGCGCTGCACGAGAACACGGTTCTCGCCAGCTAGCGGCACGATGTCTGCCACCGTGCCGAGCGCCACGAGATCGAGCTTCGATTTCAAATCGAAGCCGGGCAGTGGCCGCGTCTTCAACAGTGCGTGACAAACTTTGAAGACGATCCCGACACTGCAAAGATATTCCGTACCGCACGGCGCTGTTTTTGGATTCACAATTGCAACGCAATCTGGCACCTCCGACTTCGGCTCGTGATGATCCAGGATGATCACATCCACTCCGCGCTTGTTAAGATCCGCAACCTCAGCCACTGACGACGTGCCGCAATCGACCGCAATCAGTAGTTGCGGCCGATGTTTTTCGAGACACCGTTCGATGCTTTCACGGCTCAAGCCATAGCCCTCCTCCATGCGCAATGGCAAAAACAGCTCCGGCGCGCCGCCATAAGCGCGCAATATTTCATCCAGCAGCGCCAATGAAGTCACGCCATCCACATCGTAGTCGCCAAAGAGTACGATGCGTTCGCGTCGATCGAGGGCAGCGAGAATTCGCGAAACCGCAGCGCGTATTTGCGGCAGCAAAAACGGATCGCTCAGCGAGCTAAGGCGTGGGCGCAGGAAGTTCTCAACTTCCTCTGAGCAGCGAAACCCTTTTCGTGAAAGTAGCCGCGCGATGCATTCGGAGTCGCAAATTTCACTCCATGCGATAGCGCCGCCATTCACCTCCTCGCGCGACGCCAAAATCCAACGGCTTTGCCGCGCAAAGCTGCGACGCGGCTCTGCATCCACCAACTTGTCTTCAACGCGGCTTTGCACCGATCAGTTTATTCGCCTGCATCTTCCTGACAAGATGTCAGCCAGCACTCGAGACGAGCTCGCGATCACGCTCGACAAAGCGCGATTTTCACTGCAAAAAAGCACCATGATCAAAGCGTTATCAATCGTCTTTATCAGCGTCGCAGCGACAGTTGTCGGCGGCTGCGCTAACAATCCTTTCGGCGTTACAACGTCAGAATCTCCCGCCGCGCAGCGAGATTACGAGCTGTTGTCGGGAACCTGGCAATTGACTCGCGGAGTGGTGAACGGAAAGGCCGTACCGGCAAGTGTGGCGCGAAACACGATTCTCATCACTGATCGCAATACGTTCCGATTCCCGAAGGCCAGCAGCGTTGGGACGCATTCCGCTGGACACTTCACGATCAATCCGAATACCACACCCAAACAAGTGGACTCAATTGCAGACGGCGGACCTAATGCCGGTCAAGTAAGCCGCGGGATTTATGAGATTCCCGACCCGACTCACCAGCGCGCTTGCTTTGGCCCGCCGGGTGGTCCGCGTCCGACAGAGTTCAAGTCGTCTCCGGGAAGCGGACGGACTCTGCAGTACTGGAAGAAAATTGGGCCGGTGCCATCACATTAAAATTCGGGACATCTGGCCAACCTTCTGGCGTGCGCACTGCCTGCCCGCGCGTGTGCGGGCGTCGTCGCGTCGCGTTTCTAAACACGCACAGTTGCTTGTGACGCCACAGCGAAAATGAGACTCATCCGCTGGATTGCACTCCCTTGCTTTTTTCTTGTGCTCATTTATGGCGTGTCGCCGTACTTTTCATTCTGGCGATTGACGAAAGCCTTGCGATCCGGTGACAGCGCCGCGGTCAGTTCGCACGTCGATTTTTCCGCTGTTCGAGTATCATTGAAGAAGCAACTCGTTATGCGATTTGCTAGTGCCACGGCTTCTCATAAGCGATGGGCGAACTTGGGGCCGACGCTGATCGACGCGATCGTCGACGCCTACGCCACACCCGACGGAATCGCTGCGCTTCTTTCCAATCCGGGAGCGTTGAAAAACCTTCAAACTCCGCGCCATTTCCGGTTCTCCAGTGGTAAGCCCGAAGACTGGTCAAAAGTAAAATATGCGTTCTTCACAGGGCCACGCAGCTTTGTCGTCGAACGAGAGGGAATAAAGCTGAAGTTTCGTTTTACAGGCGTAGGCTGGCTAATCAATGATCTCGATCTCGGTTTGGCCGAGGCCAAGCATTAACTCGTGCAGCGAAACTCATTCAGCCAAATCGCATTCTGTATCCCGCTATACGAGGCTGAACACGAAATCTCGTTTTGAAAAAAAGCCATGCTTTGCGCAGAGTTTCGCGAACGTTCGCAGCCCTTCCTTTTCTTTTTCTCCAAAACTGAATAGGAGATTTTCGCGGTAATAGCGAAACAAGAATTGTTGATCGAGTTTTGGGTGATCGGGACCAGGAACACCGGCTATGAGTTTTGCAATCAGGCCCTCAAGGTCGGTGAGATTTTCATCGCGCAAGGCGCGCAAGCGGTTCGCGATCTGTTTTGCATCCACGACTTCAGGTCGAATCAACCAGAGTGCGTAAACGAATGGAAGGCCGGTGAGTCTCTTCCATTGCTCACCGAGATCCCAAAATTGCACTTCACCTGCGTGATTTTGGCGAAAGCGAATCGCTTGATCACCGATCAGTAGCTGTGCGCGAGAACCGGAAGCTAATTTGCCAACTGCAGGAGAGACGCGCGCGCCATTCTGAACCAGGCGGGGGTTCAGTCGTAACTCTGCAAGCAAGCAGCGCAGGAGATTGACGGCGGTTTGCGATGCAGGATCGAGTTCAATTTCTTCGACATCGGAAATTCGGCCGCGATGTGCGACGACGACGCTGTAAACCGATCCATCGGATGAAATCGAAACGTCGTCCACGATCTGGTAGATTGGATTCCGCAGAAATTCGAAACTAGAAACCAGCGCGATGTCGAGTTCGCCTTTAGCAAGTCGCTGGCATAACGCAGCGGGATGATCCAACTCGACGTCATCAGGCCAGCCGCGAATGAGCGGATGGGCGTTGAGATATTTTACGCAGCCGATTCGCACGGAGGTCACGTCGGTCGATTTGTACGGCGTTTCTGTGAACTCCGAAAGCTTTCGCGAGCTGACACAGACGCCCTACAGCTCGCGCCCACCATTCACGCGCAGGCCAGCTCAGCAGG
The DNA here is from genome assembly GCA_003217875.1 of Verrucomicrobiota bacterium. GTDB lineage: Bacteria > Verrucomicrobiota > Verrucomicrobiia > Chthoniobacterales > UBA10450 > Udaeobacter. The sequence goes on from QHMR01000017.1 coordinate 48,518, forward strand.
CGCAGAGGCGGATCTTTCGGCAGACGAGCGCGAGGATATGTGACGATAGTGACTGTCGCGCTGGACCGGCTCACGACCGGCTTCACGAATCGCGTGCTCTAGCGCCGCTACAGTCTGTTGCTGCGGCGTGGTGGCGCCGGCCATGTGGAAAATTTTTTCCTCTAGAATTGTGCCGTGCAGATCGTCCACACCATAGCTGAGCGAGACCTGTGCGAGAGGCAAGCCCAAGCTGACCCAATAAGCGGTCAAATGATCAATGTTGTCCAAGAAAATTCGGCTTACCGCCAGATTGCGAAGTTGTTCGAATGCGGAGGCGCGCTTTATGTGGGCGAGGATCCCATGGGATTGGGAGGGTTCGAACGCAAAAGGAACAAAGCCAGTGAAGCCGCTCGTTTCGTCTTGTAATTCGCGAAGGTGGCGCAAGTGATCCACCCGATGAGCCAGTGTCTCGATATGGCCGTAGAGCATGGTGCAGGTGCTACGACAGCCCATGGAGTGCCAGGTGCGATGCACATCCAGCCATTCGGTCGCAGTTTCCTTGCCGCGGCAGATTTGATCGCGCACAACCGGATCGAAAATCTCCGCCCCGCCGCCTGTGATTGAGCCAAGCCCCGCTTCACGAAGAATTTCAAGTGTATCGCGGATCGGCATCCGGAAAATCCGTTGAGCCAGGTGGCGGACTTCGATCGCGGTAAAAGCCTTGATGTGAAGATCGGGATCAAGTGCGCGTAACTCGCGTAAGAGGTCGAGATACCAATCCTTTTTCAAGCTGGGATGCAGTCCGCCGACCATGTGCACTTCAGTGACTCCGAGGTTAAGGGCCTCTCTTACAACCCGGATAATTTCTTCAATCGCGTACTCAAAGGCGTGCGCATCGCGTTTCTTGGCGGCAAAAGCACAGAATTGGCACGATAGCACACAGATATTGGAGTAATTGATGTACCGGTTGTGGATGTACGTGGCGTAGTTGCCGTTCTTGCGCTCGCGCACCACGTTCGCGATCATTCCAAGGCCGTTGAGATCATTCGTGCCATAGAGCGTCAGAGCGTCCGCCTCTGAAATGCGCTGCTGCGCCTCAACTTTTTCAGCGATCGGCCTAAGTTCTTTCGGAATAAGCTGGTAATTCATGCGTGGGTTGAGGGTAGCGCTTCGGCAGCCAAGCATGCACAGGCTGCTTGTGGCTTGCAACAAAAACCGTGGCTACGAATGTAGTGCAGGGTAAATTTGTCGAGTTGCCATTTTTCTTGCAAACGTTGTCTTGTGCGAACGTCTAAGTGACCGATGCCTGGCAACGATCGAGGAAACCGAGCAAAATCGGAAGAAGACGCTGACGACTTGCGGCTCATGCAGCTGGTCGGTAGAGGCGATACCGGCGCATTCGAGCAGCTCATCGAAAAACATCAAGCTCTAGTGGCGGGGACAGTGGCGCGCATGCTGGGCAGTAACTCGGACGTAGAAGACATCGCGCAGCAGGTCTTTATCCGACTTTGGAAAAGCGCGCGCCGATACGTCCCCCGCGCAAAGTTCACCACGTGGCTGTTGAAAATTACGCGCAACCTGGTTTTTAACGAGATGCGCCGTACGAAGCGACGCGCGCATGTTCCGCTTCAGTCGGAACCGGGCGCAGAGGATCCCCCTGTGAAGGATGAGATGAATCTCGCGCCGGATGCGTCGCTTTTGGAGACGGAACTTCAGCGAACGATTGAAGAAGCGATTCTGCAGCTGCCGGAGACCCAACGCATGGCGCTGGTGCTGCGGAGGTATGAACAGCTTAGTTATGAGCAAATTGCCGAGGTCCTCGATCTCTCCGTTCCCGCTGTAAAAAGCGTGCTCTTTCGCGCGCGATCCGAACTCCGCTCCAAGCTGAGTAAGTATCTTACCTGAGCAGGAAGGCTCGGTCGCTTTCGTTAGCGCTCGATCACTCGTCCCCGGACACGCTTGATCTGCGCATGATGAGTGAGCACATGCACGTGCCCGTCGCTGCCACGGAAAAATGCGCTCAGAATCCAGCTCACGATGCTGATAACGATCGCTCCCCAGAACGCGCTCCAGAAGTGATCCACATGGAAGCCGACCACCACGCTCGGCACTACCAGCAGCAACAGACCGTTCAGGATGAGAATAAAAAAGCCGAGCGTAACGAGAATAAGCGGCGCACTGAGGATTAACAGAAAAGGGCGAACAAACGCGTTGAGAATGCCGAGCAAAAGTGAGGCGCCGATCAACGCCGCGACAGTGTCATAACGGATTCCGTGGATGACCGAGGAGGCAACCATTACGGCGATCGTTGTGACAGCCCAGCGGAAAACGAAATGTTTAATGCCCATGCGTTTGCTCTAATTTACTCCTCAATCAAACAAGAGCGAGAAAGCACTTGCCAACCGATGGATGAACGATAAAGCAATTGAAGTTGCCGATACGGATCATTCTGTGGCCAAAAAGAACAAAATTGTCCAAAGCAAAAATCAGGCGCCCGCAGAAGCCGGCGGATCGTCCCCAGAAGCGAAGCCGCGTCGAGTGCCTCGACCGCGTCGCGGGGCAACAAGCCGGAAGAAACCGGCGACGGACGGAACAATTTGCCCGGTAACGCGGAGTCAGATTGGCTCGAAGCGAAGCGGCAGCTGCTCTTCGAAGGTGGCCGCCGCTAAGTTTACGGGCCTCAGTAGCTAATACGATGGAAAACGCTCTCGCTGATCTGGCGCAGGCTCTCCGAGAACGCCTCGTAGTAATTCGGGATGAGCAAAGCCGTCGCGACCACGCAAACCACATTGCTCGATTGAAAGCAGTCGCAGAGAAGATCGAGACACTCCAAGAGGCGCTTCCGCGGCCAGTCGATCCCCGGCTGGCGCATTACCTCCAGCGCAAAAGTTTTGATAAGGCGCTGGAATATTTAGAAACCAACTGTAGGGGCGGTCTGTAAGCGCCCATCCCCCATGTCGCGCGGATTCTAGTCGACGCTCATAGTGCGCCGCTACAGATCGCCGCGAATAGAGCTCGACGATGAGCTGTTCGTTCACGATTGGCTGCATCTCTTCCCGAGATGGAATGCGGGCCACCTTGCCGCTGAGCGCATCGCGATCGACTGTGAGCCAGTCGGGCACGGGAACAATTTGTGTTAGATCAAGGTTGCGGAGCACCAGTTGGCGCGATTTTGGTTTATCTTTGATCGTGATCTCGTCGCCTGCCTTCACATTGTAAGAAGCAACATTCACCGTGCGTCCATTTACGAGCACGTGGCCATGCGACACCAGTTGGCGAGCAGCGCTGCGCGTGTTAGCAAGGCCAAGTCGGTAAACGACATTATCGATACGCGTCTCCAATAGTTGAAGAAGTGTTTCACCTGTCACACCACGCTTCTGCAGCGCCTTCTCGAAAATCCTCCGAAATTGCCGCTCGAGAAGCCCATATTGATAGCGCAACTTTTGTTTCTCACCGAGGGCAATTGCATACTCCGATTGTTTGCGCCGGGAACCTCTCGGGCCGTGCATGCCGGGCGGATAATTTTTTCGCTCCAATGCCTTGGAGGAACCGAAAATCGGCACACCGTAACGCCTGCTTACTTTGGTTTTTGGTCCTGTGTATCTAGCCATTGGGTTCGTTAAGTCGTTAAAGCGGAATCCTACACCCGGCGTTGTTTTGGCGGACGACAGCCGTTGTGCGGCACAGGCGTAACGTCGCGAATCACAGTGAGATCGAGTCCGATTGCCTGCAAGGCGCGCACGGCGGATTCGCGTCCGGCTCCGGGTCCCCTGACTAAAACTTCCACTTCTTTCAGCCCGTGGCCCATGGCCTGGCGAGAGGCGTCCTGCGCAACCATCTGTGCTGCGTAAGCCGTGCTCTTGCGCGAACCTTTGAAGCCCACTTTTCCAGCGCTCGACCATCCAATCACGTTCCCTTTCATGTCAGTGATCGTCACGATTGTGTTGTTAAAGGTCGAAAGCACATGGGCGATCCCTGAATGAACGTTCTTGCTGCCTTTGGCTTTAACAATCTTCGGCTTGTCGACGTCATCCGTCGCGAGTGAGAGGCTCTCCGCAGCGTCCGCGGCAGGGGCTGATTGTTCTTTCTTTTGCCTTGCAGGCTTTTTGGCAGACTTGGCTGCGTCAGCTTTTGATGCTGGTACCTTCTCGCCTTCGCGAGAATCCGCCGGAGTTGCGGTTTGCTTCGGCTCCTTCTCCTTTGGTTCTTCTGGAGTTGGATCGGTCGGACTGTTCGGCTCAGCCATAATTCTAATGAGTCACTTAAACTTTGCCGGCTTTGGCTTCCGGATTGCGGATCACGCCGACGGTCTTACGCGGTCCTTTGCGCGTCCGGGCATTCGTTGAAGTGCGTTGGCCGCGCACAGGCAAGCCCTTCCGGTGACGGATGCCGCGATAACTATTGATCGCTTGCAGACGTTTCAAGTTACCTTGCACGTCGCGGCGCAGATCGCCTTCAATTTTGATCTTGTTATTCGTGATTGCGTGAATGATTTCATTCAACTGCTGCGGCGTAAGGTTTTTCGCGCGAATGTTTGGGTCAATGTTAGTCTGCTCGAGAATGCGCCTCGCTGTGCTAAAGCCAATTCCGTAGATATAAGTCAGCGACGCCTCGATGCGCTTGTCTGCTGGAATTTCAACTCCGAGTAATCTTGGCATAACTAATCACGTTCCACCGATCACCCTTGCTTTTGTTTGTGGCGCGGGTTCTTGCAGATCACGCGCACGACATTCTTGCGCTTCACGATCCTGCAACTCGCACAAAGTCTTTTTACTGATGGTCGTACTTTCATAATCTGCGAAATAGACAACAGCGGGGGGCCACCGCGTTATCATTTTTGGCGATAAGTAATTCGCCCCTTCGACAAATCGTAAGGTGAAATCTCTAGCATAACTTTGTCACCTGGCAAGATCCGAATGAAGTGCAAACGCATTTTCCCGGAGATATGCGCCAGAACACGATGGCCATTAGCGAGTTCAACCCTGAACATGGTATTGGGCAGCAACTCGACCACTTTGCCCTCTACTTCAATTGCGTCTTTGTGCGCCATGTCAGAATTTCAGGCTCATCCTTCGTAATCAGGACCGTGTGTTCGAAGTGCGCCGAAGGCATGCCATCTGCCGTTCGCACCGTCCACCCGTCATCAAGCAATCGTACTTCGGACGTGCCGATGTTGATCATCGGCTCAATTGCCAGCGTCATCCCTGCTTTTAACTTTGGGCCGCTGCCGCGCTTGCCGTAATTGGGAATCTGCGGTTCCTCGTGCATTTTTCGTCCCACACCGTGCCCAACAAATTCGCGCACGACTGAGAAACTAAAGCGCCGCGCTTCATCTTCGATTTCAGCGCAAATGTCACCCACCCGCCGACCTTCGCGGGCGACGCTGATCGCGTGTGCGAGCGCATTTTCCGTAACGCGCAGCAGCTGATCCGTCCGTTCATCAATGATTCCAGCTGGGACAGTCGTGGCGTTATCGCCCACCCAGCCATCCTGGATAATGCCGATGTCCAGCTTTACAATGTCGCCGTACTGAATTCGCCGTTGGCTACCGATGCCGTGCACCACTTCGTCATTTAGCGAGATGCAAATGTTTCCAGGAAAAACGCGGTGCCCGAGCCGGTAACCGAGAAATGCGCTCTTCACGCGGGCCTCGCTCATGAAATCCGCTGCCGCTTCGTCGACTTCTTTGGTCGTAATCCCTGGGCGAACCAGGTCGCGGACCCGGTCCAGGATATCGCTGGCCGTGCGACACGCCTGCCGCATCTTCTCAATTTCTCTGGCGTTCTTAATCGGAATCACGTCGCGCTTTTGCCCTCAATCAATCGCGAAATGTCGGCAAATACCGCTTCGCGATCACGGTTACCGTCGATCCGATGCAAGATCGACATTTTTTGATAAAAAGATGCCAGCGGTTCGGTTTTGGCGTGGAATTCTTGCAAGCGTGTTTGCAACACGCCCAGATCATCGTCATTGCGGCGCACCAATGGACCATCGCAGTAAGGACATACAGGCCGATTGGCAAACTGCGCGCTCGATGAGCTGGTGGTAAAACCGCATTCGCCGCATTGAAGCCGGCCCGCGATACGGTCACGAACTGTCTCCTCCGACACTTCGAGCCAGATCACCAAATCCAAGGCCGTTCGTAACCTTGCTAACATTGCATTCAAACTCTCGGCCTGCAGCAGCGTGCGAGGGAAACCATCGAAAACGAACCCGTGGCTGCCATGCAACCGCAACCAATCCTCGATCAATTCAATGATGATCTTATCCGGGACCAGACCGCCGCTTCGGAGCACTTCAGCGGTCTCCTGTCCAAGGGGTGTCCCCAGATCTCGTTCACGGCGCAAGATAGCGCCCGGTGAAGTGACGGGAATGCCGAAGTGACGCGTAATCAATTCAGCCTGGGTCCCTTTGCCGGAACCGGGCGGACCAAGAAGCACAAGCCGCCTTTTCACCTATCGCCCGTAAAGAAAAATGGCGACCCCAGCGATCACAAGCACTGCGATCCCTACATACAGCCACATTAGCGTTCCACCTGCTGCTGCCTCGCCGCGAGCATACGAAGCGCGATCAAATGAACGTCCGCGAATCCGGCCTTTTCGCAAAAAGCCGTCGTAGTGTCGCTGAATCAGGTGTGTCTCCACTTGCCGCATTGTATCCAGCATGACGCCCACAATGATCAACAAACTGGTGCCGCCAAAGAATTGCGCCGTGATCATGGGTACATTCAATCCCTGGCTAAGAAGACTTGGCACAACGGCTATGACCGTTAAAAAAATCGCGCCGGCAAACGTGAGTCGCGTCATCGTGAAATCAAGAAAGTCGGCAGTCGGTTTTCCCGGCCGGACGCCAGGAATGTAACCGCCGTATTTCTTTAGATCGTCCGCGATTTGAGTCGGTTGAAACTGTGTGGCAACCCAGAAATAACTAAAAAAGAAAATCATTGCCGCCAGAGCAACGTAATGAGGCCAGCCCGTGGAAAGCGCGCTGGCGATCCGCGCGGCTGTAGGGCTGTTTCGAAACCCGTACTGAACAATCGTCGCTGGAAAGAGAAGTAGTGCCCAGGCAAAGATGATCGGCATCACACCGGCGTAATTCACTTTCAAAGGCATGTATTGCGTCTGGCCGCCGTACATTTTGCGGCCCACCACCCGCTTGGCATACTGAACGGTGATCTTTCGTACCCCTTGCGTGATCGTGATCACCGCGGCAATGACGATGATCAAGAACAACACTAGCAATACAAGGACCATCGGATTTACCTGGCTTGATCCAGTTTGCGCAGAAGGCACAAAGGTCTTCCATGCCTGCGCGAGCGCGGCCGGCAAGCGCGCGACAATTCCAATCGTGATGATCAGGGATATCCCGTTGCCAATACCCCGCTCGGTGATTTGATCGCCCAGCCACATCAGCAAAAGAGTGCCGGTCGTCAGGGATATCACTGTTACGATTCGAAATTTCCACCCAAGATCGTCCACCAGCGGAATTCCCAGGTTCCGAATGGTATCCGTAATGCCCGGCAGCATGGTGTGATACGATTCGGGGTGCTGAAACGAGAGCGCCAGCAGGTAACCTTGAAAAATGCACAGCCCGACCGTGGTATAGCGCGTTAACTGCATGATCTTTTGCCGACCGCCGTCTTCACGTGCCAGCCTGCCAAGCTGTGGAATGACTGCAGTGAGCAACTGCATCATGATCGAAGCGCTGATGTACGGCATGATCCCTAACGAAAAGATCGCGCAATTTTCGAGCGCGCCGCCACTGAACAGGTTAAACAGCGCCGCCAAACCGCCGCCGGTGCGCTGAGTCAGCGACGTGCGAAACCATTCTTGCAAAACGGCCTGGTTAACTCCCGGGGTTGTGATTGCAGCTCCGAGACGCACAACCACGATTATCGCCAGCGTAAACAAAATACGCCGGCGCAGTTCTGGTATTTTGACTGTGTTTAGAAACGCCGAGACCATCCGCTAAATCTGGAACATCGGGTGCCGAGAAGCTAGCTTTCTCGCGATGCTTTCTTTTTCCCACGCGACTTCACTTTCACCGACGGCTTCCGGGTCGATTTTTTCTTCGTTCCCGCCTGCGAGGCAGGTTCAGCAAATGCTTCTCTGGAGGGGATCTCAGCCTGATCGCTCTCACTGATTGCACCTGATTTCCGTTCTCGTCCCTCGCGCAGTGTAATCGTTCCCCCAGCCTTCTCGATTTTCTCCCGTGCTGTGGCGCTGACCTTATCGGCTTCCACCCTCAGGCCGTGCTTCAATTCACCATCGCCAAGGATTTTTATTCCGGCGAAATGGCCTCGGACAAGATTCGACTCGCGTAGCACTTGTTCGTTTATCACGACTCCGGCTTCAAATGCATTGAGGTCGTCGATATTGACAATCGCGTAATGCTTGTGAAACGCCGCATTATTGAATCCCCGCTTCGGCAACCGTCGAATCAGCGGCATCTGCCCACCTTCGAACCCAAGCCGAATGCTCCCGCCCGAGCGGGCCTTCTGCCCTTTATGCCCTTTGCCGCTGGTTTTCCCGTGCCCTGAGCTTTCGCCGCAGCCCAACCGCTTGACGCGATGTCGCGCACCAGGACGCGGCCGCAAGTTATGAAGACGCATCATTTCGCTCTCCCTTTCCATCACCGGACTGGATTCCGCGCACTTTAAAAATTTCGTCCCTACGGCGAAGTGATCGTAGCGCGACAATCGTCGCCTTTACGACGTTAGCGTGATTACTTGATCCGAGTGACTTCGCCAGCACGTCGCGAATGCCGGCCGCTTCGGCTACGGCTCGCACGCCTCCGCCAGCAATAATGCCGGTCCCCGGCGACGCCGGCCGCAGGAGCACTCGCGCTCCATCGAATTCGCCGATCACTTCGTGAGGAATGGTGTTTTCGTTCAATGAAACTTTTTCCATCGCTTTACGCGCTGCTTCCGAGGCTTTTCGAATAGCCTCGGAGACTTCGTTGGCCTTGCCAAATCCGCACCCCACTTTTCCATCGTGATCTCCAGCAACGATCAACGCGCTGAAGCTAAAACGTCGACCGCCCTTCACGACCTTGGCACAACGATTGATAAAGACGACTTTCTCCGTCGTATCGCCTTTTGCCGCAGGGGTTTTATCCGGCCTGCGCGAGTCTGGTCGTCTTCGTGAAGAAGTTGTTTGAGCCATAAATCAGAATTTTAACCCGGTCGCACGTGCTGCTTCCGCTAATGCCTTTACTTTTCCGTGATAAAAAAAACCCCCCCGATCAAAAACGACACGCTCGAGTTTCTTCGCCAGCGAACGTTCCGCGATTGCCTTGCCGATCAATTCTGCCGCAGCCTGATTGGCACGCAGTTTTTTTCCTTCGAGCAACGAGCGCTCTGTGGTTGAGGCAGCGGCCAGTGTCCGTCCGGCATCGTCATCGATCACTTGAGCGTAAACGTGCTTGCCAGAAAAATGAACTGCCAGCCGCGGTCGTTGCGCTGTGCCTGCGACTCTCTTCCTGATCCTTTGGTGAACACGCTTCCGCGCTGCCTTACGAGTCGTCGCCATACCTATTGAACCGTCTTGCCCTCTTTGCGACGAATCTGCTCACCCGCGTAGCGCACCCCTTTGCCCTTATATGGTTCTGGAGGGTAAAACTGACGAATGTCCGCCGCCACCTGCCCGACGAGTTTCTTATCGACGCCTTGGATCGTAATTTTTGTGTTATCCGTGACCGTGATTTTGATGTCTTTCGGAATCGAAAATGGAACCGGATGCGAGAAGCCGAGGCTCAAGTTGAGGATCGATCCCTGCACCGCAGCCCTGAAACCGACGCCTTCGATTTCGAGTTGTTTGGTGAATCCTTCACTTACTCCCTGCACCATATTATGGACAAGACTGCGTGAAAGACCGTGTAATGCCTTCGCGCTTCGCGTTTCTGCTCCCCGCACCACTGATATTCGGTTGTCTTTCACGCTTGCCGTGATATCGCGCGGGAGTCTCCACTGAAGTTTCCCCTTCGGCCCTTCCACCGAAACCGCTCCGTCACCGTCAATGTTTACTTTGACCTTGTCGGGGATCTCGACCGCTTTGTTTCCAATTCGTGACATAAAATTTACCAAACGTATGCCAGCAGTTCCCCGCCGACCTTTTGTTTTCTCGCTTCGCGTCCTGACAAAATGCCGCGCGAAGTGGACAGAATTGCCAGACCCATTCCACCAAGGACCCGCGGAATTTCGTCCGCGCTAACGTATCGGCGCAATCCCGGGCGGCTCACCCGCCGCAACCCTGCGATGGCGCTCGAACGGTTAGCGAGCTTGTTCGTGATCTTGATCTGTGGATGCGCCGCGCTCGTGTCAATCAAGTAGTCCGTGATGTAGCCTTCATCTTTCAAGATCCGGGCGATCTCGGCCTTGATTTTCGAGTACGGGACCAGTACTTCCGGCTTCTGCGCCCGCGTCCCGTTACGGAGACGCGCGAGAAAATCGGCAATGGGATCAGTAATAGTACTCATGAGAATCAGGCGGCTTGCGCAGCGGGTTTCTTTGCCCGGTCGCTAAACGGCATCCCCATCTCGCTTAAAAGCGATTTGGCTTCCTCGTCGGTGCGTGCCGTCGTGACGATTGTAACATCAAATCCGATATTTCGCTTGATTTTATCGAGCTCGATCTCAGGGAAGATCGACTGATCCGAAACGCCGAGAGTATAGTTGCCGTGCTTGTCAAAACAACGCGGCGACACGCCGCGAAAGTCACGAATACGCGGGAGAGCGGCCTTGATGAAGCGCTCGAGAAATTCGTACATGCGCTCTCCACGCAAGGTTACCTTCGCGCCAATCGCCTGACCCTTGCGTAATTTGAAATTGGAGATGCTTTTCTTCGCCAGGGTTTCCATTGGACGCTGGCCCGTGATCAGCGCGAGTTCGGCTTTGGCTTCTTCCAGCGCTTGCTTCACATCCGATTGCGAGCCGATCGAGGTGTTAATAACCACCTTCTCAACCTTCGGAATTTGGTGAACGTTTTTGTAGCCGTGCAGTTTTTGCAGCGCCGACATAACCCGCTCCTTGTAATAGCGATGAAATTCGTTTTCCATAGCCTCGCAGCTAGCGATTCTTGTTCTTTTTCGCTTTCGACTCTGCAGCTTTCACCGGTTTCGCATCGCGCTCGATCAATTTCACATTCGAAATATGAATTGGGCCTTCGCGCTCGGCGATCTTGCCGCTCGGATTGTCCTGTGATTTCCGCAGATGTTTCTTGATAATGCGTACACCTTCGACCAAAACGCGCTGCTTCCCCGGAAACACCGCCAGGATTCTGCCTGAGGAGCCGCGGAAATTCCCGGAGACGACTTCAACTTGGTCGCCTTTTCTAACGTGACACTTCATTCGGTTCATAGCACTTCCGGGGCAAGCGAGACGATTTTCATGAAGTTGCGCTCACGCAATTCGCGCGCAACGGGGCCGAAAATGCGTGTGCCGCGCGGATTCAAATCTTTATCGATAATAACGATCGCGTTGTTATCAAAGCGAAGCAGAGAACCATCCTCACGTCGGATCGGTTGTTTCGTGCGGACGAGAACTGCACGCACCACTTCGCCCTTCTTTACTGTTCCGGTGGCGCTCGCTTCCTTTACGTTCGCAGTGATAACATCACCGATCCCGGCGTAACGGGTCGCTTTACCTATCACGCCAATCATGGTCGCCATGCGCGCGCCGCTGTTGTCTGCCACATCTAATCTGGATCGAAGTTGTATCATCGAAATCCTCCCTCTTCGTCTTACTGTATCCTTGCACCTGCGTCCGCAGCTATTTTCGGACGACCTCCACTAGACGCCATCGCTTCAACTTGCTCAGTGGTCGCGTCTCCATAATGCGAACAGTGTCGCCGGTCTTCGCCTGATTCTCCTCATCGTGCACATAAAATCTTTTCATTTGTTTGACAATTTTGCCAAACTTGGGGTGCGGCACACGCGTGACCGTTCTCACTACAATTGTCTTGTTCATGCTGCTGGAAATCACTTCACCGGTTCGTGTCTTGCGTGCACTACGGTTCACCGGCGCGGATTGCGGCGAAGCTGGTGACGGAACTGGTTGATCTTGCTCGGCCATAACTCTACTTACTCGCGGTCTGTTTGGCGCGCCGCGACAGCACTGTTTCGAGCCTGGCAATGTCGCGCCGCAGCAACCGCAACCTGCTTGGCTGCTCAAGCTGGCCACTCTGCTGTTGCAACCGCAGGTGGAGACTTTCCTGGCGCAAGTCGCGTCTCTTGGTCAGCAATTCGTCCGTGGTCAGCTCAGTGAGTTCTTTCATTTTCATTGTTCTCAAGCGGCCCTGACATGATGTCGTGTAAGAAACTTCGTGCGCACCGGCAACTTGTCCGCGGCAAGGCGCAGAGATTCGCGTGCGATCGATTCCGGCACGCCGTCCAACTCAAACAAAATGTTACCAGGGCGGACTGTCGCGACCCAGTACTCGGGTTGGCCTTTGCCCTTGCCCATACGCGTTTCCGGTGGACGCGAGGTCACCGATTTATCCGGGAAAATACGGATCCACAGTTTGCCCTTGCGTTTCATATTGCGAGTGAGCGCGACGCGCGCGGCTTCGAGCTGCGTGTTGGTGATCCAGGCGCGTTCCAATGTCTGCAAACCGAACTCGCCAAAATCGATTTTTAGATTGCGCGAAGCCGTTCCCTTTCGGCTTCCTCGCTGGGTCTTTCGATACTTCACGCGTTTTGGCATTAACGGCATAAATTTTCTCTTTAGACTTCAACCTGCTCGGGTGCGGGTGGCGGCGGTACGACTGGCTGAGGCGCTGGTTCTTCCTTTTTACACATCCAGCATTTCACGCCGATCTTACCATAGACCGTGTTTGCTTCCGCGAACCCGTAATCAATCGGCGTGCGCAAGGTATGCAGCGGGATTTTTCCCTCTCGATACCATTCCGAACGCGAAATCTCCGCGCCATTGAGCCGGCCAGAACACCGCAGCCGAATTCCCTCGGCGCCAAAGTCCATCGCGGTCTGCACGGCTTTTTTCATTGCGCGGCGATAAGCAATCCGCCGCTCGATCTGTAACGCCACATTTTCTGCGACAAGCTGAGCATCTAGTTCCGGCGTTTTGATTTCCTGAATATCGATCTTGACCTGTTTGCCCTCGGCCATCTTGGAAATTTCTTCCGTCATTTTTTCGATCTCCGCCCCTTTTCGTCCGATCACAATCCCAGGACGGGCGGTGTGAATGGTCACGCGAATTGAGTTCCACGCCCGTTCGATCACAATTTTCGATACCGCCGCAAATTGCAGCTTCTTCTTCACGTAATTGCGAATCTTCAGATCGCTGTGCAGAAATGACGGGAATTCCTGCGGCAATGCATACCAGCGCGAGCGCCAGTCTCGGTTTACACTGAGGCGAAACCCGGTTGGATTTACTTTTTGTCCCATAGATTATTTCTTTCTATTTGCGCTCTGCTTTGGCTTCGCCGCTTTTTTCTCAGGTTCCGCTCCCACGCTTTCTGTAGCCTCGCTCTTCATCTGCTTCTTTGTCGCCTTGTTTTCCTGTTTCCGTTTCGCTTTTCGCGTTTCTCGCGTCTCGATTGAAATTTCGTCCGATAAAACAATGCGAATGTGACTGGTACGCTTCAAAATCCGGCTGGCACTGCCCCGCGCGCGCGCCATGATTCGCTTCAAAGTTGGGCCTTCACCGACAATCGCCTCTTTCACAACCAACCCATCCGGTTTCAGGTTGGCATTATTTTCTGCATTGGCGATTGCGCTCTTCAGCGTCTTACCAATTAGAAATGCGGCCTTCTTCGGGGTGAAAGCCAGCAGATCGAGTGCTGCGGAAACCGGCAGACCCTGGATCTCACGCGTGACTTCGCGCGCTTTATACGGCGAAATCCGCGCATACTTATGTATCGATCTAACTTCCATTTATCTTAAACTCATATTGGGTTGTGCATCCACCTGGAGCCGGTCCCCAACTTTTATTCTTTCCTTGCTTGAATTCATTTCCTGAATCACCGCACCGCAAATCTTTTGCCGCACATCGACTACTCGCAGAATCGCGATCTTTCGATCATCTTGCATCACTCGCATAGGCATCCCAATTTTTACTCCTTGTTTTTCGCCAAGGTTGCCGACTACAAACGACCACTCCTCCTTCACGCTGATCACGCTCCCATCCATTAGGCCGGGCTCAGGCAGGTCCGGCGTGCTGGTGGACTTTGTGATCAGCGTATTAATGCTGCGCAGCTGCGCCTCCACTTCCATTCGCGCTTTTGCGTCGCCGCCCTGCGAGGTTTTCAAATAACACAACACCGCTTCGTTCAAGCGCAACATCTCGTCGCGATATTGATCGCGCTCTTTTTGCGCAAGTTGAAGATCGCTTACTGCTGCCAGCAAACGCTGCTCCAGCTTCGCCCGATCCTTGTTCGCTGACGCCAGGCCCAGCGCCTCCATTCGCAATTCGAGATCGGAATATTTCCGGCGGAGTTCTTCTGCCTCCGCGTTGGATTCAGCCAGGCTGCTGGTTAATGCCTTGAGCGACTCCTGTGCAATCGACAGTTGCCGTTGCAGTTGTTCGTTTTCCCGCAATGCTTCAGCCGTCGCGGGGGACGCAGCGGTTTCTATCTTCGATTCTGACAAAGAACTGTTTCCCTGCGCTTGCGCGCAAATCCCAATTGCAAGTTGCAAATTCAAAATTACAAATTGCACGATCCCGCGGCGTAACCGCGACGTGCCAATCTGCAATCTGCAATCTTCAATCTGCAATTACTTGGTCACCTTCGCCGTGTGCGAACCGTGTTTCTTAAACACACGCGTAGGCGAAAATTCACCGAGCTTGTGGCCAACCATGTTCTCGGTGACGAAAACAGAATTAAACGTCTTTCCGTTGTGCACCAAAAACGTGTGGCCAACAAAATCCGGCGTCACCATCGAGCGTCGCGACCAGGTCTTGATCGGTTTCTTGACGCCCGAGCTGTTCATCTTGTCGATCTTCTCCAGAAGATGCAACTCGACGAAGGGTCCTTTCTTTAACGATCTAGCCATAAAAATCAAATGGTAATTGGAATCCGGAAGCTAGGAATCCAGGAGGAATTTGAAGTCCGGTTTCCTACATTCCTGTTTTCCTGATTCATCTTCTTCTGCAAAATTTTTCCGATCAGGCTTTTTTCTTCGGCCTTCGCCTTTCCAAAATAAAACGGTCGCTCGGTTTATGTTTGCTGCGCGTTTTGAATCCTTTGGCCAGTTGTCCCCACGGACTGACTGGATGATGACGGCCGCCACCGCCTTTTGACTTCCCTTGTCCGCCACCCATGGGATGATCAATCGGATTCATCGCCATGCCCCGCACGTGCGGCCGGCGCCCTTGCCAGCGAGTGCGTCCCGCTTTGCCGCTCGACACATTCATGTGATCAACGTTCCCTACTTGGCCAACCGTAGCGAAACAGTTCTCGTGAATCCGTCGAATTTCGCCGGAGGGCATTTTCACGAGGGCGTAACCCGCCTCGATATTAGTTAACGTTGCCTGTTGCCCAGCGCTGCGCGCGACCTGGCCGCCACGACCGGGACTCAATTCGATGTTATGAATGTTCGTGCCAAGCGGAATGGCGCGAAGCGGCAGAGCATTTCCCAACTCAGGTGGAACATCATCTCCGGAGATAACCGTCGATCCTACTCGAAGCCCGTTTGGCGCAAGGATATAACTTAGCTCGCCATCTGAGTATTTGATAAGAGCGATTCGGGCAGAGCGGTTCGGATCGTACTCGATCCCTATAACGGCCGCTGAGACACCGCGCTTGCGCCGTTTGAAATCCACTTTGCGATATTTGTGCTTATGACCGCCCCCGATGTGACGTGACGTAAGGCGGCCGTAGTTGTTGCGTCCGCCGGATTTGTTCTTCGGCTCAACCAACCTTCGTTCAGGGCGCCATTTCGTGATTTCATCGAAGCCAGGCAGCGACTTGAAACGCAGCGTTGGCGTTAGTGGGCGAAATTCCTTTAGAGCCATATGTGTCTCCCCATCAGATGAGGTCGAGCTTTTCCCCTTCCTTCAACGTCACGATGGCTTTCTTCCACCGCGGCCGCCGTCCTAAGGGGCCTCGCACACGCCTCTCCTTGCCGGCGTAATTACATGTATTGACATCGACAACTTTCTTTTGAAACAGCCGCTCAATTGCGTTCTTGATCTGAAGCTTGTTCGCTTTCGGACTGACGCGGAAGACATACTTGTTTTGCTTTTCGCTCATCAACGTCGATTTCTCAGTCAATGAGGCGGTCTGAATAATCTCGTGCGGCTCGTTCATTGCATCACTCCGTAGTTTGATGACTCCGCGGCGACCGGGTCCGATCCGCTAATTGTTCGAGTGCCTTCTGGGTGACAAGAATCTTCTCGAACGCCAGCAATTGCTCTGTGTTTACATCGGAAGCGGTCGCAAGCGTCACCCGCTTGACGTTGCGTCCCGATTTCAAGGTTGTTTGATCGAAGGTGTCCGAAATTAAAAGAACTTTCCTCGCGTCGGTTTGTTTTTTCACCAACGCAACGAAGGCCTTCGTTTTCAGCTCTGACACGGCGAATTTTTCGGTCGTCAAAACGTCGCCGGACTTGATGCGCTCGCTCAAGGCTTTCCGAAACGCCAGGCGCCGTAATGATTTTGAAATCTTTTTGGAATAATCGCGCGGCTTTGGGCCAAACACGACGCCGCCACCTCGCCATATGGGCGATGATTTGTAACCGGCGCGAGCGCGGCCAGTTCCCTTCTGCCGCCAGGGCTTTGCACCAGAAAGGTCCACTTCCGCTTTGGTCTTTGTGTTAGCCGAACCGGAACGACGCGCTGCGCGCATCGCAACGACCACATCATGGACGGCCTGGCTACCGCGTCCATCTTCAATAATGTCGATTCTCGCTTCCTTCGCTGCGGCTTTGGTCAAAACTTTGGCGCTCATTTCTTATCGGACGGTTATCGCGGGCTTCTTCGCCGCCTCCTGTTCGTCGTGTTTCCGGTGCGCCGCGTGCGTCGCCAGCACTCTTTCCGGATGCTTGATAGCTGGCCTAACTATCACGTATCCACCGTTCGGCCCGGGCACCGCACCGCTGACTAAAATCAATTTCTCGGCTTCGCGCACCTGCAGGATTTGGAGATTTTGCACAGTCACACGCTCGCTACCGAGGTGCCCTGGCATTCCCTGGTTCTTCCAAATGCGTCCGGGCGTAGAACGATTGCCGACTGCGCCGATGCGCCGATGCGTTTTCGAACCGTGCGCTGCGCCCTGTCCATGGAAATTATGCTTCTTCATCACTCCCTGAAATCCCTTTCCTTTCGATCGACCAATCACATCCACATAGTCGCCTGGTTGAAACTGGGTAACGTTTAAATTGATCTCGCCTTCAGGGAGATCGCTTGTCAGGCGAAACTCGCGCACAAATTTCTTTGGCTCGACTCCGGCCTTTTTAAACTCACCCAACGACGATTTTATAACACGGGATTCCTTCTGAGCGCCGAACGCAACCTGCACCGCTGAATATCCGTCGTTTTGGTGGGTCAAGCGGCGCAGTAAAACATTATCGCCCGCCGCTATCACAGTCACAGGGTGCAATCGACCTTTGGCGTCGTAAACGCTGGTCATACCGATTTTTTGTCCAAGAAGTCCGATGCTCATGACCGTGCGATTGCAAATCTTTCAGAAGCGCCTCCGCTTAAATCTTAATGGTAATGTCAACGCCCGCAGGCAAGTTCAGTTTCTTTAGTTCATCCACTGTCTTGGCCGTTGGCTCGATGATGTCCAACAGCCGTTTGTGGGTGCGAATTTCAAATTGTTCCATGGACTTTTTGTCAACGTGCGGGGAACGATTCACCGTAAACTTCTCGACTAATGTCGGTAGCGGAATAGGACCGGCCACGCGTGCCCCGGTGCGCTTGGCGGTCTCCACGATCTCCACGGCGGATTGATCCAGCATCCGGTGATCGAACGCCTTCAAGCGAATCCGAATTCGCTGGCCATTGCTCATTTGCCCTCTTTCTGATCGAGAATGGCCGGAACCAGGTTCGCCGGCACGGGCTGGAAATGCGAAGGTTCCATCGAATAACTGGAGCGACCCTTCGACAGCGAACGAATGGCAGTCGCGTAACCGAACAACTCGGCGAGTGGAACCTCGGCGTGAATAATCGCGAGGTTGCCGCGCGTTTCGATGTTGTTGATGCTGCCACGGCGCCGACTCAAGTCACCGCAAATGTCTCCCTGAAACTCGTCTGGAGTGATGTTTTCCACCCTCATGATCGGCTCCAGCAGAATCGGCTTGCCTTGTTTGAACCCGTCTTTCATCGCGAAGATCGCGGCCATTTTAAATGCGAGTTCGCTGGAATCGACTTCGTGGAACGAACCGTAAACGATATCGACCTCAACATCGACAACAGGATAACCGCCCAGTACGCCGTTGAGCACCGCTTCTTGGATGCCTTTTTTGACGGCAGGAATGTATTCGCGCGGAATGATGCCGCCGACGATTTTGTTCTCGACGACTAGGCCTTTGCTGCGCTCGGCTGGGCGCACGTCCACCTCCACGTGTCCATATTGGCCGCGGCCGCCTGATTGCTTAATCAACTTGCCAACGCCGTGCGCGTTCGTGGTGATCGTTTCGCGGTACGCAATCTGCGGTTTGCCCGCGTTGGCGTCCACTTTGAACTCGCGAAACATCCGGTCGCGGATGATTTCCAGGTGCAACTCACCCATCCCGGCGATGATGGTTTGGCCGGTGTCTTCGTGCGTATAAACCCAGAAAGTCGGGTCTTCTTCTGAGAGGCGTTGCAACGCAGTCGCCATTTTTTCCTGATCCAGTTTCGTCTTCGGCTCAATAGCCATTGAAATCACTGGGTCAGGGAAAGACGGCGGCTCGAGAAGGATGGGATGGTCTTCATCGCAGAGCGTGTCGCCGGTGGTGATATTTTTAATACCGACGATGGCCGCGATATCGCCGGAGTAGCAGGTCTCAATGTCTTCGCGTTTGTCTGCTTGAATCTGGATCAAGCGCGAAATGCGTTCGCGCTTGTTAGTGCGCGGGTTGTAAACCGTGTCGCCCTTACTCAGCGTGCCGGAATAAACTCGGAAGAAAACCAGCTTCCCGACGAACGGGTCGCTCCAAAGTTTGAAGGCCAGTGAACAAAAGTGGCCGTTGTCATCCGTCGGCACTTCCACCGGCCCACCGGTATCTGGGTCTTGGCCTTTGGCCGGCGGAATGTCGAGCGGGCTCGGCAAATAATCGACAACCGCATCGACCAAATACTGAATGCCGATGTTTTTCAACGCCGAGCCGCCGATCACTGGCACGAATTTGTTGGCAATCGTTTGCCGACGAATTCCAGCCTTTAACAGTTCCGGCGTGACCGGCTTTTCATGGATGACGGCCTCGGCGACATCGTCATCGATGTTGGAAACATGTTCGACTAGATCGTTGTAAGCTTTATCAACAAGTTTGACATACTCCTTTGGCACATCAGTGACTTCATATGTCGATCCAAGTTGATCATCCTCGGAATAAATGATCGCCTTCTTATTAATAACGTCGAGCTGGCCGCGCAGCTGATGTTCGCTGCCCAGCGGCAACAAAACCGGCCACGCGTTCGCGCCGAGTTTCTTGTGGATGCTGTCCACCGACATCTTGAAGTCCGCACCGACGCGGTCCATTTTGTTGATGAACGCCAGGCGCGGCACATTGTATTTGGTCGCCTGACGCCAGACTGTTTCGGATTGCGGCTGCACGCCCGCCACGCCGTCGAAAACGGCGATTGCCCCATCGAGCACGCGTAATGAACGCTCCACCTCGGCGGTGAAGTCGACGTGTCCCGGCGTATCAATGATGTTGATACGCTGCTTGACGCCTTCGAAAATTTTGTAAACGCCTTCTTCTTTGCGTTGCGCCCAAGTGCACGTCGTCGCGGCCGACGTGATTGTAATTCCGCGCTCCCGCTCCTGATCCATCCAATCCGTAACGGTGGTGCCTTCGTGCACCTCGCCCATCTTGTGGATCATACCGGTGTAAAACAGCACCCGCTCGGTGATCGTCGTCTTCCCCGCATCGATATGCGCGGCAATGCCGATGTTCCGCGTTCGTTCCAGCGGAAACTTGCGATTCGGTGAATTTGGATTTTGCACCGCAGTCTTTTTCTGTTCCATCGTCGCCGTCGCCATAATCGTCACCAACGGAAATGCGCAAACGCGCGGTTCGCTTGCGCCATTTTATGTGTGTCTTCGCGTTTCTTGATCGCGTTCCCCTGACCGGCTGCGGCGTCCTTTATCTCGTGAGCGAGCGCTTCCGCCATCGGCATTCCCTTACGATTGTCCGCGTATTGGACAATCCAGCGCGTAGCGAGGGAAATTTGTCGCGCGGGCGTTACTTCCATGGGAACCTGATAGGTTGCTCCACCAACGCGGCGCGATTTTACTTCCAGCCGCGGACGAACATTTTCGATCGCCTTGTTGACGACTTCCAGCGGATCGACTGAATCAGAACCTTCGCGCGATTTATCGATCGCGGTGTAGACGATCCGTTCCGCGAGCGATTTCTTGCCACGCTTCATTACCGTAGTAATGAGTCGCGCCACCGCGGGACTCCCATATCGGGAATCCACGTGCTCTTCCTTTTTGTAAACTCTCCTCCGTCGCGACATTGTCGATCTTCTTTTTCAAATTCTACTTCTTCTCAGCCGCTGCGGGCGCCGCTTTCGCCGCGCCGCCTCCACCGGCTGCGCCACCTTTCGGGCGCTTCGCTCCGTACTTGGAGCGACCGCGCCGGCGTCCATCGACACCAAGCGAGTCGAGCGTGCCGCGCACAATGTGGTAGCGCACGCCTGGCAAATCCTTCACGCGTCCGCCACGCACGAGCACGATCGAGTGCTCCTGCAAGTTATGCCCCTCGCCCGGAATGTAGGCAATCACTTCCTGGCCATTCGTCAACCGCACTTTTGCCACTTTGCGCAAGGCGGAGTTCGGCTTCTTCGGCGTGCGCGTCATTACCTGCACACACACACCGCGCCGCTGCGGACAACGGGCGAGCGCCGGCGATTTCGATTTCATCGAAACCTTCCGTCGTCCCTTTCGAATTAATTGATTAATCGTGGGCATGTTAAAACAAAGCGCCGCCAAAACCTCGTAGTCCGGGCGACAAAAAACCCGCCTCAGGCCGCGCAACAAACCCTCTCACGCGCCTGATGCGGTAAGCCGCGAATATAGAGGGAAAATCGCAAGCACGCAAAATAATTTTCGCGTGCGCACAGACCATCGGGCGTTCGAACAAGCCGCCGCGATCAATAGCGTTCTTTTTGATACGAGCCGTGGAAACGTTTTTCCTGGCCACCAACACGGAACCATATGTCCTGGCGCAATGGATCGTCGCGGACGATGTCGCTGGGCCCGACATCGTATCGCTCCGTCACGTTCCCGTTTTGGTCGTACAAAGTGATGTGATAACCGTGGAGCGGCGCGGGTGTCGGATTGACCGGACCCGGTGCTGGTGGAGTTGTGGAGACACACGCGGAGAAGGCTGTCAGGCAAACCAACCAAACGATCAATCTTCGATAGCGGAACATACGACTCCGTCTTGTTGCATCAGTTGATCGAATGCGTCGTAGGGCAAAAACGCACAGCCGTTTATTCCCCAGCTCGGTCCCCACGAGTTCGCCATTAGAAATGCGTCCTGATCTGGGCTAAAACCAAAAAGCAAATACGCATGCCCGGTCGATCCGGGATTACCGGTCAATCGCATTACCCCGTTTAGGGGCTCGCTCATGCCGGGATACCACTTCGAACCGACCACGACCGACCCGCGCGTCAGGATGAAACGCAATGTCTCGTCGGCGTCGTTTGCCCAACGATAATCGCTCGTGATGAGATTGCGCTCGCGGAGTGCTTTGAATCCCGCACGGACACTTGTCCCGCTGTTCGTGCCTTCATTGCCGGCAAATTCATCGATCTCCTGAGCGCGACGCCAGAGTGCGATCGCATCGACTGTGTGACTCATGATCGGCGCCGCCATAATAAAGTGCGCGCAGGAATGGCCGACACACGAGTTCGTGCTGCCCTGGTTCAACAAATGCGCTGGCAATTGCCAAACCTTTTCCTTCGAGCGCGGATCGTCTACCGCTCCAACCACCGCGCCAAATGGCCTTCGGCCAACGGTCGCGCTCTTGCGGCCGAACGCCTCGCTTTTTTCCAGATCGGATGCGAAGCGGGCGAGATTCGCTTCCGCGATTTTTTCTTCCTTATTGCCGCTCTCTTTCTCCTGCGTTTCGGCATTTCTTCAGCGCGTTTTACCCTGTTTACTAAAAATCGTTCCACGGGACAAACAATTTCTGCGACTGCGAGCCGCGTGCGCTCCCGAGCCATTGTGCGAAGCTGACGCCGCAATGTTCGAGCTTTTTACGCAAGATCGACAATCGAAAGCGCGACGTGGGCGAGTAGGAACATTGCACGGCGTAGTCGAGACGCCGGCGTTTATGCCGGTGGGGACGCAAGGGACGGTGAAAGCCGTCACGCCGCGAGAGCTGCATGAACTCAAGGCGCAGATCGTTCTTGGAAATACCTATCACCTGTTTGTTCGGCCGGGATTGGATGTGATCAAACATTTTGGCGGCCTGCACAAATTCATGAATTGGGATGCACCAATTCTAACGGATAGCGGCGGATATCAGATTTTCTCGCTCGCGAAATTGCGCAAGATCACTGAGGACGGCGTCGAATTTCAAAATCATCTCGATGGAGCGCGAGCGTTCATTTCACCGGAGATCGCGATGGAAATTCAGGTCGCGCTCGGCAGCGACATCGCGATGGCGCTCGATGAGTGCGTTCCCTACCCCTGCCAATACGATTACGCGGCGCAAAGCGCGGAGATGACGACACGATGGGCGAGACGATGCAAGGAAGCCTTGCAGGGCCGAAGAGAAGAAAACGTCCAACGCTCAAAACCCAACGCTCAACACCCAAAGGCCGAACCGATTCAATCCGCAATCCGCAATCCGCAATCCGCAATCGAACGCCAGCTTCTCTTCGGCATCGTCCAGGGTGCGACGTTTGACGATCTGCGCAAAGCAAGCGCGCAAGCAATTGTTGAGCTTGATTTCGATGGCTACGCGATTGGCGGAGTAAGCGTAGGCGAACCAGAAGACGAAATGATGCGAGCCGTTGAATCGGCTGAACCATTTTTGCCCCACGACAAACCGCGTTATGCGATGGGACTGGGCACTCCACCGCAATTATTGGAGATGATCGCGCGTGGGATGGATATGTTTGATTGCGTGCTGCCGACACGGCTGGCGCGAAATGGAACGGCGTTCACCGCGACAGGCACGATCAATTTAAAGAATGCAGAGGTTGCCCGGGACAAGAGACCAATAGAGGAAAACTGCACGTGTCCGGCATGCCGGGAATTTTCGCGCGGCTATATCCGTCACCTCATCAAAGCGGAGGAAATTCTCGGGCTTCGCCTGATCACCCTGCACAATTTGCATTTTTATCTGTATTTAATGAATCGAGCGCGCACTGAAATAGAACGCCAATCGTTCGATAAGTTTCGCAGGGCGTTCGTCGCGGAATACAAAACGCGAGACGCAACAACGGCCGCATAAAACAAGCCAAACGAGATCCTTTTATTCTTCGCCAGCTGCGTACAACGCAGCACGAAGATCGCTGACGAAGCGCTTGTATTCGCGCTCGCGTGACGCCTCGTCGGGCTGCCGAAGGAGAGACGATGGATGAACGGTCGCGAGGACCCTCGGCGCAAGTTTAGATGACAACACTTTGCCGCGCTCGCGCGTGACCCGAAATGCTGGGCCGAAAATCGTCTGCGCCGCCGTCGCGCCCATTGCCACCACCAGCTTTGGCTTAACGATTCGCAGCTCCGCTTCCAGCCACGGCCGGCAGGCTGCGATCTCGCGAGAATTTGGTTTTTGATGAATCCGGCGTTTGCCGCGCGGCTCCCATTTGAAATGTTTCACCGCATTCGTGACATAGACCTTTGTGCGATCGATTCCGGCTTCTTCGAGCGCTTGATCCATGATTTTTCCAGCCGGTCCAACGAACGGCTTACCGGCGACATCTTCGTAATCTCCCGGCTGCTCTCCGACCAGCATCATCGTTGCGCCCTTCGGGCCTTCGCCAAAGACCGTTTGCGTGGCGCCCTTGTAAAGATGGCACGCCTCGCAATCTTTCGCCGCCTCGCGCAGGGCCGACCAGCTCGTCGTATCGGGCGGCTGTGCCGGCCGGGCGAACTCTTCAGCATCCGTTCGCATGTTCCGATTATGAATCGCAACTCGCGTGCGATTCGTGTTCATTACTTCCAGTGCCGACTCTCGAAACTGAGCGACTAATTCTGCGCTCCTTCCATCAGGAAGATATCGATCGTATGGCGCACTTGTTCGCCAATCCGGATTTCATGCGCTTCTCACTCGGCGTTTTCACCGAATGCAAACAGACTATCGCTTTCATCGAGAAAGTCATGAGCTGGGACCGTGCCGGCATCCCGTCCCAGTTTGCCGTCGTCCCGCGCGGCAAGGACACGGTCATCGGGTATTGTGGTTTCTTTTACCATCCCGAGCATGGCATCGAAGACATCGAGATCGGCTATCGACTTCATCCGGATTACTGGAACCGCGGCCTGATCACTGAAGCGGCACGCGTCGTCCGCGATTACGGCTTTCGCGATTGCAATCTGTCACGCGTGATCTCACTCATTCACCCAGAAAACATTCCATCACGTCGCGTGGCGGAGAAAAATGAGATGAACGTAGAGAAGGAAATTACGTTTCGAGGTTTTCCGACACTGATGTACGCGATAACTCGCCAGGAGTGGCTGGCGAGGCGTGGCGCTGGATGAACTCACGAGCGAGAGCGCGATAGGCTTGGGCGGCAGCGCCAGTGGAAGCGTATTCCAGGATCGACTTCCCAAAACTCGGCGCTTCGCTCAAGCGCACGCTGCG